>JBKJUK010000270.1:0-16539 GCA_046590705.1 Thermoanaerobaculia bacterium
CTTCGCTGTCGCTCTCACGCAGGCGGGATGAGCTTGTTCCCCTTCAAATAGTCTTGCGCAACGCGACAAACCTTCAAGGTCGGCAGTACGTGTGTTCTCGGAGTGTGACTCCGCTCAAACCTTCAAGGCAAATTGAAGCAGCAAATCAGCAACAAAGCAAAAGAACTCATCCTCTGCTCAAGGACCCAACGGATGAACTTTCCGACTCAACCTCAGTAACCCAGAAACCTGCCCCAATTTTGTGCAATGATCTCATCTGCGGGTGAGGTAGTCGAAACCCGCAACCGCTGCGAAGCTGCCCCAAATCTGCTCCTGAGCCGCACAGCCTGCCAGGTCCGTCAGGCTGAACTTACAGGTCGAAGGTCAGAACATGCTCGACTTGCCACTTGTCATCGCGATCGTCGACAGCGATCCGTCGATGAGACAGCTGCTCGGCGTCATGGCTCGTTCGTCAGGTGACATTGCCGTCGAAGCGGCCACCGCTGCAGAAGGGCGTGTTCTTCTCTGTGAGTACCCGTGGGATATCGCTCTGATCGGGCGGTCACTGCCGGACGGTGACGGGCTCGACCTCTGTCGTGAGGTTGCAACGCGGGTGCGGCAAGCCGAAGTACACCGTCACCTTCTGTTTCTGAGCCCGTCAAAGTCACCGGTCGATATCCTTCCGGGATTTGATGCGGGTGCCGACGAGTGTGTCGAACTCCCGATCGACGAGGGCGAGTTCCGCCCCCGGCTCCAGGCCATCCGCCGAAATGTGCTGATGCAGAAGGCGCTGCACGGCCGCCTGGCGATGCTCGAGCAGTTGTCACTCATCGACGACCTTACACATGTGTACAACCGGCGATTCCTCGAGGCCGAGACGGGCCGGTTGTTCGACGTTTCGTTGAGGCACGGTCGCCCGCTCAGTATCGCCATGATCGATCTCGACGAGTTCAAGATCGTGAACGACACGTACGGCCACAGTGTCGGAGACATAGTGCTCAGAGAAGTCTCTACGGCCATCGCTGAGTCGCTTCGTTCCTCGGACGTACTCGCACGATACGGCGGAGAGGAATTCGTTGTGTTAATGACTGAGACCACTCTCCCCGAAGCTGTCGTCGTCGGGGAACGAATACGCAGTGCAGTAGCTGAGTTGAGAATTCCATGCGCGTTCGGCGAGCTAAGCGTCACCCTCAGCATCGGCCTGGCGGGCCTGCCAGCGGCTCATCTGGAGTCGGCCGCGAAATTCATTAAAGCTGCTGACGAGGCTCTTTATCAAGCAAAGCGCGACGGCAGAAACTGTGTCCGTTTGGCCGGTGGAGCGAATGGCGTGATGAGTGAATCGCATCTCGGTGACTCCGTTGCCGATTCGGTCACCGCCCGCGGAGCCGACCAACGCAACCATCTCGCAAACCCTGGAGCGTCCTCGCTTCTTCATCCTCATAGCTCACCAGTCGCCCGTCCTCTGCGCGAAGTTCTTCCTTACAACAGCCCGCCCATGACCAGCAGCGAATTCGGCGTCGAGCGTAAAGGCTCGGCCTTCCCCCCTGACGGCAGCGATGCCCTTATGAGCCGCCCCGCCTCAGTGTCTGGAGATACGGATTCAGATGCCGGACCGGCTCTGAAAACTGAGCGGAGCCGCAGCGAAGAGCTGCTCACTCGCAACATTTCGCTCCTGCACGCAACGATTGATTCCACAGGTGAGGGTATTCTCGTCCTCAACCGCGCCGGCAGTATTGCTCTCTACAATCGCCGCGCCGCTGCGATGTGGAACATCACCCCCGAGATGCAACGTGCTGGTGACGACCACGGCATGTTGCGTCACGCGATTCAGCAGCTTCGAGACCCCGAGTCGTTCGTCGCCGCGGCACAGCAGTTCGACTGGCAGAACGCCGACGAGACAAGAGATGTGCTCGAACTGAAAGACGGAAGGGTCTTCGAACGCTACTCAATTCCATACAGTGTCGCTGGCGGGATCGCGGGGCGCGTCTGGAGCTTCCGCGACGTTACCGACGCACGGGCGGCGGCGCAGGCGGTAGACGACCTGGAGAAGAAGTTCCGCATTCTCTTCGACCAGAATCTTGCCGGCTTCTACACCTGCGACGGGGACGGCATCATCACCGAGTGCAATCCGTCGTTCGCCCGAATGCTCGGGTTTTCTGCATCGACCGACGTGATCGGTCTCAAGGTGGACGAGTTCCATCGCGACCGCGGAGAGCGACAGGAGGTTCGATCCCTGCTCCGTGACGTCCCGACCCTCCCCAGCATCGAGGTCGTTTTTGTCAGGCGAAACGGAAGCTTCCTGCACGCGCTCGAGAGCATCACGCGTGTGGAGGACCAGCCGGGCGCCGCCTTCACGCAGAGCACAATCGTCGACATCGATGACCTCAAACGCGCTGAGGAGCAGGTGCGTTTCCAGGCGTATCACGATTCACTCACCCTTCTGCCGAACCGTCAGCTGTTCCGGGACAGGCTGACCATGACCATCGCCCAGGCGACCCGAGGCCGACGGCAGGCTGCCGTACTCTTCATTGACATCGACGATTTCAAGAAGGTGAATGACATATTCGGTCACGCAACCGGAGACGAACTCCTGGTGATACTCGCCGAACGTCTCCAGACACGCATGCGTAGCACGGACACTCTTTCTCGTACGGGCGGCGATGAGTTTGAAGTCGCCATTGGCGAGCTGTCGAGCGTGCTTGACGCCGAGCGAGTAGCGCGAAAACTGATGCAGACGATCTCGCTACCTCTACAGATCGCAGACAGAACTGTTTTCCTCACGCCCAGCATCGGCATCGCCTTGTTTCCGGCAGACGGTTCTGACGGGGAGTCTCTGATGCGGAGCGCAGACAATGCGCTGTTCGCCGCAAAGCAGGCGGGCGGTAATATTCACAAGCTCTCCACGCCGGAAATGAACAGCCGTGCGATCGAGAGATTCATCATCGAAACCAGCCTGCGACAAGCCATCGACCGGCAGGAACTCCTGCTCCACTATCAGCCGATTGTGAACGCTGAGACCGGAGTAATCATGGCGCTGGAAGCGCTGATTCGATGGCCGCACCCTGAGCGTGGTCTTCTCAGCCCGGAGAGCTTCATCCCGATCGCTGAAGACACCGGTCTCATCATCCAGCTTGGAGAATGGGTACTACGACAAGCCTGCGCTGACGCTGTCGAATGGCAGCAGAAAGGCCTCAGGGCTGTTCGTGTAGCGGTGAATGTCTCCCCTCGTCAGTTCCAACGGAGCGACATTGCAGGGATCGTTCAGCGTGCCCTCGAGGAGACCGCTCTCAGCTCGGAACTCCTCGAGCTCGAAGTGACCGAATCGGTTGCTGCTGCAGATCCTGAGCAGACGACCCGAATTCTCCGACTGCTTCGCACGCAGGGCGTACGCATTGCGATTGACGACATTGGAACCGGCTACTCTTCGCTTTCTTACCTCAAACAATTTCCGGTGTGCACCGTAAAAATAGACCGTTCATTCGTCAACACCGTTCTCACAGACCGCGCCGACGCGGCCATCGTGAAGGCAGTCATCGGAGTCGCACACAGTTTGGAAATGGAGGTTGTAGCGGAAGGTGTCGAGACAGCAGAACAGATGACGTTCCTGCGCGACGGCGGATGCGACCTGCTGCAGGGTTTCCTCTTCGGACACCCTCTGCCGGCGCAGCACTGGCACGAACCGCGCGGGGATTCTGCCGCAGAGTTCCTTCCCACTGCAGCCGACCGAAATCAGGCAGCGCGAGCACCGACCGAGGAGTGAAATCTCTGCCGGAACATGCCCCCGCACAGTTGGATGCGGTCAGAACGTCCCTTGCCGCCGCGCTCCAAATCGCCGTCGGCGTGTGGACAACTGCGCTGGTTTCCTCCATTCACCCTATTGTTCCCGATGTCTTCAAATCGTTTCTTCGGAGAGCTTCTTCAACGCGAGAAAGCGCTCGATGTTTCCGAACTCGCGCCGCACCCGCACTGATGCTGAGCCGCTGTCCCACTTCATCGGCATCGAGACCTTCCTCAAAAAAGAGGAGAAGGATCGCCTGATCCTCGGCCACAACAGCTCCGAGCGCCACGCGTACCCTCTCACTCTCCTCGCTGCCCATCAGAGCGTGCACAGGGTTGTCGGATTCTGCCGTTGCCTCATCGCGAGAGAACCTCGCCAGTGCATTCGCTGTACGCAGCCGGGAGCGTCCGGCGTGAAGGCAGATGTTGCGTGCGGTCTGGAAAACGAAACAGCCGATTGCGCTCACATCGCGTATCTTCTGCTTCTGCAGCGCTTCGATCACCACCCGCATAGTCTCCTGCGCAACATCCTCGGCAGCCGATGCGTCGTCGAGATGCCGCGCGGCAAAGTAACGAATGCGCTCCCAATACTCCAGCGCGACGCGCGACGCCAAAGCCTCGGTGTCGCCGGCGTCGAAACTCTCGTCAGCGACCGGATCGCTCCTGTAACGCTGCTCGGTCATCGGGAACTCTCATTGTATCCCTACCCGAACATCCCGGTGTTTTCTGGAAGCAAGAGATTTCGAATCTTCGGGCGAGCTGAGAGAGGTGGCTTGAAGTGCTGCATTCGGAGGTCAGGGTCATGCGCCGTTATCACACCGCGGGAAACGCATTTCTGCTCCTGCTGTTCGTGCTCACCCCGCTGCGACTCGATGCAGCCACTGCTGCATCGCATGCCGGCTTGAAGAAACGCGTCGCAGTCATGGACATGGGTCTCACTGCCACGACCCTTTCGACCTCTTCTCCCGGCACGATCAGTCACACCAGCACGATCCAGATTCCGCCACCAGCCGACTTTGCCCTCGGATTGACCGAGATGCTGACCACCGAGTTGATGAAGAGTGGGCGCTTCATCGTGCTGGAGCGAAAGGGTCTCGCCGATGCGACCGCAGAGCAGGAGCTCGGCGCAAGCCAGCGTGCAAATGCTGAAACGGCAATCAAAGCCGGCAGCGTCATCGGAGCTCAGGCACTGCTGCGATGCGCGGTGACCGAGTATTCGTACACACAGTCGGGAACGAGCAGCCAGTTGAAGTTCCTCGAGGGAATCAGCATCGGGGCGAACCTGGTACGGGCTCAGGTCGGCATCGACGTCCGTATTTACGACTCCGCCACGACACAGGTCCTTGCCTCGCACGTTGCGCGAGGCACAGCAAGTTCACGAGGTGTCGACTTCAAGTACAGCACCGCCAAAGCTGACGTTGGAGGAGCAGGCTTCTCGAGCACGCCGCTCGGACGGGCCTCGCGCGACGCCATCGCAAAGGCCGTTGCCTTCATCGTTGGGGAGCTCGGAACTACTCCGTGGGAAGCGCGCGTGATTCGCGTGAGCGGCGAACAGATCTACCTCAATGCCGGCGGCGAATCGGGCATTGCTCCCGGCGCAAGATTTCTGCTCTATCGCGCCGAGGGAGCGCTGATCGACCCGAGCTCCGGTTTGAATCTCGGAGCGCCCGAACAGCGCGTCGGCTCTCTCGAGATCGTAAACGTTCAGCCAAAGTTTGCGGTCGGTAAGATCACCGATGGCGCGTCGCCGAAGCGAAACGACATCGTCCGCCCCGCTCCGTGATGTCACAAGGCATCCGCTACAGAGGATCATCAGGCGTCGCGGGATGCGGTGCTTCGATGCTGACCATCAAATAAGCCCAAAGGGGGAATCATGAAAAATCATTGCTTGGCGGTTGTATGGATCGCGGCGGTATTGGTGCTGACGCCATCTGCCGCGCACGCGCAATCCGGCGCAACGAAGTATGCGAACACTTGCGCTGGCTGTCATGGAGCGGCTCCCGGTTTTGCGCAAAAACCTTCAGTTCATAAGGCTTCGGCAAATGCGGGCGCGATTCCGCATTATCTTCTGGGCGATGCTGATATTGCTGCCTTCGTTCCACCGAGTAGGCCATCCATCCCTGCTTCTGGCGCCACTGCTCTCACCGAGAGCAGTGCAACACTGACCGTATACCCTGGCACAACTATCATTCTCACCAGCTACACTGTGTCCTGCACGGGAGGAGGAGCAACAAAAACAGCCGTCGCCGCAGCCGCCGCCGGCGTCGGCGTCGGAACCCACATTACCGTCACTGGTCTCACCGCCGCTACTGCTTACAATTGCTCGGCCACGGCCACCAACTCTTCCGGCACTGGCCCTTCGTCTGCCCCCCCGGTGAGCATTACAACTACAACGAATGCTACCGCTCCAGCACTGCCGACACCCATCGTCAAGGTCCGTTTGTTGAATTCGGGCGAGAACACAATCGTTCAATGCCCGGTTCAGTACTCCAACTCCAACCCCCCGCGCTGGTTTGTCAAGGTATCCGCTAGTCTACCCATCACGAGAGACCCCAGGGTTGGACGACTCCCCTCCGGTGGACTCCCCGAAGGTGCGGCATTCCGATATTTGTTCAAACTGAATGGCTATCCACCTCCAGGCCATGACCCTGGCATTTGGTATCCGAGTCCCGGCGTATCCTTCGTTCCTCCGGCGCGCGGCAACTACCAGTTCGAGGTGTTCGCTCAGGTGTGGCAGAACGAACAACCAATAAGTCGAGCGTCTTCGGCGGTCATCAGCTGTGCGGTGGAGTAAGCGCTGAGGGCGACAGCGCTCAAGCCAAAGTTTGCGGTCGGTGAGATCTCCTAACGGCCTTTTGGGGTCACATCTTCGTTTTTCCAAACGGCCTTTTGAAAGCCTTTTGAAAGGCCTTTTGGGGTCACATCTTCGTTTTTCGATCTACGCACAGTGTGCATCGAGACAGACCGCTGGTAGAAACTCTCCTCCAGGTGTTCGCGGCGCGTACAGAACACCGAAGATGTGACCCCACGATTCCCGGTCGCCAGCTCGAGCCACTACGACGAATCTAAACCATGTAGGCCATATCGGAACCATGGGTCGGATATGCGAACAGCATCTCTTTGATCTGCGAACTCGTCATTCCCGTTCGCATCGCCATCGCGAAGAGGTTGATCAGCTCTTCGGCGGATGGTCCGAGCAGGTGCGCGCCGAGAATTCGACCGCTCTCTTTCTCGATGAGAACCTTCGATCCGGAGTGCGTCTCGCCGACGCGGCGCGATGAGTACCATGATGACGTGTCGACGAGATTGGTTCGAAAGCGAAGTCCACGTTGCCTTGCCGCATCTTCCGTCAGTCCGACCGCGGCCAGAGGCGGAAGTGTGAAAGCGACGCTCGGGACTATCGAATAGTCGGCCCGTAAATGATTCCCCTCGAGGAGATTGGCCGCCACGACGCGACCCTCATATCCCGCCACAGGCGTGAGCGCCGGGCCGAGTGCAGCGGCGTCGCCTGCCACGTATACCGCCGCATTGGAAACGCTCTGCAGAAATTCGTTGAGTCTGATCCGTCCGCCAACTGCGTCGATTCCCGCTGCGTCGAGATCGAGATCGCCGACAGCCGGAACGCGGCCCGCTCCATGGACAACCAGGTCTGCCTCGACAGATGTCTCCCTACCGTCTTTTCGTCCTTGAACGACAAACCCGCCGGCACCGCGTTCGATGCGCGTGACGCTGGTTCCGAGCCGGACGTCGATGCCGAGGATGCGCGACCTCTCGACGAGCCTGTCGACCAGATCAGGATCAAAGAGGGAAAGCGGTCGAGCGCCACGGTGAAGGATTGTCGCCTGCGCACCCGCACGAATTGCGACGTGCGCGAACTCGAATGAGATGAAGCCGCCGCCGACGAAGACGATTCTCCGCGGAAGCTCGTCGAGCTCGAGAAACTGAGTGCTCGTGATCAGAAGGTCTTCACCGACGATTCCGAGCGGCACAGGCTTCGCTCCGCTTGCGATGAGTATATATTTGCCTTCGAGGCGTCGGCCGGCAACCTCGAGGGTCGTCCCACTGATGAAGCGTGCCTGTCCGTGAAAGACTTCGATGCCGGACCTGCGAAAACTTTCTTCTTTTCGTTCCGGCACCTCGGCAATCATGGAGCGCTTGAATCGCATCAGCTCCGGCCAGTCGATGCGCAGACCCTCATGACGAACTCCCTTCCCCGCCAGGCGCCCTGCCCATTCGATGGCCTCGGCATTCCCAACCAGAACCTTCTTCGGATCACACCCGCGGAGCGCACAGGTTCCGCCGAACGGCAACTCATCAATGACCGCAACCGACCACCCTGCCTTGCGGCATCGCGCAGCTACGGCCGAGGCGGCAGAGCCGGTCCCGATGACTACGAGTTCAAACTGTCGAGCATCCACATCTGTCCTATGACGATTTCAGCACTGTAGCCAGCGCCTTGGCCACGCGACCGAGACGGTCGTCGGAATCGCCAGGCATGCAGGAGTTCACGCAGGCTCGCATCTCTGTCTCGATCACGCGGGCGGCAACCTGATTCAAGGCCGCCTTCACCGCGGCGATCTGCAGCAGGATGTCATCTGCACATCGATGGTCGATCACCATCTGCCGGATGCTGCGCAGGTGCCCCTCGGCTCTCGCCAGCCGATCCGCAAGCGCCTTCTGTGCTTCAGGCGTCAAGTACTCTTCGGTCGATATGGTGGCCTTCTGTCGTTTCGCCATGAGGTCTCCTTATGAAATGGTAAGCGCAAGCCTGGATGTAACGCGGCGCTCGACGCGTGCGACGTCACCCAGGCAGCAGGAGCCTTTGGGATTTTTGACCTCACACGCGCAGCGCCCCGCTTTCACCTCAGCCGTAATCGAGCCAGTGGCGGTGCTCGCTCCGCTCTGTTCGATCTCCTCTCGGATCGACTTCTCTGTGTAGCCAAAGCAGTAACAGACGGGGATGGAATCTTCGGTCGGGTGCTTGGCGTGTACAGGGACGATCAGGTCTGTCTCCCGAAAGACAACTACTGCGGCAGTGTCGAAGTACACGACCTCGCACTGCGGGTTCGCGCAGTATCGTGGACTCGGTGGAACACCACGCCGCAGGCCGTCTGCAGTCAGAAGGGCTTTCAACGTGATCGGCTCGACGGTGATCCCTTTCGTCCCGCAGGCAGCGCAGAGTTCGCTCGCTGCTTCATCGGTGACCGAGCATCCAGTGGGTGTGCAACATGCGCTCATTCCGTGCCCCTTCGTTACTTGATGACCCTGGCCTTGTACGTCGGGAGTTTCTCCTCGACGGCACGGGCGATCTTCTCGGGCGTTACCTTCGCCGGTTCGTAGGTGACGATGGCGCTGTTCTTCTCGTACGACACGGTCGCAGCTTTCACCCCGTCAACTCTGGTCAGCACTCGTTTGACCGCCGTTGCACAGGAACCACAGGTCATTCCTTTGATGTGCAGAGTCGCTACCTTCTCACTGGCAGAGGACGATGCCTTAACGTTCCTGGTGGCGGCGGAACTGGTAGTCGTGGTCGAAGCGAAAAGTGCACAGCATCCTCCGCCTGCTCCCGCGAAGCCGCTGAGACCGAGGAGTGCAAACAACAGAACAAAAACTGCGGTAGCTTTCTTCATGGTGATTCTCCTTATCCAAGTACCCAGTTCGACCAGGTAGGAAATGTCAAAATGATCACGACGACTGCGGTGACGATCCAGAGCGCAGTGCGGTTGATTCTCTGCACGCGCGTCGGACCCTGTGTGGCGCAGAGCGATCCGGGTTCACAGGCCTCTGTCGGACGCTTGCGATACGCGAGATAGAACGCTCCGACGAGAAATGCGAGCGTCACTAAGGTCAGGATCGGCCTCAGCGGCTCGTACTTGACCAGCGCACCGAAACTCGTCAGCCCCAGGAACGCCGCTGCAATCGGCCCGATGCAACAGATCGAAGCGGCAAACGCGGCGCCGATCGATGCTGCCAGTCCTGCTTTGGTGAGTGTTTGCTCATTTTGTTCGTTCATATTCGCCCCGCTATATCCCCATGGGGGGGATACAAACATTAGAGCAAAAGCGCGACTGAAAAAATTTCATCTGCACGTTTCTCCTCAGAACTCGCCCGCATTCCTCAAAGCGGCCTTTTGGGCCTGGCCTTCTGGGCCTTTTGGGGTCACGCCTTCGTTTTTCGGCCTGGCCTTTTGGGGTCACATCTTCGTTTTTCGAGTTACGCACAGTGGGCATCGAGACAGACCGCTGGTAGAAACTCTCCTCCAGGTGATCGCGGCGCGAACAGAACACCGAAGATGTGACCCCACGATATCTTTCATAAGTATTCGTAGCCGATGAGTGTCTGCGCCGTGCTGATCTTTCCACGATACCGGCGTAGGGAATCGGCAGCGCGTAGGGACACTTTGCGAATCCGCGCATGACCGTGTCGGATACGCAGTCTCAAGCAACGTGGCCCAAGCCTGGAGTGAATCGCGACTGAGGCTTCGACCGGTGTTCCCTGACAGAACTTCCCGGAGACATCACCACCGGGAAAGGGAAACGCTACTCGTCCAGCTCGACAATCTTGTTCCGCATCGCGTAGCCCACTGCCTGCGCGCGGCTGTGCAGACGCAGTTTATCGAGGATGTTTCTTACGTGAAATTTCACGGTGTTCTCGCTCAGGTTCAGGCGTCTGGCGAGATTGCGGTTCGAGGTGACGCCTTCGACCATGAGTTCCAGCACCTCTCGCTCGCGGTCTGTCAATTTGTCGAGTTCAACGCCATCCGCTTTCTCGGCAGTGACCGGCCTGGCAAACTCCTGAAGCAGCTTGCGTGCGAGCGCAGGTGTCAAGGCCGGCTCGCCGCGACTGACTCCATCGAGCAATGAGAAAAATTCGTCCGCTTCGAGATTCTTGAGCAGATAACCCTGCGCGCCTGCCCTGATTGCCTCGAAGAGTGTCTCGTTGTGTTCAGACGCGGTCAGCATGACGATCTTGATGTCAGGCTGCTCTCCAGTCAGCTGCCTCGTGGCAGCTACTCCGTCGAGTTCCGGCATGGAGATATCCATGAGAACCAGATCGGGGTGAAGCTTCGCGGCTAGCTCGACAGCCTGGAGCCCGGTTCGCGCCTCACCCAGCACTTCGTGGCCCTTCGCTTCGAGCAGACTGCGCAGGCCGTCTCGAAAAAGCGCATGATCGTCGGCAATCAGGATCCGCACGCGGCGCGCATCCTTTCCCGCGTCTCAAGATGCAGCGTCATAGGGATGAGAGATCCCTCTAAGATGGCGACACGCCTGCAGCAGTTCGACCGGCTATGAGGGAGTCTCAATGAAGAAGACATACGCCATTCTAGTCGTTCTTTTCACAGTCTCGTGCGGAACCGGCACATGGAGAAACACTCAGAACTCGGCTGCCGACTTTGCCTCCGACGCTCGAGAGTGTCGTGCAGCGGCAGCAGCGCTGCACGCGCAGGACGATCCGTCCCGCGTGGCAGGCGGGGTTTCGGGGATCTCGACAGAGATCAAAATCGACTACGAGAAATGTCTGAAGGAGCGTGGATACACGCCACCCCGCAGGCACGACTCTGTTGCTGACAGGACAGACTCGACGCTTCCACCTGTCGCGCCGACGCCAAGTCCTGCCGATCGCCACAGCACTGGGAAGGCGGCGACGTCAGTAGTGATCGAATCGCAACCTCCAGATGGTGAAGTCTACGTGGATGGAAGTTTCGTGGGGTCGGCGCCAGTGAAGCTACGACTCGCCGCAGGCAGCCACACGATCGAGGTAAAGCGCGCGGGCTTTACGAGCTGGACTCGCGAGTTGAAAGTGAGCGATGCTCCGGTGCGTGTCGTCGCTGTGCTGCAGCCAGAATAGTTCCTCTGCGCTCGCCTCCGCACTCGCTCGGCCACAGGAATAGCGCAGAAATGCTTGTCCGGAATGACGACTGTCATTTCGGATCGGGACATTGGAAGCAGCTGGTAGCCTGAGTGAAGTGGTCTTGCCAGGAGTAATGTGCGCCACTCTCTCACCTTGCATCAACAGTCGCTGCACCACCTTGTTTGACGGCTCGTCTTGCGGCGTGTCCTTGTAATGAAGGGTAGCTGCTGGCATTGCCGCATTGACCCCTGAAAGCTGCAAGCAGCGTCAGACCTGCGAACTTTCAGGAAGCCGACGCGAAGGGCGAGTGTCGACGACGTCTCGAACGACGTAGATTCCCTTCGCTGTCGAACGATCGCATCGTGAGGCCCTAACCACTCGCTCAATGCTGCGCAGAACGGACGACCCACTCCGCGCGACCTCATTCATCCCACCCTTCCGGGCGGGAACGTAGCAGCCCTTGCGCGTTCTCACGACTACCTGATCAGGGTTCGCGGCGTCACAGCACGACGCACAAAATGATCCTCAGATAGCAGGCATGGCCCAAACCTCTAGCAGGTGACGGCGGTCGAGCTAACAGGAGGAAGTCATGAAACTCAAGCAGATTTACACCGTCGGTTACGCCCTGCTGATCACAGCGGCCCTATCGTTTCCAGCGCACGCTCAGGTCAAGATCTCAGATAGCGACGACCTAAAGCTTTACATCACCCTCAACACGGTCGGCACGTTTCAGTCGCTGCACCAGAAGAATGTTTTCGACTCTAAAGGCGTCCGTCTGGCGAATCTCACCTCAGGCATGCAGACCGCCTTCGGCAATCTCGGGTTTCAGGGAAAATTCGGGAAGAAGCAGGAAGTAGAGATGTACTTCGATCTCTACCTGGCCAGCCGCAATCATCCCAGCACCACCTACGGCGACGAAGGCTACCTGCTCTTTCACGGTGTGCCTGAGAATCTCGAGGTAGCCCATCGAGTCCTCAAACCTGTCTTTGACCGGGTCGACATCAAAGTGGGAGCTTTTCTTCTCGACTATGGCGATCATCTTTTTCATCGGAGTAACAACGCCATCACGCAATCCAACCCCCTGGTCGGCAACAGTGTCGTAGACCCAAACTTCGTCTCTGTGGGCGGCGAGGTCATCAGCAAGCCACGCCGGCTGAACTGGCTCGTTGGCGTGACGAATGGAACGAACACGGAAGACTTCTCGCAGGGTCGCGGGATCGCCTTGAATGCGAAGGTCTGGGCGAATCCAATCAAGCCGCTCCGCACTTCGATGTCCCTCTACAGGGTCGATCACTCACGCAGCGCAACCAGTCGCGCCACCCTCTTCTCCGGGAACCGCAGCGGTGAGCGCTACGGTGGTGTCTTCGGTGGCGGTCAGGCTCCCGGCGGACTGCTCCTCGGGAAGGGAAAAAGAATCAAAGCCGGCCAGTTCGACATCACCTGGGATCAGGCTCAGATGCCGATCAAGCTCTACGCTCACTACGGAATCCTCAACGATGAGAATGGAAACGGACCTCTGGCCGGAGAACCTCGCGACAAGTGGAACTACTACGCGGCCGAGATGGTCTACAGAATCAATCCTTCGCTCTATGCGTCAGCGCGTTACAGCGGCGCAAAAGCATCGGAACTGGCGAGTCTAACGTCCAACGGCAAGGTTGACAGGATTCAGGTCGGAGGCGGGATCTGGATCACGCGCAACATGTTGATCAAGCTGGAGTACGTCGATCAGAAGTACAGCAGTTTTGCTGAAGGCGTCATCGTCAACAACGGCATCCTGGCTGCGCGTGATCCACAGTTTCAGGGCGTCGTGTCTGAGGTCTCATTCACTTTCTAAATTGTACTTTGCGAGGGCTCTGCGGTGACGCAGAGCCCTCGTTTTCAGGAGGATCCACCAATGAAATCCACCAGAACATTCGCCCTGCTTACTCTGCTGCTGTGCACCGCAGCCGGGATGCCGGCCGGAACAATCTTCACGCAGTCCAAGCCGCGCAAAGCCACGGCTGAATCTACTTCCATCACGATCCAGGGAACTTCAACCCTGCATGACTGGACCATGAAGGGGGCGACGATCAATGGCGTGGTCGACGTGAATCCAGAGCTGAGCAATGAGTTGACCGCTGCAAGCTGGAGCAAGGCCGGCGACCCTCCCGGCACGACAAAGGTCGTCATCCCTGTGACCTCAATCCGCAGCGAGAATCTGAAGATGGACAAACTGATGCTGAAAGCTCTCAAATCGAAGACGTTTCCGGAAATACGGTACGAAATGACACGAGCAGTGCCGGCGAAACCAACCAGTAACTACTCGGTCGCCAGAACGAAGGGCCAACTCACGATCGCCGGAGTCACTCGCGAAGTTTCCATGGACGTCACCTCCGTACGCGAGAGCGACACGCGGTATCTGTTGAGCGGCGAGTCAACCATCAAAATGAGTGATTACGGCATCAAGCCTCCGACCGCAATGATGGGAACCATCCGTACGGGAGATGTAGTGAAGATCACCTTCCGCTGGTTCGTCGAGCGGGCCGGGAATTCATGATGGGTAAAATCATGAGACGACTGCTGATCTTCAGCTTGCTCGCTCTGACAGCCGTCGCGGCGGAGACTTTCGCAGCGACCCGCTTCACCGCTGGCAAGCGAAGCTCGGTCGTGCTCATCGGCTCATCCAACGTCGCTGGCTGGCGTTGCACCGGGAGGAGCATCAACGCGAATATGGAGGTGGCCGCCTCAATCGAGAAAATCAACGACGTGATTGACCGCATCGCGAACGGGAAGGTGGACTTCGCGACGACAGATCACTTCTCCACATCACCGTTCCAGCTGGAGATCCCGATTTCCGCGTTCCGCTGCACAGGCGGCAAACGGATGGAAGCGGACATGCAGAAAGCCTTGCGCGCCGCGGAGAACCCCCTCATCCGCTTCCTGCTCAAGGATCTCCGTGGCGGCATCGTGTACGACACCAGTTCCAGTACCTACCACGCTGACCTTCTCGGTCAGGTCTCGCTCGGTGGGAAGACCAGGGAAATCGAGGTCGCCGCGAAAGCCCAGCGTCTGCCTGGCAACCGCCTCATTCTCACCGTAGAGCTCCCCCTTCACATGAGCGACTTCGGGATCAGACCTCCTACCTCACTCTTCGGGATCATCAAAGCTGCAGATGCCCTGACCGTGCGGTTTTCCCTGCTCCTCGAAGCACAGGAATCAGGTAGCTGAGCCGGGACGATGATGAAACCAGCCCGCATTTCTCACCTGGGAATGAAAGTGTCATGACCGAACAACGACCTCGTGCCGCAGAATATGTACGGGGAGATCTTCCGCTGGCCATGACGCTCAAACATGTGAAGTGGGTAGCAATCCTGACGCCTGTGCTGCTGGTGGGACTCCTGGAAACGGTTCGATACCTCACCGTCATTCCGCTTTCACTCTGGCAGCGTATTTCGCTCGATGGGATTGTCGCAGCAGCGTTGATCGCCTTCGGCGTGGTGATGATTCGAGCCATCGACGCCATGCATGGGAGGCTCAAACGATTCAACCGGGAACTGCTGGCACTCCACAATGCGGGCCTCGACGTCTCCGCCGAGTTGTCGCTGGAAGTGGTGCTGGAGAAGGTGGTCGAACAGGCACGCTCACTCGTGGGTGCACGATACGGCGCTCTCTCCGTAATCGGCACGGACGGCCACATCGACTCCTTCATCACCTCAGGAATCACGCCAGAACAGCGGGCAGCGATCGGCCCGCCTCCAGTCGGCCATGGTTTGTTGCGCGTGGTGCTCAGGGAAGGGCAGACTCTCCGTATGCCGGACCTGAGGAAAGATCCACGCTCAGTGGGCTTTCCCCCGAATCACCCTCCCATGACCTCTCTGCTCGCCGTACCGATCCCCTGCAAGGGACCATTCCTCGGCAACCTGTATCTCGCCGACAAGGAAGGATCACACGAGTTCTCCATGGAGGACGAAGAAACGCTGAAACGATTTGCTGTCCCCACGGCCATCGCCATCGATAACGCTCACCTTCACAGGCAGGTTGCCGACCTCGCCACAGCGCAGGAGAGGATCAGAATCGCGCATGAGATGCACGACGGTATCGCCCAACTGCTTGGTTATGTGAATACCAAGGTGCAGGCGGCCACCGAGCACATTCGACAGGGCAAGACCGAAGAGGCTACAACGCAGCTACGAGAGCTCGCCGTTGCGGCACGCGACGCGTACACCGACGTTCGGGAATCGATCGTAGACCTCCGCACCCTGCCTACTCCGCAGCGTTCGTTCGGCGATGTGCTCGAAGAATATGTAGAGCGCTGGAAAGAACAGACCGGACTCAGCACACAGCTCACTCTGGGCAATGACCTGCTTCTCTCTGCGGCGGTCGAACTGCAAATGATTCGAATTGTCCAGGAGTCTCTGGCTAACGTCCGCAAACATGCTCGCGCTGCGTCCGTCAGAATCAGGATCGGAAAAACTGATGAGCAGCTGCACATGACCATCGTCGACGACGGAATCGGATTCACTCCAGGCTCTTACACGCGAAGCGAGTTCCCCCGTTTCGGTTTGTCGACAATGAAAGAGCGCGCCGAGAGCATTGGTGGAACTCTGGTAATCGAATCCGGCCCGGGAAAAGGAACCACAGTGACGGTGACTATTCCGCAGTGAGTCATTCCGGCGCCGGACTTCACCCTCTTCGTCTTTCAGTTCCCAGCCACTGACAAGCTAAAGACGAGGGGTCACACCTTCGGTTTTCGTTCTACGCACGACAGCTCTCGAGATAGACCGCTGCATACGAACTCTTCGCCCGGGTAGGCGCTCCGCCAACAGAAAATCGAAGATATGACCCCACTATCAGCGAGAACGAAGCTAAAGACGAGGGGTCACACCTTCGGCTTTCGTTCTACGCGAAGCTAAAGACGAGGGGTCACACCTTCGGTTTTCGTTCTACGCACGA
>JBKJUK010000361.1:0-15221 GCA_046590705.1 Thermoanaerobaculia bacterium
CACAGGCAGGATTGCCTGTGCTCCACCAGTTCGGATTGCCCGGCGAAATCCGCACGCGTTACCTGACCAACGGCTGCAGCAGGTCGAACCCCAGGATTCTCGGGATCACGGTGAGGATTAACAGCGTGATGATGAGCGCGCAGGCTACATCGAGCAGGACTCCAGATCTGGCCATGCGCGATGTGCGTACCAGCCCTGTCGAAAAAACAATCGTGTTCGGCGCAGTGGCCACCGGCAGCATGAACCCCGACGAAGCCGCCAGCACTGCCGGGATCATCAGAAAATACGGATGCACTCCAATCGACACGGCCAGTGCAGCGGTCACAGGCATCATGGCCGTCGCCGTGGCAACGTTCGAGGCAATCTCGGAAAGCAGCGTCACCACAACGCAGATCGCCAGAATGGTAAAAATCGGTTTCCAGTCGGCAACGAATTGAAGTTGCGCGCCCGTCCACTTCGCGAAACCACTCGACTCCATGGAGTCGGCGAGCGCGAACCCTCCGCCGAACAGAATGAGCACGTCCCACGGAACTTTCTGAAAGTCGCTCCAGTCCAGGAGTCTCCGACCTCCGCCCGCGGGAAGAAGAAACGCGACCACCGCCATGGCGATGGCAACCGTGGCGTCGTGAATGGAACGTGGCGTGGGAAACAGATTCGACCAGCCAGGAATCCGCAATGAATCACCCAGTACGATGTCCGCCCGGAAAATCCAGAGCAGAGCGGTTGTCGTGAAGAGCGCAATGGTGATCTTCTCGGCGCGAGAGAGAACCTCTGGCTTCGAGAGTCCGAGCTTCTCGATCGGAATCGACTCTCCTCGTTTCACGCCGGTCATCCTGATCAGCAGCAGCCAGCAGATCGGTAACGCCAGCACCAGGTACATGAGACCGAAGCCCATCCACTGGGCGAACGACACAACCGGGGCGCTGGGGAAGAGCTCTTTCGCGGCACCGAAGAAGATCAGGTTGGTCGGCGTTCCAATCGGCGTGCCGATTCCACCGAGCGATGCCCCATACGCAACCGCCAGCAGCGTGGCCTCCGCCAGCGCGGAGGTATCCCGTCCCTTCGGCAACGACGCCACCAGAGCCACTGCGATCGGAGTGAGCATCAGCGCCGTGGCCGTGTTGGAAATCCACATCGAGAGCATGGCTGTGACCAGCAGGACCGCCAGAACGATCCGTTGCGGCTCAGTGCCAACAGCACGCAGAACGTTGTACGCGATCCGCCGGTGGAGCCCGCACTTTTCAACCGTCGCGGCTACGAGAAATCCTCCCAGGAAGAGAAAGACCGCGGAGTTCGCATAGGGGGCAGCCACCTTGTCGGCCGTCTGCACCCCTGCCAGGGGGAACAACACCAGAGGCAGTAAAGCCGTGAGACCCATCGGAAGTGCTTCCAGGAGCCACAGCAACGCCATCAGCAGGGCCACGAATGCAGTGAAGCGGATCTGATACGTGAACGATGCAGTCAGTGGCGCCAGCAGAACCAGGAGAGACGATCCGACTGCGATCGCCGTGCGTACGGCTGAGACGACCCTTCGTTCAGTAAGTTCATCTTCAGCGAGTTCGCTCACGGCCGCGAGAATGCCTCGCTCAATACGCGTTCGTCAAGGTAGGAGCGCGTCGATCCTCGGGACATCACGATCGATTCAGAGACGCACTCGATGCTGACGATTGATGTCGGGCACGACCACGTCGAGGTGGAAGAGAGGACGAGCGCCTGACAATTCGATGAAGTATCAGATAGCGCCACTCGTGACTCTGTCCTGAGCGTGAAGTTGCGGCAAGCGCAGCTATCGTTCGACTTCGAAATCGGCCGACGGCATGGCCAGCGGCTCATTGAAAATCAGCACCGTCTCGGCAACCGGGAAAAGCGCCGTGTGCATGCGCTGGTTCACTTCCATCTGGAGCTCGAAGAAGCCGCCGTCGCTGATGGCCACCAGCAGACCCGCTTTTCCTTTGATCTCGAGTGTCTTGTTGAAGATTGAGACTTTCGAAGGGATTTCCATGTGGCACTAACAGTACGAGCCGGTCGTCCATCCGTCAAGATGAACAACCGGCTCGCGAATTGAAAATCTCTGCGATCAGGGCTTCTTTTTCGCTGCGGGCTTGCCCGACTTTGCTGCGGGCTTCGCTGCAGGGGCGGCCGCAGGCTTCGGTGCATTCGAGGCAGCCGGTGCGGCTGCTTCGGGTGCAGGCGGAAAGTACTTCTCGTCGTAGACCGCTGCGGTGGTGCTTTTCATGGCATCCAGTTTCGCCTGCAGCTGGGCCGCACGGAGTTCCTTCTCGATCGAAGGCTGCACGTCGGCCAGAGCTGTGGTCTTGCGATCCTGAACCTGAATGATGTGGTAGCCGAACTGAGTCTCGACCACCGGGCTCACCTCGCCAATCTTGGCTTCGAAGGCCACTTTCTCGAATTCAGGCACCATCTGACCCCGTCCGAAGGACCCGAGGTCTCCCCCGTTCGCGCCGGAACCGGTGTCGTCGGATTCTGCTTTCGCCAGAGCAGCGAAATCGCCTCCAGCAGCGAGCTTCTTCTGCAGATCGTCAGCCTTCGCTTTAGCCTCTTCCTTGGTCAGCTCTTTCTTTCCCGGCTGTGCAGCCGGACTTCCTTTGAAGGCCACCAGAATGTGTCTGGCCTTGGCCTGCTCGAGGGTGCTCTTCTTCGCTTCGTACGCTTTCTGAATTTCTGCGGGATCGAGTTTGATGTCTTTCTCGAGCCTGGTGACCTGGGCGTTGGCCAGGGCGTTCATGCGCATCAGTCTGAGCTGCGCCGCGACTTCGGGAGTGCTCTCGAGACCCGCCTTTTCGGCCTGGACCGAAAGCATTTTCATCCGAAGATAGTCGTCGGCGAATGCTTTACGTCCCGGTCCGGAAGCGTAGGCCTGGTACTGCTCAGGGATGGTTTTGAGTGCAGCCTCGAACTCGGACTGGCGAACTTCACCGCCGCTGAAACGAATCACAACCGGGTCGTCGGTCGCTGTAGTCGCGGCCGGCTTCGGTGCTTCCTGCGCCATGACGAGGCTCGCCGTGCTGAGCAGGGCAAATGAACCAATCAAAATCTTTTTCACAGAATCTCCTTGCGTGTAGTAACAATTCCGAAACCCGACGAGCGCAGATCGGATTCCCGGCCGCATCGGCCTTTCTGTAGGGGTGCTCTGCGGGCGCCCGCTCTCTGGGGTTCGCCAACGAAAGCTCCAAAGGAGCGGGTGCCCCCAGGGCGCCCCTACAAGTGGCGTCCTCAATGTGGTTATAGAGAGTTCAATCAGGACTTCAACTGAGCTTTGCCAGCGCCGCAGTCATCCTGCGGACACCTTCATGAAGCCGGTCCATGGAAGTGGCGTAGCTGATCCGGATATGGAGGTCTTCGCCGAACGCGAATCCAGGGACAACCGCGACTCTGGCCTCATCGAGCAGGAACTGAGACAGCGATGTGGAATCGTGAATCTCTCCCCTGCCGTAGTAGCTGGACACATCAGGAAAGGCGTAGAAGGCCCCGTCCGGCGGAGGGCAGACGAATCCCGGGATGGAGTTGAGCGCCGGAATCAACCAATCACGGCGCGCGGCGTAGGCCTCGAACATTTTCGCCACCGCAGCACCCGTCGATTTGAAGGCCTCCACCGCAGCCGCCTGCGAGATCGACGACGGATTCGACGTCGAGTGACTTTGAATCTTGCCGACTGCGGCAATGATCTTCTGGTCGGCTACTGCGTATCCGAGTCTCCAGCCTGTCATGGCGAAGGTCTTGGACATGCTGTTGACGATGATCACAGTCTCCGGGTAGCGATCGAACCACTCCATTGCCGAGTTGTGTCGACGATCGCCGTACACGAAAAGCTCGTAGGTCTCGTCGAAAATGAGAAAGAGTCCGCGTTCCGCACAGAGCTCCACGATCGCGCCGAGCTGATCTCTCTCGATCACGGCCCCGGTCGGGTTGCATGGCGAATTCAAAATGATTCCGCGGGTCTTGTCTGTGACTACCTTTCGAATCGACTCGAATCTGGCCCGGAAGTTCTCCGCAGGCTCCGTGCGCGCAAACACCGGAACGCCGCCGGCGAATGAAACCTGATCGGGGAAGCTCACCCAATACGGCGATGGAATCACGACCTCATCACCCTCGGAAACCAGCGCCAGAATGAGATTGAAAAGTTCCTGCTTGCCACCCGTTCCGGCGATGATGTTGTTCGCGGTGAGAGTGGTGCCGTACTTGTCGTTGTAGCGGCTGGCAATCGAATCTCTGAGCTCGAGCGTTCCGAGAGAATTCGTGTAGCGGGTGCGCCCGTCATCGATGGCTTTCTTCGCGGCGAAGCAGATCGTCTCAGGCGTCTTGAAATCGGGCTCGCCAGGACCGAAGTCGACCACATCGACGCCCTGCGAGATCAACTCCATGGCCTTGTTCATCACCAGCAGTGTGGGTGAGACCTCGATCTGCAGAACGCGCGGTGAGAAGCGGATGGTTGATCTGGTTTCGATGGACAAGAAAACTCCGTTCGCCGCGAGCGGCGAATCACTCTACGAAAATCCTGCCGGCACAGGTGCTGCGCCGTAAAGAATAGTCGCATCGTGATGAGCTTGCATCACTTATTCCGCATCGCGCAAGGCCGCCCGATCGCTGGACTTCGGCCCAGCGCTCGAACTCATATCCGGGACGAGTGGAGCACAGGCAATCCTGCGCAATCCTGCCTGTGGTGCGGTGAAGTAAGTCCCCGGGTCGTTGTGATGTTTCGCAGGTTTTCGGGAAGGTCGCTTCAAGGGTTACATGACGGTTTACGCAGAACGAAATCGTTCTGCGAAGTCAGTGCGTCGCCCCACAGGCAGGATTGCATGTGCTCCACAACCAAAGCTCGACCACGTCTGGTTGCGAATGCGCAGTACGGCTACACTTCGCCTAACAATGAAAGAAGAGATCCTGAGAAGCCGGCAGAACCCCGCCGTTCAACGAGTGCGCAGGGCCATGCGCTCGCACGCGGATGAATTCGTGCTGGAAGGAATCAAGCAGATCGGCGATGCCATTCGCGCCGGCGCGTCACCGCTCATGCTGCTCGTATCTGAGGCTGACCGGGATCAGTTCACGGACCTGCCGGAAAGAATTCTGGTCGC
The DNA here is from genome assembly GCA_046590705.1 of Thermoanaerobaculia bacterium. Lineage (GTDB taxonomy): Bacteria > Acidobacteriota > Thermoanaerobaculia > Gp7-AA8 > Gp7-AA8 > JBKJUK01. Next base: position 5,094 of record JBKJUK010000361.1, read on the forward strand.
GCGCGGATTGATCGACTACATCGCAGACACTCGATCCTCGCAAGGAGCCGTCGCCCTATTCGCACGGCCTCAGATCTCACTTCCGGCACTGCTGCAACGTCCGGGCGTGGTGGTGGTGCTCGACAACATTCAGGATCCAGGAAACGTCGGAACCATCGTCAGACTCGCAGCAGCATTCGAAGCCGCAGGCGTGGTCTATCTCGACAACTCGGCGGATCCATACGGACCGAAGGCGGCTCGGGCAGCGGCAGGCGCCGTGGTCACCACGCCTGTCTGTCACAGTTCCTCCGCCGATTTTCTCACTGAAGCTTCCGCTCGAGCTCTTCCGCTCTTCGCCGCCGAAGGTGGCGCATCCGAGTTCGAACTTCCCCAAGGACGCTGCGCGCTGATCCTCGGGAATGAAGGCCGGGGAATCTCGAGCCTCTTCGCGGATCACACGCGCTCGATCGCTGTACCAATTTCGTCGAACGTGGAATCGCTGAACGTCGCAGCGGCTGCAGCGATCCTACTCAATGGGCACTTCACGAGATCTCGCTGATACCATCGTCGAATGACCAGTCGCGGGAAACTGTTGTTGATCGGCACACCGATCGGCAATCTCGGAGATCTGACGCCGCGAGCCATCGAGGCCCTGCGCTCATGCGATCTGCTCCTGTGCGAAGACACGCGCCATACCGGCAAACTCCTCACACATTTCGGGATCAGTATCCGGACCGAGAGTTTTCATGAACACAACGAAAGCGAGAAAGTGGCGCGGGTACTGGCGCTCATCGAGGAAGGAAAAATCGTTGGACTGGCGAGTGACGCAGGCATGCCCCTGCTGTCTGACCCTGGATTCCCGCTGCTGCAGGCACTGAGATCGCGCGATATCACGGTGGAGCCACTCCCCGGTCCCTTCGCTGGCGCAGTGGCGCTGGCGGCCAGCGGCTTGCCACCAATCCCTTTCGCTTTCTTCGGCTTCACTCCACATCGGGAAGCCGAGCGCCTCGACTTCTACCGGCGCATCCTCGAGCAGCGAATGACCACCGTGGTCTACGAGTCTCCCTACCGGCTGCTCGATTCTCTCCGGGACGCGCTGGCGGTGCTGGGCGACGTGCAGATGACTCTGGCCAGAGAGATGACGAAGCTGCACGAGACTTTCACGCATGGTTCGATCAGCGATGTGCTGGCTGCGATCAGTGGCGAGCCGGTGCGCGGCGAGGTCACGCTGGTGTTTGCAGCCACCACCATCGCAATCAGCGCCGTGGATGCCGCGACGCTGCGGGCCGAGTTCAACAGGCTGCGCGACAACGGAATGCGCCGGGCCGATGCCGTGAAGACGCTGGCGGAGAAGCATGGACTTCGGAAGCCCGATCTTTATCGCCAGTTGCTCGACGAACCCGAAGAGTGAATCTCATCGGCCCTGAGCTCGGGAGAAATATTCATCCCGACGGTCTGTTCGGGGAGAGCAGCAGCGCCTATCCGGAGAACTGCTGGTGCGAAAGGGGGGACTCGAACCCCCACACCCTTGCGAGCGCCAGAACCTGAATCTGGTGCGTCTACCAATTCCGCCACTTTCGCGTCTGCAGCCGGGCGATTCTAGGAAGCGCCCCTTCGAATGTCAATGAACCACTCTAAATTCCCCGTTCCTTTCTTCTCTTGATCGAACAAACAGACTATCCTTCGCGCCGGAGCCGAATGGATCAGGAAGTCCCTATGTCGCGACCGCAACCGGATCATGCTGGTCCGACTCACTCCCCGACTGAGTTCGATGGAGAACATGAGCTGTCATCCGAGATCGTGAATCTTCCGAACTCGCTCACTCTCCTTCGAATCTTTCTCGTCCCTTTTCTGGTGGTGGTTCTGCTCACCAAGTTCGAGGGAAAGGAATACGTCGGCCTCACGATCTTCCTGGTCGCGGCATTCACCGATTTCTTTGATGGATTCCTGGCCCGGAAATTCAAGAAAGTCACCCGCGTCGGCATGCTGCTGGATCCGGTCGCAGATAAACTGCTCATGTCCGCAGCGTTCATCTCACTCGTCGAGATCGGGCTGGCACCGGCCTGGATGATCGTCATCATCATCGGACGGGAATTCGCGGTCTCAGGCCTTCGCTCCATCGCCGCGCAGCAGGGAGTGACGATCGCCGCATCGCCACTCGGCAAAGTGAAGATGATCACCCAGGTGGTCGCCATCGCCATACTCATCCTCGGACACGAGCTCGGCGAATTCATCCTGCTCGGGAAGTACGCTCTCTGGGTCGTCGTACTCTTCGCCCTGGTCTCGGCGATCGACTACTTTTTGAAGTTCTCCCACGCCTTCCTCCGCCGCTGAGGTGGAGACGAGGAAATCCCGCCTGTGAAGTCTGCGGCCGCCCGCGTTGACTCACCGGACCTGTGCCACACAACCGCGGCGACATAGCGCTGCCGCTCATGGTCCCGAGGGTCAAAGGCACACAGGCAGGATTGCCTGTGCTCCACAAAATCGGGGCCGTGCCTCAGGCTTATTCTTCGCTGTCCTGCACGGGCGCGCTCTCTTCGAGTGCGTCCAGGCTGCCAAGGATGTTTTCGATGCGGTTGCGGATTTCGCTGCGCTCGCTGCGAAACTTCTCGACTTCCGATTCCACGGTCGAAAAATGATCCTGCGCTTCCTGGTGTGAGGAGATCTGCGATTCTGCCTTCTCGACACGTGAACGCAGCTCGTCGCGCTCGCGTCGCAGGTCCTGAATCATCTGTACGGCACGTTCGACACGCTCGCTGAGTTTTGCGAGAATTTCTGTTTCATCACTGGTCTCGAACGACAACTGGTCACTTCCCGGGGTCTTCTTCAACACTGCTCCTTATGTACCGATGAGCTTGACCGGAAGCATCTCTACGATTTTCCCGGCAAGAGAGTTTTGCAACTGAAGAACTTCATCCTGCGTCAGCGACCGATCGTCGGTCTGATACCAGAGCCCGAGAGCGGTTTTGATCTGGTCGTCACCGTCCTGCTCATAACGATCCCAGAGCCCGATCTCACTGAGATGAGGAACCTCCAGCGTGCGGATCGCGCTGACGATTTCCCCAAAGGTGAGACTCCTGGCGTGCAGCAATCCCAGTACCATCGGGATCCCGGGGAACTTCGAAGACGGCGTCATCTTCCATGGACCGACAGACTCGAGCAGCGCGGCGATATCGATGTCCGCAGCGAAGATTTCACCTTTCACGCCGAAAGCCTCGGTCACGCGCGATTCGAGCACACCGAGGCGCGCGATCACCTTTCCTCCCGAACGCGCGAGTGCTGACTGATTGGCCTTGAATGCTTCCAGACTCGCTGATTCGAACGTGACCGGCACGCGGAACGCTGATGTCACAGCCTCGACTGCGCCCTTCAATTCGAAGAAGCCGGCAGCCCTTTTCGTCTCGCCCCAGTGCGCCGACTGCGTCCCGAACATCACCAGCCCAGCCGTTGGCCGCTCTTCGATTTTGCCTGCAGCCTTGTGATAGGTTTTTCCTACCTCGAAGATCGCTCCGTCGCGCGTTCCATAACTGCGGTTATGTGCAACGACCTCCAGCAGTCCGGGAAAGATCGACTGGCGCATCACCGAGAGATTCTCGGTGAGGGCGTTGACCAGCTTCAGCGGTTCATCGAGGTTGAACAGCGCATCATGCTCCGGATGGATGAACGAGTACGTCACGACTTCGCTCAGGCCGGCCGCCATCAGCGTGTCTCTGACTTTTTCACCGGCCACGCTGTGCGGATCTTTCCTGACATCACCGGTGGTGACGCGCGGGAGGACCGCGGCGATGTTGTTGAATCCGTGGAAGCGGAGCGCCTCTTCGATCAGATCGATCTCTTCGAGCAGGTCGACGCGGTACGTCGGAATTTCGACGACTGTAGTCTCGCCGGCACGCTCTGCCTTCATCCCGAGCCGACGGAACAGCGATAGTGCGTACTCAGAAGAGAGCGCGCCACCAGATGCCTCGAGGAGACGTCGATCCCGCAGTGTGATCTGCCGCGCACTCACCGGCGACGAAATCAGATCCAGCAGATCAGATGGAGTGCCTCCGGCTTCAGTCTCCATCATCTGCGCGGCCAGCATCACCGTTTCGACCGTTCCACTCGGGTCGGCTCCCCGCTCGAAACGGTAGGAGGCGTCAGTCTTGAGGCCCAGCCTGCGCGCCGTGCGCCTGATCGGCGACGGCTGAAAATGCGCACATTCGATGAGGACGTCGGTCGTCTGCTCCGAGATCTCGCTGTTCTGACCACCGATGATTCCTCCGAGTCCCACTGCTCGCTGACCATCAGCGATCACCGCAGTGGATTCATCCACCGCGCGATCCTGACCATCGAGCGACCGGATCTTTTCACCCGGACGACCAGCGCGGACGACGAGGCGGCGATCGGCAATCTGCGCGAGGTCATAGGCGTGCAGCGGATGCCCTGTGGACAGCATCACGTAGTTGGTGATGTCGACGATGTTGTTGATCGGTCGCAGACCTACGGCCTGCAGCCGCCGCTGAATCCTGGCGCTGGACGGCTTGACCTTCACGTTGCGCACGATGCGTGCGGAGAAACGCGTACAAAGTTCCGGAGCCTCGATCGCGATGGTGATTTGATCGGACGTAGCTGACGGCACTGCGTGCTGCTGTTCGATGCGGCGGAGTTCCCTTCCAGTCGTCGCAGCAAGTTCTCTGGCAAGTCCCAGGTGAGACATGGCGTCGATGCGATTGGTGGTGAACTCCACCTCGAACACGGCGTCATCGCCGTGCCTTTCGATGCCTTCGACAGCATGACCAACCGATGTGAGTTTCGTGGAAATCTCGTCGTCGGAAAGACCATCGAGGTCGATAAAATCCGACAACCAGTCGCGGGATATTTTCATGGCCGCGCGATTGTAGAGAAAGTTCGCCGAAGAATGAAGGAGGGAGAATCGGGCCGGGGGCCGGAGTTTGGGGGCCGGGGTAGAAGCGGAGGCAAGTCGGGCGATGTCATTGTGAGCAGGGAACCGAGTTGTGCCGTCATCCCGAGCGGCGGAATGGGTGGGTGCGAGGGACTACGCCCAGGGACCGCGCTGCGTTCTCGAGCGCGAACCTTTCGCGTAGATTCCTCAGTCGCTCCAAAGTCTGCGTTACGCACCAGAGTGACGCGTGCTCGTTCGGAATGACGGCTGCGTCTCACTTCAGCTCGACCGCTGCTGAATCAGCTACCCGAAAACTTCACGCGTGCAAGGACCGACTCGGCAGCGTCGTGGGGGTTGTTCTTTTTCTGCAGCACATCGTCGAGAAGCTTCTCGTAATCGTCGCGACTGATCGTGCCACCGACTACCCGGGTCATGAAGCTCTCTTTAATCTGCGTCTCGACGCGTATGCGCACTCGCTCGCGATTACGGCGGTCGAGTTCTCCGGAGGTGAGAAGGTACTGGCGATGTTTCTCGAGTGCCGCATGCAGTTCCTCGATCCCCTGCGCCGTCGAAGCCACGGTTTTGACGATCGGCGAAATCCAGTCGCCATGCTCCTCGACCAGCGACATCATCATGGTGACTTCGTTCACGGTTCGGTCCGCGCCAGGTCTGTCGGCTTTGTTCACGGCGAAAATGTCACCGATCTCCATGATCCCGGCCTTGATGGCTTGAATGTCATCGCCCATCCCTGGCACGAGCACGACCACGTTGGTCTGCACGGTGCGGATGATCTCGACCTCGTCCTGCCCTACTCCGACCGTCTCCACCAGCACGATGTCGAAACCGCTGGCGTCGAGCAGATCGACTACGTCGTTGGTCGCTTTAGCCAACCCTCCGAGAAAACCGCGGGTGGCCATTGATCGGATGAACACGCCGCGATCGGTATAGAGCTCCTGCATCCGGATGCGATCACCGAGGATTGCACCCCCGCTGAACGGGGAAGTCGGATCGACGGCGATGATGCCGACCTTTAAATCCATCCGTCGATAAAAGCGCGCAAGCGCGAATACGAGCGTAGATTTTCCGGCACCGGGCGAGCCGGTAATGCCAATGATCCTGGCCTTGCCCGTGTGCGGATACAGTTCCGCGAGCAGTGCGTCCGCCTCTGCTGAGCCACGCTCTACGAGCGAGACTGCCTGCGCCAGCGCACGGTACCTGCCTGCGCGGATACCGTCGCTCAGCGATGCAGCAGTGGCATTCGAGCTCATGGCCTGACGCTCAGGAGTTCGCGAGCAGGTTACGTGCGATCACCAGACGCTGAATCTCGCTGGTTCCTTCACCAATGGTGCAGAGCTTCACGTCGCGGTAATACTTCTCAGCGGGAAAGTCCTTGATGAATCCGTAGCCGCCGAAAATCTGCACCCCTTTCTCACTGCATCGCACCGCCACTTCTGATGCAAAGAGCTTGGCCATCGCCGAGAACTGTGTGGTCCTCTCGCCGGAATCCTTGGTCACTGCTGCCTGGTAGCAGAGAAGTCGCGCTGCCTCGATCTCAGTGGCCATATCGGCCAGCATGAACTGAATGGCCTGAAAGTCAGAGATGGTCTTGCCGAATGCCGTGCGCTGTTTCGCGTAATCGCGAGCGGCCTCGTACGCACCTCGTGCGATCCCGAGTGACAGCGCTCCGATGGAGATGCGGCCGCCATCCAGAATCTTCATGGCGTCGATGAAGCCGTAGCCGAGTTTCCCGAGCATGTTCCCTTCCGGAACTCTGCAATCTTCGAGAATCAGCTCGGCCGTGTCAGACGCTCGCATTCCCAGCTTGTTCTCTTTCTTCCCCGGGCGAATTCCCTTCCGATCCATCTCCACTGCGAAGGCGGTAATTCCGTGCTTCTGATCGTTGCGATCGGTAACGGTGAGCACCACCGAAATGTCCGCGTACGTGGCGTTGGTGATGAAGTTCTTGGTTCCGTTGAGAACCCATTCGTCCCCATCTTTCACCGCTGTCGTCCGCATGCCTGAGGCATCGCTCCCTGAGCCAGGCTCAGTCAAACCCCAGGCGGCAATCCATTCCCCCGAGGTCAGCTTGGGCATCCACTTCTTGCGCTGCTCTTCGTTGCCGGCGAGGTAGATGTGGCCGGTCCCGAGAGAGTTGTGTGCCGCTACAGTCAGACCGACCGAACTGTCGACGACGGCCAGTTCTTCAATGATGTGAACGTAGTCGACGTAGCTGAGCCCCGATCCGCCGTACTCTTCGGGAAAGATGGCACCGAGCATTCCGAGCTGACCGAGTTTCTTGACCACCTCGAGAGGAAAGGTCTGCGCTTCGTCCCACTTCATGACGTGCGGCTTGATTTCGGTCTCGGCAAACTCCCGGACCGTCTGGCGAATCGACTTCTGCTCGTCTGTTAGACGGAAATCCATGGTGGAAACTCCTCGGTGGACGATCGTCGCCCCCGGATGAACGGTGAACTCGGAGAGCGAAGGCCAGATGGCAATCGCCCTGAACTCGGCAGTCGAAACTGCCGGAGCGCGCATTCTAGCGCGACGACCCCGAACGTCAACAGGTGACCGGGCGGAAAGAGACTCCAACGGGTGCGAAGGACGGCCTGGACCCTGGTTCTCTACGGTCGCTGCAGCGAATTCGGATCTTCGCCGGCCCGGAGGGAGATCTTCATGCCTTCTTCACCGAGTTCGAGGCATTCAAAAAGATTACGGACCGACTGACCGAGCCGGTCGAATCCGATCTCCATGGTCTCGATACCGTCGACGATCCGGCGGGCAATGTCCGCGGCCTCATCTCGCGCCCCGATTGCTTCCGACTCAGCAGGATTCTCACCAGTGGCCGAGTAACGGAAAAGCAAAGCAGCCAGCTGTTCGGCCAGATCGAGAAGCTCGCCACCCGCGGGCGTTCCTTCATCGACCTTCTGCGAGATGTATCGCGCAATTCTCTCAGCAATGGTTCCGGCATGAGGAAGATCGAGCGGAAGATCATTAAAGGGCATTGCCTGATTATGAAGCATGTGGAGCACAGGCAATCCTGCCTGTGGCGCGCTGCAGGAGATTATCAGGACGTTACAATCACGATTGAGGCCCCACAGGCAGGATTGCCTGTGCTCCACTCAGAAACATCCCTTCGCGATAAGCAGCAATGAACCCGGTAAAGGCCGAGGCCGCCACCGTCAGCGGTGAGGCCAGCCAGAGTCGGCCAGGCCCTGACCTTCCGCTGTAGTTACGATTGATGGCGCTGATGGTGACCTGATCGGAGCGATCAGAGATTCCCGGACCGCAGCCGATGCAGGCTCCGCAGCCTGGCGAGAGCAGCGTCGCGCCTGCCTTCGCGAATGTTTCCAGCAGACCTTCCTCACGACAGTACCGTTCTACTTCCACGGAACCGAACTGGATGAAGAACCGTACACCTTCTGCAACTCGTTTCCCTGCACTCACCGCCTCGCTGCAGACCTGATGATAGAAACGGAGGTCGTCGATCTTCCCGGCGGTGCAACTGCCGGCGTAAGCGATGTCGATGGCGACGTGGCCGGCCTCGCTGACAGGGAGGCCGTTGGTGGGATCCGAGGGGATTCCATGTTCAGGATCACCCGGACTGGCGAGCATAGGTTCAATTTCGGAGAGCCTGATCTCGTGCACGCCGCCAGCGTAACGTGCGCCAGCATCGGGGTGCACGGAACTCTCGCGCCAGAGTGAAGAGTGAGCGCTCCCTCTTCGCTTCGAGAGCCACTCGAACAGGGCTTCATCGGCTTCCAGAATCGCGCCGCGAGCGCCACACTCTGTAGCCATGTTGGCCAGCGTGGCCCTTTCGTCGAGTGACAGGGACGACACGCCCTCACCACCGAACTCGATCACCCGATTGATCGTGGTCCCATCACGTGTGAACGTAGCCAGAATCTGCAGCATCAAGTCCTTCGCTGTGACGCCCGGTTTGAAGGTCCCCGTGAGGACAAATCTCACCGACTCGGGAACTTCCAGCAACGTCCAGCCGGAGTGCAGCAGCGCTGCGTACTCAGTGGCGCCGACTCCCCAGGCCAGGGCGTTGTTCACGCCGCCCATGCAGGTGTGACTGTCGGTGGCCAGAACGAAATCCCCTGGAGATACGATCTGCTCGCGCGCAACCTGATGGCAGATCCCGGGCGACACACCATTCACCGCCGAGTAGTCGAGACAGCCGGTATGCACTTGAAATTCACGCTGCTTCGAGCGCAACGTTGCGATCGAGTCCGCGAACTGCTTCATCCGCGGGACCTCATCAGCGTAGATCAGATGATCCTCGAACACAGCGAACTTCTGCGGCGATCGGATCGCATAGTCAGCGCCGAATTCATGCTGAAGAAAGGTATGAACCTGGGCCGTGGTGTACTCGTGCGAATAGCCCGCGTCGACCGACACTCGTAAGAGATCACCCGGAGCTACAGAGTCGGGACGGCCAGGATCGACGACGTGCCGCTGCAGAATCTTCTCGGCCATGTTCATCGCCCGATTGGAGGCGACCAGCGATGGGAGAGTCAGCGTCCCTGAATCAAACGCCCGGGTCAGCGAGAACAGCCCGCCCGACTCAATCAGGAGCGCCGCAGAAGGAGATTCGTGCCCACCCAGTTCCGAAAAAGAAAGGGACTTCCCAGCCTGCAGACTTCGCAGCTGTTCGTGATTCCCCATGAGCTGGCCCTGATTCAGATTGTTAGCAGCGTGAATCGGAGCGAAGGAAGCAGCGACGACAAGACGAATTCCGCACCACTTCTCTGCCTGCGTGGCGGTCTCGCGGGAACTTCCGACTCCTTTGCGCCACCCCGAGACGATCACTTCGAAGTTCCCGTCGCGAAGCGCATCACGAGCAAAGATTCTGCGGCCTTCATACAGAAGCCCTGCGTAGGCCTCACGCGCAATCTCCGCAGGGTCGTAGTTAAAGCAGACCCAGGCCGGGGTCATGACGTCGGTATTGATGTCGTCGAGCAGATCATCGACCGACAAGTCATGCATCAGAAGATCGAGTTCACCCGAGAGCTGCCGCGCGATGAGCGAAAGATCCTTCGTAATAAAAAGCACTCGCCGACCGGGCGAGAGTTTGAACGATTGATCCTCTGGGGACTTAGCCATGGGCTTACGACACGGGGGACTGATGAACGCAGAACTCAGAACTCAGAACGTCGAACGGAGAAAAGAGTCGAAGATCAATCAGCCCCGTGATCGTCGCAACGATCGCGAACTCCTTGTTTTCTCCGTTCATTGTTCTGAGTTCTGCGTTCTGCGTTCAT
>JBKJUK010000007.1:0-7628 GCA_046590705.1 Thermoanaerobaculia bacterium
CTCGCGCAGGAATGCAAGGCGTGTGTGCGAAGAGGAATCTCCGTTCCGCGCCGCGAGGTCGTGACTTTGACACCGCGTCTGCGCGGACCGGAGATTCCTCTTCGCAGTCAGGCCTGAGTGACGATGTGGATCGCGCGGCTCATCGGAATGACGTCGTGTCGAACAACGCTCGGAGGACCAGCGCGTGCCTTTGCTCGGGTCTCTGACCCACTTTCTTACTTCATCGTTCTGCGTTCTGCGTTCTGCGTTCATCAGCAACTCCCATCTCCTCCTGTAGAATCTCCTACCGAATGAAAAAAGACGAGACACGTTTCGCTTCGATCAACGCCGACGCGGTGCACATCCCCGAACCTGCGCCAGGCGGGCTCGATCCCGATAGCATTCTCGAGGCCTTCGCTCACCGGATGAAGTATTCGGTGGCGAAGAACATTTATACCGCCACGCATCTCGACATTTACCTCGGGTTGGCGTTTGCCGTGCGCGATCGTTTGATGGAGCGCTGGTTCGAAACGCAGAGCACCTATTACGAGAACGACGCCAAACGCGTGTATTACCTGTCTCTCGAATTCCTGATGGGTCGCGCCCTCAAGAACAACATTCACGCCCTCGAGGCCCTCCCTGCCTACAAGACCGCGGTCGAACGAATGGGACTCAGCCTCGACAACATCGAGGAAGATGAGATGGACGCAGGACTCGGGAACGGCGGGCTGGGCAGGCTGGCTGCCTGCTTCCTCGATTCCGCTGCCACACTGGGCCTTCCCTTCTACGGTTACGGCATTCGATACGACTACGGGATCTTCCGCCAGCGCATCGACAATGGCTTCCAGGTGGAAGCCCCTGACAGTTGGCTGAGGTACGGGAACCCGTGGGAAATTGCCCGAGCCGATTCCGTCTTCACGGTGAAGTTCTACGGCCGTACCCACCACTACATCGACGCCGATGGCGTCGGGCGCCTCGAGTGGATCGAAACCGAGGATCTGCAGGCCATGGCCTACGACATGCCGATCGTCGGATACGGCAACGACACGGTCAACTCGCTTCGACTCTGGGCCGCAAAATCCAATCGCGAGTTCGACCTCGAGAAGTTCAACAGTGGTGATTACGTGCGGGCCGTCGAGGACAAGACCGAAAGTGAGAATATCTCCAAGGTTCTCTACCCCGCCGACGACAAGTACGTCGGGAAGGAACTCCGTCTCAAGCAGCAGTACTTTTTCGTCTCAGCGACGCTGCAGGACCTGATCCGCAGGTTCATGAAGAAGCCCGCCCGAAAGTGGGAGGAGCTCCCCGACAAGGTGGCCGTCCAGCTGAATGACACCCATCCAGCCATCGCCATTCCAGAGCTCATGCGCCTTCTTGTCGACCAGTACAGACTGGAGTGGGACTTCGCCTGGGATCTCGTGAAGCAGGTCTTCGCCTTTACCAATCACACTGTGCTGCCCGAGGCGATGGAGGCGTGGTCGACGGAGATGTTCGGACACCTGTTGCCGCGGCACCTGGAGATCATCCGCGAAATCGATCGCCGCTTCCGCATTCAGGTCCGGGAGGCGTTTCCAGCCGATCCCGAGAAAGAAAATCGGACCGCGATCATCACCAGTTCCGATCAACCTCACGTGAGAATGGCGAATCTCGCCATCGTCGGCAGTCACTCGGTCAATGGCGTGGCTGAACTGCATACGAGGATTTTGAAGGAAATGGTCTTTCGCGATTTCGATGAGATCTTCCCAGGAAAATTGAACAACAAGACCAACGGAATCACTCCGCGCCGCTGGTTGCTGAAATCCAACCCGCGACTGGCAAGCCTGATCACCGAAGCCATTGGCGAGGGCTGGATCCGCGATCTCGACGAGTTGCGGAAACTCGAACCTTTCGCAGCTGACAGTGCCTTCCGCGAAAAGTGGGCGACAGTGAAGAGCGCCAATAAACAGGATTTCGCAACCTGGATGGCCAAGCGACAGTCCCTCACCATCGATCCAAATTCTCTGTTCGATTTTCAAGTGAAGCGAATACATGAATACAAGCGTCAGCTGCTGAACATCCTTCACGTCATCGCGCTCTACAACAGAATTCGTTCCGGTGAAGCCCTCCCCGTCCCGCGCAGTATCTTCTTCGCCGGAAAGGCTGCGCCGTCCTACTTCATCGCCAAGCTCATCATCAAACTCATGCATGCGGTGGCGGAAATGGTCGCGGCCGACCCGGTGGTGAAGAAACAGCTGCTGGTCGGTTTCATCGAGAATTACAGTGTGTCGGCTGCCGAGCGAATCTTCCCGGCCTGCGAACTTTCCGAACAGATCTCGACGGCCGGAACCGAGGCTTCCGGGACCGGGAACATGAAGGCCGCGCTGAATGGTGCGCTGACGATCGGCACACTCGACGGTGCGAACGTCGAGATCCGGGAGGAAGTGGGCGAGTCGAACATTTTCATTTTCGGTAACACCACTGAGGAGATCGCGTCGCTCCGAGCCTCAGGGACCCCATCCTCCATGTTCATCGAGAGAAGTCGCGAACTCGCGGAGGTCATCTCGATCCTGTCGAGCGATCTTCTGCCCGACGGGAGTGCAGGCCTTTTCAAACCGATCATCGAGATCCTCACCACGAACGATCGGTATTTCCACTGCGCTGACTTTGACAGCTACGTGTCGTGTCAGCGCTCCGCAGGCCAGACCTTCACCGACGTTGAGAAGTGGCAGACCATGTCGATTCACAACGTGGCCGGAATGGGCAAGTTTTCCAGTGACCGGTCCATCAGGCAGTACACAGACGAAATCTGGAAGGCTCAGAGTTACAGGATCAAAATGCGATCGCCTTCGGCGAAGCCGGAGGCCGGGGGCCGGGGGCCGGGGTAGAGGCCGAGGCAACTGCAACGCACGAGAGGCGACCGTAAGGTGGCGCTTATTCACTGTCATTCCGATGGAGCGCGCCGTACTCGATGGTGAGCGCAGACAGGACTGCGACTGAGGAATCTACGCACAAGGTTCGCGCTCAACATTTACAGCGCAGCCCTCGAGCGTAGATTCCTCGCACCCGCCCATCCCGCCGCTTCTAATGAACGGGTTCGTCCGCCACGGAGTTACGGACGCGCAGCTGCTTAAACCTGCTCCTGCTACTACTAGGGCCCCAAAACCCCGGCCCCCGGCCTGCCTCAACGCTATCTTCCTCTCGTGAATAGCCGAGTGTAGATAGCGAAGTTAATCACCAGGACAATCGCCCCGACGACATACTGCATTTTCCGGCTCATGCCATCCGGGTACAGCAGCGGGAAGATGTAGTGATCGACGAATCCACCGCTGTAGCCCTCTGAACCTCCGAGCTTGCGCAGGTAGTTCTCCAGTGGAGTGAGTGGGCAGCTCCAGTCGAAGAGTTCGATGACGACTCCCCAGATCGCCAGCGGCAGATGCACCCAGATCAGTCCCGGCCAGCGCAGAACCAGCAGGCCACCGAGAATGATAAACATCACGACCCCGAAGTGCGTCATCGCGACAAAGTTGGCCAGGAAGCGGGCGATCATTTCATCGCGATCCTAGCATGCGGGAAATGCGGGCCGGGGTCAGGAGGCCGGGGGCCGGGGCTGATGAACGCAGAACTCAGAACGCAGAACGATGAAGTAAGAAAGTAAGTCAAATGCAAAACCGGCTTCTCAGCAGTCAGGCTGCCTTTTCCGCGCCACAAGCAGAATTGCCTGTGCTCCTTCACGGGACTTTGACCCATTTTCTTACTTCATCGTTCTGCGTTCTGCGTTCATCAGCTGCAGCGGTTCGTCAGGGCGCCCCGTCCGTCTGCTGTTCGAGAATCACCAGCCGCTGCGCCGTGGCCTGACGGGGATAGGACTCTGCGACAGCACCGCGATACCAGGCCTCGAGGCGCGTTCCATTCGTAATCTCCGACCAGTCGGTGACGACCAGCCTGGTCGCTGTGGCCTTGAAGACTTCGGTCTGCTGATCGATGGTCACCGCGTCCTTGCCGGAGCCACTTTTCTCGTTCGGATTCTCCTCGATTACGATCACTGCGACCCTGTCGTCTCCACGAAGGGCGAGTACTGAGGTAACCGTTCCTCGAATTGCCGGCGGCGTCGGGGTCGCGGCAGTGTGGCATCCCGCGGCGGAAAGGCCGAGAAACAGAATCGCTGAGAGTAGCGCCCCGACATTCAGACTCTGGTGTTCAGTCATTGTGGAATCTCCACAGCGAGGGTACGCGCAGAACAGTGTTCACCGCAATCTCGAGGCTGCTGTATTTATTCAGCGGCTCGAGCGACTGACGATCATGACCGCTCTTCCGCTCTCGAACGTCAGCAAGTTCAGCCCCTCCCCCCGTCGGCAGGTAACCAGCTCTGTTTACACGAACGGAATCTGGATCACTGGGAACTTCGTTCTCCCGAAACTTCATGGGCTGACCGAGCATCTGAACCGTACGACCGACTTCTACAAGCTGACCGACGTGAGGTTCTCTAGAGAATCGGAGCCGGTCGCCTTTCTGGCCCTGCAGAGGGAGGCGATCACGCTGATCGTCCCGGCTCTCGGATCCGACCAGCTGGTCATCAGTGCCGCGCAGAAGCGCCAGCCTCACGACGTTTCCTGCCTCCTGCCGGACGGAATGATCAACGGAACGCTGGACCTCGGCATAGGTCTGCGGGTGTCCGACTTTCTTGCACAGGACCAGCATTTCTTCGCTCTCCGGGACTGCAGCGTCCTGATGAAAGGGGCGAAGGATCGGCGGAAAGCGCCGCTGGTCATTTTCAACCGACGGCAGTTGGTTGGAGTGTCCGAGCCGCAGATCGCGATGTGATCGGCCAGAACTGAGGACGACAGACCTCGTTGCCTGCGTTAGTTGACGCCGTGTGGAGTCGCAAGCGTGAACGGCGAAATCTCCGCCGCGAATGTTTCTCCATTCTCGAGCTTCATGGTGTAGGCGCCCTGCATCGATCCCACCGGCGTGTTGAGCGGGCAGAAGCTGGTGTACTCGAATGATTCACCCGGGCCGAGCAGCGGCTGCTTACCGACCACTCCTGGTCCTTCCACGCGCTCGACTTCGCCGTCGGAGTTGGTGATGATCCATTCGCGGCTGACCAGCTGCACGATGTCGTCACCGACGTTGGTGATGACTACGTCATAGGCGAAGAAGAAATAATTCTCCGGCTCGGAACTTCGGTCGGGGATGTAGGAACTTTCGATTTCGATGCGGACGCCGCGAGTTGTCGTATCACTCATAGGGCGACGGAGTTTACAGCATCATGGAGTAGTCACGGTGCGTACGATTGTGACCCGCACGTTTTACAGCCTTTCCGTCGCAACGTGGGTAGCGTCCTCTCCGCGGAACCATCGTGAGAAAGTCGGGCTAAAAGAAAATCCTGGTGACAGTCCAGTAAAGTCCAGTCGCCGCGATCAGAAGCGAAAGCGGAACGATGACCCTGCTTCTGTACCAGGCCTTTTTCCTTGCCCAGCTGGAGATCAGCACGAAGGCCCCGGCGATCACCGAGAGCTGTCCGAGTTCGACGCCTACGTTGAAGGAGATCAGCGCCGTAGCGAACTCGCTGCGCGGCAGCCCGAGCTGACTGAGCACTCCCGCGAAGCCCATCCCGTGAAGAAGTCCGAAGACGAATACGAGGGCAACACGCCAGGGTCTCACCTCGCGCGTGGTCAAGTTCTCAACCGCCACGTACACGATGGAGAGCGCAATCAGCGGCTCGACGATGGAACCGGGAAGAGAGAGTTTTCCATAGATCGAGAGCGCCAGCGTGATCGAGTGTGCGACCGTGAATGCCGTGACCTGCGTCAGCAGCGAGCGCCAGCTCGTGGCCAGCAGAAACAGTCCGAGCACGAAGAGAATGTGATCGAGGCCCTTCGGGAGAATATGCGTGTAACCCAGCTTCGCGTACTGAACGACTGTATCCCAGCGCCTTTGTGCGGGAGTGCGTGCGTCGAGCGCAAACGGTTTGCTGTCCTCCGCACCTTCCAGCCATTGCGTCGATACAATTTCGGCACCGTTCTGCAACTGGAGCGAGTAGCTGGTGTAAACGAGCGAGTAGGCCCAGTGGAAGCGCTTCGAGCCGGGAGGAATCGCGCCGGTCAGTCGAACGATTCCGTAGATCTTCGTTGGATCGGTGGAGACGGGCACGTACTCGTAACCGGGTATGACGACCTTCTCATCGAAGCGAATGGTGACAGTCTGCAGAAAAGCTTTCTGCAGCGCCCGCATTTGAGTCGCATACTCACTCGCCGAAGTAGCCGTGCGGAGCGATTCTCCCGCCAGAAATTGCAGTCGAGGGACGACGGACTCGGGATCAACCGTTAGTTCTACTGTGTAACGATGCTGATCGAAGTGAGCCCGCACCTGGGTCGTGCCCATCTCATGCGCGCTCAACAGGCCCGGATAGAAAGCACACAGAAAGAGCGCCCACGCGAAACGGAGCGAAACGTTCCGCTTCAAGAACGGCCCGCAGGAGGGGTAGCGCGCGGCGCGAACGTCAGCGACGCCCAATAGCTTTGCCACTCAGCTCGAGGCGAGGTGCTGCGGACCATTTCGACAGCCTTGACGAGCCACTCCCCACCCTGCTCGAGTGAGAGACTCACTCTTCCTGAGGCGTTTGTCCTCTGCTTGATCAGCCGGGTCGGATCCGACTTGTTGATGGCCACGACCAGCACACCAGCACCGGCAGGCTTACCGCGGAAGAGAAGCCGAAGTTTCAGTTTGCCGGAGGGAACCACCTGATACGGATCGTTCTCGGGAATCAGCTCCAGCGTGAGCCCTGCAGTGCGGGCATAGACACCACGTCCTTTTCCATCCACGTGCAAAAGCGTCTTCGGGCATCTCGCGTAGAGTTCACGGCCGTCCTTCGCGCTCTCGCCACGCCTGACCCGCTCTGCAACGATCTTCTCGAGTCCTTCTTCGATCAGATAGGCCTCGAACTTCGTTGCAGGCAGCGAAACTTCGGCATTACTGCTCTCGTAGGCCACCATCGTGTCGCCACGGGCCGTCACCGAACCGACGGGATCCTTTCCTTCCGGACCCGGTACGAAAGTCACCGATTTTCCATTCAGCGCCACAAACCGGACAACCCTTTTCTCAACGCGCGGCAGCAGATCACCCTGAAAGTTCTGACCGACGCGAAAGCTCAAATTCACGAGGCTGTTTGCTGCGGGGTGATAGGTCGACGGCTCGATCCAGTAATCGTGAGCATCAGCCAGGCGAGGGAGGGCCAGGACAAGAAACAGGATAAGGGACAGCCACGTCGTTTTCATCGAAGGAATTCTCTCACAGAGTCCAACGAAGATCGGGCAGGCACGGATTGCTGATGAACGCAGAACTCAGAACGCAGAACGTCGAAGTAAGAAAACAGTCGACGACGACATCCTGACTGTTGAGACGCGATTGTGGATGCCGAAGTGACGGATCATCAACGTCATTCCGAAAGAGCGCGCCACGCCCGTTTGCGGGCCGACATTCGTGCTGCGACTGAGAAATCTACGCGAGGCGGTCGCGCTCGTCATTCCAAGCGCGATCCTTGTGCGTAGATTCCTCGCACCCGCCCATCCCACCGCTTCTAAGAAACTCACGGGTTTATGCGGGGTTGCGGGGTCGAAGAATTGCGCCGCAACGGACCGGCAACGTCATTCCGAAGGAGAGCGCCGTGCTCG
>JBKJUK010000245.1:0-7194 GCA_046590705.1 Thermoanaerobaculia bacterium
AGAGGCGGTGCTCGCCACACCCATCCTCGAAGAGTTCGAAAAGCCGGAGGACTTCAAAGGGATCGACATCCTCCGCACGATCCGCAGCTTCGATCCATGCATGCCATGCACGACGCACATGTACGCCGGAGACCAGGTCATCACGCAGGACGTCAACACCTGCGCCTGCGGAAGTGAGTGAGACTGCAAGCGACCTCGCGGCCCCACAGCGCACGGTGAGATGCGAATTCTGATCGCTGGTCTCGGCTACGCGAACATGAGCGACTACTCGTTCGGCGATCGCCTCGTCGCGTTCATGAAGAACCGACCACTGCCTGAAGGGGTGGAGGTGGACGACTGGAGTTACGGTCCTATCTTCATCACACACAGCCTGGCCGAGCGCGCCCCTTACGATCGCTTGATTCTGGTGGCAGCAGTCGATCGTGAAAAAGCGCCAGGAACAGTCACGCGTTCGCGTTGGACGCACGAGCTGCCACCGAAGGTCGAGATCCAGGCCAGGATCATCGAGGCGGCAACGGGAGTGATCAGCCTCGAAAATCTTCTGGTGGTCGGAACGCACTTTGAGAAGTTTCCGGCCGACGTCATCGCCATCGAGCTTCAGCCGGTGAACGAGGAATTCGGCTCGGATCTGAGCTCGGAGTTCGAATCTCAACTCATTCAGCTCGCAGACGAGATCGAATCGATCTGGGCCCGGCCCGACATCACCCTCCCCCCTCTTGACCGTTACGAGTTCATCATTCCTGATGCGAAGGACCGGCCTACGGGATGGACCATTCGCGAGGGAGACGACTTCTGGAACGATCCCCAGTGAGGAATTGGAAGCGTTCGTCATCAGGAAGTAGCACGGAAAGCGCGGCACCGTCATTCCGATGAGCACGCGAAACTCACGTCAGCTTGCGCGCTGTGATTGCGCAGAGGTATCTCCGTTCCGCGCCGCGTTGGTGGTGCCGTTCCACCGCGTCCGCGCGGACCGGAGATTCCTCCTCGCAGTCATAGCTGCGGGATCATCACCGGGTCACGCGGCTCGTCGGAATGACGTTGCGTATCTGCTCCCAGGTACCTTTTTCCATGCAGAAATCTGTGCACGATGTGGTGATACTTCGGCGCTACTGGTTACTGGCAACTCACTACTGGCTATGAACGCCTTTCGTCCACACTGCGATACGATCTGCCAATGAAAATCGCGATTGCAGGGAAAGGCGGCTCCGGGAAAACGACGATCGGCGGCACTCTGGCCCGTCTGCTGAGTCGTGGAGGCCTCGAGCATGTGCTGGCCATCGATGCAGACTCCAATCCCAATCTGGCCCTGACACTCGGCTTAAGCCGAGAAGAATCGCAGACTCTCCGTCCGCTCACACGCGATATCCTGAAACGCGTCACGGACGAAGATGGTGAGCAGAAGACCGTACTGGCTATGACTCCGGCAGAAGTCGTTCAGCAGTACGGAACTCGGGCAGCCGATGGAGTTGATCTTTTGCTGATGGGACGCGTCGAGCATGCCGGCGCCGGCTGAATGTGCGGCGCTCACGCTGCCGTGCGCAGCTTACTCACCGGAATGATTGCAGAAAATGATCGACCGACCGTGGTCGACATCGAAGCTGGCCTGGAACATCTGAGCCGAGGAACCGCGCGCAGCGTCGACACGATGCTGGTGGTCTTCGAGCCGTACTTCAAGTCCATGGAAACCGCAGCCCGAATGAGCGCTCTCGCACGTGAGCTCGACATCCCCCGAGTCTACGGCGTCGCGAACAAAGTCACTCCCGGCGACGAGAGCGATTTGATTGCCTTCGCCACGGCACGTGGGATCGAGCTTCGCGCGTCGATTCCCCGCGATGACGTGATGGGTCTCGCCGATCGCCGCGGATGCGGACCGCTCGACATCACAAACTCCAGCCCTGCCATCGACGCCATCAAAGCTCTGGCCGACAGCCTTCACTGACTTCGATGAAGACACTCGTGGCGGGCTTCGGTAACCTACTCCTCGGCGACGACGGCTTCGGCGTCGAAGTCATTCGCCGACTGGGACGCCGAACCGACCTTCCTGACGATGTAGAGCTGATCGACGTCGGCATCGGCGGATTTGATTTCGTCATCCGGCTGATGGATGGCTACGAACGAGTCATCATCGTCGACGCCGTCTGCCGGCGTCAGGCGCCGGGCACCCTGCACGTCTTTCGACCGAAGGAGACGGATGTGATTCTCCCTGCTGACGAACGAATCGACCCTCATTTTGCCGAGCCGGCGCGTGCCATGATTCTCGCTAGAAAAATGTCGTGCCTTCCCGTCGATGTAACCGTCATCGGATGCGAACCGCTCCGGTGCGATCTCTCCCTCGAGTTGAGCGACCCGGTGGAAGCAGCAATCGCGGAGGCCATCGAAACGATTCGTGGAATCGTATCGAGCGAAACGTATGCAGTTTGAAAAACTCGAAGAACTTTTGAAGCGGATTGAGACGACTCCCGATAACAAGGAACGTCAGGAACTCTTCGCCATCGTCTCCCCCATACTCGACTTTCATCGCGACGCGCTGGCACGGGTGGTAGAAATACTCAAAGAGCAGGAAGCCGATGCGGTTCTCGATCGCGTGCTCTCGGACCCTCTGCTGGAGAGCCTCTTTCGCGGTTACGGCCTGATCGATGTTTCAATCGAAGATCGCGTGACTTCGGCCCTGGCTCTGGCCCGGCCTCTTCTCGAGAGGCACGGCGGGGACGTTCACCTGGTACGCATGCGCGGCAAGGTCGCCGAACTCGAGCTGACAGGGAACTGTCATGGCTGCGCGTCGTCGCTGACCACAATGCGAAACCTGATCGAGAAGAGCCTTTACGAACAGGTCCCCGAACTGCGAGGCATCGAAGTAGCGGGGCTGAACGCCGAACATGCGAACTCCGCCGACTGGCTGCCGCTCGTTCATCGCTTCGAATTGAACGAAGGTGAATGGGTAAAAGTAGATCTTTTCGGCAAGGACGTTCTGGTATGCCTGATCGACGAGCATCCCTTCGTTTTCGATAACCGCTGTCCGGTCGGAGGAGAACCGCTCCACGAAGGAACATTCGGACACCTGTCCATCCGCTGCAGTGGCCACGAACTGGAGTTCGATTTGCGGACCGGTGTCTGCGTCAGTGACCCCCGGCAGCGGATTGTCATCTACCCTTCTCTCATCGACGACGCGGTCGTGAGGATCTCTTATGAGCGAGACACTGCGACTGCAGGATGACATTCTTCAGATGATGTACTGGATGCGCGGTGAACACCTCGGTGACCATGTCGACCGCGCACAACTCAACCGCTTCCTCACCATCGAAGATGCTGCGCTTGAAGAAGCGCTCGGAAAACTGAAGGAGAGGAATCTCATCGAAGCTTCAGGTGAAGGAAAAGTCGGCCTCACCCCTCTTGGAATCGAAGAAGGAAAACGACGATTCCTCGACGAATTCTCCGGCTATCTCGGCAAGGACTCCCATCTCACCTGCAGCGACCCTGAATGCGACTGCGGTAACGCTGAATGGGCCGGCGAATGCCGCGCTGGCCTCTGACGCGATAGCTCTCGCCCTCTCGATCGGGCTTGTGTGGCACAGGCAATCCTGCCTGTGGCGCGACGCACTGAATTCGAAGGACGCCTTGTCCGATCGCTAGAACGAGAGGCAGAGCCACGCAAGACCTCGCGTAGGCCGATCGAGTTATCATCTTCCCTATGAAATTCGCACTGATACTCCCTTTCCTCGCACTGACGCTGTCTGCTCAACAGTCGCCTATGGACCTGCTACCGAAAGACAAAGCTGGCGATGTGGTTCGCAGGTCCATCGCCTACCACGGCGGATGGCAGGCATGGGACGCGAAGCGCACGATGACGTTCAAGAAAACCACGACGAAATTCAAGGACGACGGCGGCGCCGATAACGTCAGGGTTCAGATGCATCAGTACATGATGCATCCGGGTCCGAAGATGCGAATGAGCTGGGATGACAAAGGGCAGAAGGTCGTAATGGTCAATCATGGATGGGAAGCGTGGAAGACGATCGACGGAAAGAACATGCCTTCGACGACTGACCGTAACGGCGCCCGCAACTCGACATTCGGAGCGCACTACGTCGTTTCGATGCCCTTCAAACTCACTGATCGCGGTGTCCACCTCAAATATCTGGGAACCGAAAAACTGAACGGCATTCTCACCGATCGGATTCTGGTGACATACGACAAAGGCGCAGGAGACGCCGGCGGCCTGCATACGTGGTGGTATTACTTCGACGCGAAGACCGGCCGCCTCGTGGCGAACATGCTCAAGTACGATGCAAGCCGCTACGACTGGACCGAATATGGCGACGAAAAAGAAGTGGCTGGAATCCGCTTCCCCATGCTCCGCACGAGCTACCACGCCGACGAGGAAGGAAGAAAGAGCGGAGCAGCCATGACTTCGCAGATCCGCTACGAAGACGTGAGATTTGACGTCGCACTTCCAGCCAGCCTCTTCCAGCCTCCATCGGGACAGAAATAGAGAAGCAGCTAGTTCTCACATATCACCACATCGTGCACAAAGGCGCGTTGTTTCAAGATTGGCAGAGCTGATCTCGGTCGAACGACGCGATGACGCTGCGACTGATAAATTTACGTACTACTTCCGCTCCTATTTGACTACTACCCGAACGAGGTTCGCGCGCGCCTTACAGGGCCAGAGGCCCGGCATTCAGTAGCCCAGGCCGTGAGGCCTGGGACAAAACACCTCGACATGTCTTTGAGCCCCAGCGGGCGACATCGAGGTTTCTCGTGGGCGGCCACAAATGGCGTTCGGGGGCGTCGCGTGAGGAAACCAACGACGTCGCGGTGCCGCCCCGCTGGGGCTCGAGAGGATCGGGACGTCTGATCCCAGGCCTGACGGCCTGGGCTATAGCGATGGCGCCCCTCCGGGGCTCAGGCGCCAACTAACTGTAGAGAGCGCGCGCTACCGCCGAACCTCTGCCGAATGCTGCTTCCCTCCCCTCCGCTTCGATTTATCGAAGTTCAGTTGACACCGGCGATGCAAAGGTGAGAATTGACCTCGGAGGCCCGTGTATGGACGCCATGACGCTGTGGAAAATCTCCTGGGCAATCGGAGCCGTCGTCGTTGTGATCGTAGCGGTTCTTCTCATTCTGATCCTGGCCGCCGCCCGTCGAATCGACAGCCGCGCCGCTGAGATCTGGCAGGCCGGAAAAGAGATTGCCTCCAATACAGTCTCGATCTGGATGCTGCAGAAAACGAATGTAGTTGCCAGTGAGATTCTCTCCGTTGCACGCGGAATCGCGGGCGGAGCCGGTGCGATCGATGAGAAGCTTGCGTCCCTGGCTAGGGGGAAAGACGCGTGAGCGCGGTTCTCATCGCAACATTGATCTACCTCGCGATCCTGGTCGGAGCGCTCGCCGTAGGGTTGATCATGATTGCCTCGAGACTCTGGGCGACCGCGGCGGCCCTCACCAAAATCCGGGACGGTCTGGCGATCGTTCAGGCCGACACCAAACCACTCGCCGGCTACCTCACCGGAATCAACGGCGCGCTCACACAACTCGGCGGTGGTCTCTCCTCGGTTCTGGCCCGACTGCTACGGCTCAACGCCGCGCTCGGCCGGATCACTGAAAAATCGAAGGTGGCCTGACCATGACGACCGCGGTACATGTCATCTGGTGGATCTCTCTGGCAATCGCTTTTGGCGTGACACTGCTGGCCGTCGGCTATCTACTGGCTGTGATTCGAACCTGCGGCCATATCCTCGAACTTGCGCAGAAGACAATTCCGTCAGCGCTCGTGATCGCAGGAAATACGAGCGCCATCAAAAATCTAACCGCCGTGATCGCGCTGGCCCCGACGCTTCTGAGCGTCGCAGGAAGCATCGACGCAACATCCGAAGTGCTCGCTTCAACAGTGGAATCCGTAGCCCCGGCGGTGCAACGATGATTCTCTGGACCATCCTCACCGCTGTCCTGGTGCTCACTCTCCTGATCGTTCTCACCTGGGCTCTGGCGAATGTACTTCGCGCGCTCGAGGGAATCCGCCGGAGCCTCGAGAAGATCGCCATGGGGGTGAAGGCAATCAGTGTTGAGACCTCGCCACTTCCTGGCGAAATCAACGGAGTTGCAGAGAATCTCACCCAAATCGCCAACGGCCTTTCAGTCGTTGACTCTCACCTTTCCGCGAGTGCTGATTCGCTTCCTGGTGCTGCACGCAATCTCGGTTTGATTCATTGATCCGCTGAGTCGTGACCGCTGATCGAGTGGCGACCGTCGAAACAACGCAGCGCGCCGGCTTCCGCGTCCGCGGCGTGGTTCAGGGGGTCGGCTTCCGTCCGTTCGTGTATCGGCTCGCGACCTCAGCGAACCTCTGCGGCTTCGTGCGGAACGAGAAGGGGAGCGTCTGGATCGAGATCGAGGGGAACCTGTCCGATCTCGAGCAATTTCCGATACGGCTGCGCGCCCAGGCTCCTCGAGCGTCGGTCATCGACTCAGTCACCCGAGAAACGCTTGCCTCGCGCGACGATCACCATTTCTCGATCGTCCCCAGCTCGGATTCCGACGACCGCGGAGCAATCGTTCCCTCCGACCTTGCGACCTGCGACGCGTGCGTTGCGGAACTGCTCGATCCGACCAACCGACGATTCGAATATCCGTTCCTCAACTGCACCGACTGCGGTCCACGCTATTCGATTGTCGAATCGCTTCCATACGACCGGGCGCGCACGACCATGCAGGCCTTTCAGCTGTGCGCTCCATGCAGATCGGAGTACGAGGATCCGACTGACCGCCGCTTCCATGCCGAGCCGATTGCGTGCGCAGCGTGTGGTCCACAACTCACTCTCGTCTCATCTGATGGGACTTCGTTCGATGGCGACCTTTTGTCTCATGCGACTCGAATGCTCCTCGGTGGAAAGATCCTGGCCATCAAAGGTCTCGGTGGTTTTCAGCTGGCCGTCGACGCGCGAAATGACGCTGCCGTCATGCGCTTGCGAACTGCGAAGCATCGTCCTCACCAACCGTTCGCCGTCATGGCGCGCGACCTCAACACCACATCGACGATCGGATTTCCAGAGACTGCAGCGAGGCGCGAGCTGACCTCATCTCGCGCGCCAATCGTGCTTCTGCCGCGACGCCCGGGAACGCTCGCTGCTTCCGTCGCACCTGCTCTCGAAGAGATTGGAGTGATGCTGCCCTCTACACCGCTTCACCATCTGCTGC
>JBKJUK010000338.1:0-9717 GCA_046590705.1 Thermoanaerobaculia bacterium
GTGCATAGTTCCCCACTGCATTCATCGGCGGTGACCTTGGTGAAGTATGGCGGCGAGGAGCGGAGACTTGTCATGCCTCCGCTCCGATCGATCGAAGGCGAGCTCTCGTCCGTGCCACTCCTGTCCGTCGATCACTACCTGTTGATGCCACGGAATGTCAGGTATGGCCGCAGGTATCCTGTTGAAGTCTGGGAAACGCGAGGTTCGCTGTACCAATGGAGCTCAGGCCGAGCTGAGAAGTGGTCGCTCGCGGACCTCGCTATCCTGGTGACGCGGGTGGGTGTAAGCGAGGATGCTGTTCGTGCGGCGCTCGCAGCTCTGCCCTGGGTCGACCCCGAGAAAGTGGTGATCAATCGGCTTCCCGCAGCCGCGAATGGGGAAGGTGATGACCTCGGCGCTGGATCTCGTCGCCCTGTTGTCGACGGGGTGAAGTAGAATCCGGTCCGCAGGCTCAGCAGCAAGGGTCAGCTGATACTCCTGAATGCCTGAATCCCAGCGGCGAGACCGAACGATCTTTCGCGACTACTACGAAGCTCTGTTGATCGCTGTCATCTTCGTGAACTTCGCGAAGATATTCGTATTCCAGGCGTTCAAGATTCCGACCGGATCGATGATCGACAACCTTCTGGTCGGTGACCATATCATCGTGAATAAGTTCGTCTACGGTCCTGAGCCCACGTCCGTTTTCAGAAGCCTGACCGGGCTGCGTCCGGTCAGTCGCGGCGACGTGGTGGTGTTCAGGTTTCCTCCCGATCCGAAAACGGACTTCGTCAAGAGAGTGGTCGGCCTCCCGGGTGACGTCATTCTCATTCGTGACAAGCAGGTTCTCATCGATGGAAAACCGTTGAAAGAAGATTACAAAATTCACGACGATAGTCGAACCTACCCGCTGCGAGCGGAGCTGCCCGAACCATACCGGTCGAGGGACCAGTTCGGACCGTTTCAAGTTCCGCCCCAGTCCTACTTCGTCATGGGTGATAACCGGGACCGGTCCAACGATTCACGTTACTGGGGACCAGTTCCGCGACGATTGATCAAAGGGCGGGCGTTTCTGATCTACTGGTCGTTTCGCGGGAATGACGTCGCGGCAGAAGGCCCGCCGGCTCAACGGATCCGGCAACTCGCAGGCGTCGTGACACACTTCTTTTCGAATACCCGCTGGGATCGCACCTTCATGATCATAGACAGCAAGTATCATTACAGAGATCTTCCCGAGTCGACTCCATGAGCTTCAATCCCGATCCAGACCTTCAACCGAGCGTTCCTTCGTCGAAACCGACGAAAGGAGGACACCTTCTTTCCGAGCCGAAGGTAGTCGACCGAGCCGAACACTCGATCTCCCGACGCGAGATCCCGGAAGAAGTGCTGAAGATACTTTATCGGTTGCAGCGGAGTGGTTTTCACGGCTACCTGTGCGGTGGAAGCGTGCGTGATCTCCTGATGCGGCGCACGCCGAAAGACTTTGACATCGTGACCAGTGCCCATCCTGAAGAGATCCGAAGGCTGTTCAGGAACAGCAGGATCATCGGCCGTCGCTTCAGGCTCGTGCACGTGCTCTTCCATGACCGAGCGGTGGAGGTGGCCACGTTCCGGAAAGAACCGGAGGCGCGCCAGGAAGGCCTCGAACTGCTCGTGACCGATGACAACACCTTCGGGAATGCAGCCGAGGATGCCCGTCGTCGCGACTTCACCATCAACGGACTTTTCTACAACATCGCTGATTTCACCGTGATCGATTACGTCGGCGGCCTGGTGGATCTGGACGAACGCCTGGTGCGCGTGATCGGAGACCCGGACGTTCGCTTCCGAGAAGACCCGGTGCGGATGATGCGTGCAGTCGAATTCGCCTCGCGCCTCGATTTCGAGATTGAAGAGCGTACGTACGACGCGATCATCAGGCACCGAAGCGAGATCCTGAAAGCTTCAGCACCCCGAGTCTCGGAAGAAATACTCGAACTGCTTCGACGCGGATGGTCGCTCGATGCCATCGAACTGCTTGTGGATACCAAGCTGCTCGAACCACTCTTTCCAGAGCTGTACAGGATTGTTTCTACAGGGCGCGCGGACTACTTCTGGAAGATGCTGGAAGTTCTCGATCGAACGGTCCAGGCCAGAAAGAAAGTCCCCGACGCCGTCCTCTTCTCGGTCCTGCTGTTGCCGACCGTAATGGATGCCATCGAGCACGAGGAAGAGAGTCGTGGTGGTGTACGCATGCGGCTTGGCGAGGTGCTTCCTTTCGTCAGGGAGATTGTTCAGCCTATATGCGCCCGCATGTCGTTTCCGGCGGGGGTCCGCCATCAGATCGAGCAGGCTCTCGAGACTCTCTGGCGTTTACTGGATCCGCCAGCCGACAAGAAGACCATGTGGCGGTTTGTGTTCCGGGAGCCTTTCTCTGATGCTCTGGCACTTTTCGAACTCTTTGCGCTCTCGTCGGGCCGTTACGTCGAGATCTATCGAGACTGGCGTGCCTTCGCTCATCGCGTGTTGAATTCGGACGAGAAGGAAACGCCTCCTCCACCTGCGCGCAAGCGTCGTCGTCGCAGACGTCGTCATCCCGTCAGCTGAGTAATCGTGATGGCGTCTCCAATTTACTTTGATCATCATTCGACGACGCCATGCGCGCCCGCGGTGATCGAGAAGATGCTGCCTTTCTTCGGAGAGCGTTTCGGGAATCCTTCAGCGATCTCTCATGCTTCAGGGCGCGACGCCGCCGCTGCAGTCGAAAGCGCTCGACAGTCGATGGCCGAGCTTCTCGACGTATCGCCGTCTGAAATCTTTTTCACATCCAGCGCGACTGAGTCGAACAACATCGTGCTGCAGCAACTGCAAGCCGAGAGAGAAGGCGTCCACCTGATCACAAGTGCAATCGAGCATAAGTCCGTGCTCGCACCCGCGAAGCAGATCGCCAGGGCTGGTGTGGAGGTAACGATCCTTTCCGTGGATGCGGAAGGATTCGTGAATCCGGAGGACGTGGCCAGAGGGATCTCCGCGCACACCAGGCTCGTGAGTATCATGGCCGCCAACGCAGACGTAGGGACGCTGCAGGACGTCGAAGAAATCTCCAAAGTCTGCGCGGCGAAAAATGTACTGTTTCACTCTGATATCACACAGGCGATCGGGAAAGTACCGTTGAAAACCAGTAAGGGCGCGGCGGTGAGTTTCTCCCTTTCAGCGCACAAGTTTTACGGGCCGAAAGGCGTCGGCGCGTTGATCTTCCCTCAGGGCCGGCGTCGTGTGCCGCTCTTCGGCGGTGGCGGCCAGGAGAGAGGAATGAGGTCCGGGACTCTGAATGTTCCCGGCATTGTCGGTATGGCCGCTGCACTCGAGGCCAGCTACAGTTCGATGGACGCTGAAATGGCGCGACTCACCGCCTTACGAAATGAGTTGTGGGACGCACTGGCTGCTGCGATTCCGGATATCACATTCAATGGTCCACGCCGGCAGAGACTTCCCGGGAATCTGAGTGTGAGTTTCAATGGGGTCGACATCGAGGCGCTCATGCACACGATGCGTGACTTTTCTTTATCGACAGGCGCGGCTTGCAGTTCAGGGGATAGTGAGCCTTCGTACGTGCTGCTGGCGATGGGCGTGAGCGTGCCGCGTGCGACGTCTTCTCTTCGCATAGGACTGGGGACTTCCAATACAACAGAAGAAGCGACAAAATTTGTGAAAGACCTGAAACGAAGTCTCGAGCGAGTTCGCGGGATTTCTGCATTCTGAAGGGGCGGGCGATGGAAGAGAAGGCGAGAATACTCATGATTCGCGGCGAAGCTGATTCATTCTCGATGAGTGAATCCGTGCTCGAGAGGAAAGACCGTTCCCTCCTGCTCGCCAGATCAGGTCAGGACGCGCTCGAGCAGCTGAAATCCGGTGACTTCCGGCTGCTGATCTTTCCCTTCACAATGCAGGACATGTCCGCTCCGGAACTCTGCCGTCAGGTCAGGTCCGACAGTTTGCTGCAGGGGATCTCACTGCTACACGTTGCGTCCGGCGACCAGACTGAAGCCGAACTCTGTATGGCTGCCGGATCCAATGATGTACTGGTCGTCCCCTTCACCCCCGAAACTCTCGATGCCACAGTTCGCAAGTTGACCTCGATTCCGGTGCGTCGATCGCTACGGACGCTGACACGGATCTCTCTCGATGTCTCCACGAATGGAGAAACCATCACCGGACACAGCCTCAATATCTCGGGGTCAGGGATGTTGCTGCAGGTCAACAGGATTCTTCCACCTGCCGCCGAGGTGGGGATCGCTTTTTATCTCGGCAGCGACTCCCGCCTGATCGAAGTGAAAGGGCATATCATCAGAGCAGAGTTCTCAGGCGGCGTGCCAAAATACGGCGTGCAGTTTCTACCTCTGTCTCCCGAAAATGCGGAAAAAATCAGCAGTTTTGTCGAAGCTCAGAAGGTGCTTCCTGCGTTGAGGAGTGCAGAGTGAGCGGCGGCCCGGATTCCTCAGTCAAGAAAATTCAGTCCGGAATTCGGGCGGTCGAGCTGCAGGAGTACCTTCTCGGTCTGACGATTCTCTCGGAGGCCTACGCTGATGGCGCCGAGGGAAAAGATCCTACGGGCCTTTCTTTTTACGGTCTCACGCTCGCGCTGGTGCAGAGAAAGTTCAAACCGGCCATTGAACTCTGCAAGAAAGCGATCGAATTGCAATTCTACAACCCGAGTCACTACGCGAACATGGGCAGAGTGTATCTCGCCGCGGGACACAGGAAGAAGGCACTCGGCAGTGTCGAGGAAGGACTGAAGCTGTTCGAGGATGACCGTCAGTTGCTCCGCGTGAGGGAGGAGATTGGCCTGCGAGCCCGTCCGGCCGTTCCGTTTCTCTCTCGCCAGAATCCGATCAATCAGGCCATTGGACGAACTCGTCACGCCAAAAAAACGAAAGTCTGACGGCTACTGAACGCCGCCCGCCGAAGGCTTCGACTTCCGGTAGCGTGCGGCGAGAGCAAATGGGTCACGGCCGGCCTTGTACTGCGCAATGATCGACCAGTTCAAGGTTGTAGTCCGAAGAATGCCAAAGCGAAGAAACCTCCGCCCGGATGTCGTAACTGTCTGCTGCAGTACGACAGTGCGGCCCTTTCTCTTCATCCGCTCAGCCATCTCGAAATCCTCCATGAGCGGGATCTCGAGGAAACCACCTGTGGCCATGAACTCACGGCGGCTGATGAACTGCCCCTGGTCGCCCCATGGGCAGCGAGTCAGAGTCGTTCGCAGATTGATCATTTTTTCCACGATGCGCAGCTTGTAGTTCCTTTCGCTGAATCGAATTCGAAATCCGCCGAATAGGGCTGATTCCAGTGCGTGATGAACCAGTGACACGGAGTCATCGGGAGCGAGGCTGTCGGCGTGCAGGAAGAGAAGATTCTCCGCAGTGGCGGCCTGCGCTCCGACGTTCATCTGTTTGGAGCGCATCGGTGCACAGAGTAGAACCCTGGCCCCGGCGGCTTCCGCGCGTTGGACGGTCTGATCGGTACTCCCGCCGTCGCAGACGAAGACCTCCACCGCACCGGCGGCGAACGCGGAAGCGACCGATTCGACGATTGCTCGCTCTTCATTGAGCGCCGGAATGATCACTGCGAGCGAAGGCAACATCGGCGCGGATGGTACCATCCGGCTCGTGAATCTTTACCTGCTGGCCGGCGGTTCAGGAACGCGGCTTGGCGGAGTGGACAAAGCCAGTCTGCGGATCGGGTCCAGCTCCATCGTCGAGTTGATCCTGGATCAGGCCAGGGCCGTGTTCGACGAGATCGTGCTAGTCCGGCGGGCGGCCACTTCGCGAGAGGGTCTGCGCAGCATAGTCGATAAAAATCACTCGGAGCCTGCACCGATCTTCGGCCTTCGTTCAGCCATGGTCGACAGTGCAGAGGAAAAACTTTTCGTCCTGGCGGCCGACCTTCCCTTCGTCTCGACAAAGCTACTGGCGCATGTGAGGGATCGCGGACTTTCGAGCAACCTGCCCCTGATCGTGCCGCATCTCCACGGTATTGCCCAGATGCTCTGCGCCGTTTACTCAGCCTCGCTTCTTCCTCGAGTCGAGCAACGAATTCTCTCGAAGCGCTATGCCTTGAAGGATCTCTGCGCGCCGCAGGAGACGCTTCTACTCAGCGAGAGTGAGCTTGCTTTCATCGACGAACGCGAGTTCATAAACGTCAACACGCAGGAAGACCTCGACCTTGCCAGGAGAATCATTTGAACGATGCTTTTTCTCACCTCGACAATGAAGGCAGCGTAAGGATGGTCGATGTCGGGTCGAAGGAAGTCACCCAGCGCGAGGCAGTCGCTACCGCCACGGTGGTCCTCGAACCGGCGACGATGGCTCTGCTCCGGCAGAATGCACTTCCAAAGGGCGATGTGCTGGTAACAGCCCGGATCGCGGGCCTACTGGCGGCCAAGCAGACCTCCGCGCTCATTCCCTTGACGCATCCGCTTCAGCTGAACTTCGTCGAAGTGAACTTCGACACTTCAGACGACCGACGACTTCGTATCACGGCGACGGTGCGCTGCCACGGTCGGACGGGTGTCGAAATCGAGGCCATGACTGCCGCCAGTATCGCTGCTCTGACTATCTACGACATGTGTAAAAGCGTCGAGAAAGGGATCACCATCGAGGCCATTCAACTGGAACGAAAGAGCGGTGGAAAGAGCGGCACGTTCAACCGCATCGATCCTTAGTACTCCGTTGACCATTGCCTGACGATTGGCTGCAGTCTCGCGGGGTGCGCGCCTCCAGGGTCTCAACCGACGGCTGACAGGCAATTTGTGGCCGGAGTTTTCAACTCCGTTTTGCCGCACTGAGAAAGTGACTGCACATCACCGTTCGGACGCGAAACCCGAAGTTGAAACCTCGGCCACGAAAGTCGCTTACTGCGAGCTCGTTCCCTGCCAGGGTGGGACGGTGGGAGCGGGACCATTTGTCTGCTGATCGGCCTGCTCGGCTCGGACCTTGTCAGCGGTACGCAGCTGCTTACCGATGGTCGCGAGTATTTTCTGATCGGTGGCGATCGCCAGATCGACCAGTTTCTGTTTGTCGCCAAATCCGTTGAAGGCAATGAAGAACCTGTCCAGTCTGAAGGCCACCACTCTTCCGTAATTCTTCTCCTCGGCGGTGAAGTTACCCTCACCGAGGTTCACAATCGGATCGAGCTCACGCCCGCTGCTGAGGAAAAAGTTCTTATACCGATTAAGGATCCTATCCGCGGTCTGCTTGTCGTTCGCCGGAAGAATCAGCCCCTCGATCGGTTGTCCGTCCACGACGAACGAAGCCAGGAAGGCATTCGTGAGAAACGGCTGGCCGAAGACCACACCTGCGTCGAACGTCTCGCTGTTGATGACGCGGAAATTCTCAGGGAAGAAGGCCAGGACTGCCGGTTTGCCGGGAGCCTCGGGCATGCCTTCCACGACTGCTGAGGCAAGCTGCTTGAGGGCATCGCCGAGCTGCTGGCCGGAACCGCCGCCGGTGATTCGCACGTAGAACGAGCCCTTCCATACATGAATCGCGTGAGGTCCGATGAAGGACTCGTTGCCGACGTCGAGAAAGTTCGTTACAGCCTTCCGGCGAGTGGAGTACGCGCCGAAAGCCTTAATGAAGTCAGGAAATCTGAAAATCTCCACCGAGGCAAAACCGGGCGCGCCCACTCGACGGTAGTTTCCGACTGTCAGATCGACGACTTCGTAGCTGCGGAAGTGCAGCGCGTCGGAGGCCAGATGCTTCTCGAGATGAGTGTTGGGAAAGACGAGCGGATCCTCCTCGAGACGCCACCCTGCGACCTCCTGCTGACGCGGAAGATACTGCATGCTTTGAGACTCCATAGCCTGGAAGGTGTCGTTGACTGCCGCAGGCCTCGACGGAGCCGGCACAGCAGCGGGAGGGACTGGAAGGAGCGGTGCATCATCGCATGCAACGACCAGAGTCGAGACAGCGGCCACCGAGAGAAAAACTGCGAACCTCATCAGATGGAGCGGAGATAGTCGAGCGTGAGTCGCACCCCGACTCCCGTCGCTCCCTTCGCTTCGCGAGCGTTCTCCCCCTCGGCCCAGGCCGTTCCTGCGATATCCAGATGCGCCCATGAGCAGTTCACGTACTCCTTCAGAAACAGTGCGGCTGTGATCGCGCCGCCCCAGCGGCCCCCAGAGTTCTTCATGTCGGCCCAGTCGCTCCGAATGTAGTCTTTGTAATCGTCCCACTCCGGGAGTCTCCACAACTTCTCACCTGCGCGTTGCCCTGACTCAATCAACTTCTGAGCCAGTTTGTCGTCGTTTGAGAAAAGGCCTGAAGCTTCATATCCAAGGGCGACCACGCATGCACCAGTCAAGGTTGCGAAATCGATCAGATGATCCGGTTTGTATCGAGCCGCATAGTGAAGCGCGTCGGCCAGAATCATTCTCCCTTCCGCATCGGTATTCACAACCTCGACGGTCTTACCCGACATGGTGGTGATGATGTCGCCCGGCTTGTAGGCCGAACCGCTGGGGAGATTTTCGGTAGAAGCGAAGATACCGATGATGCGGTGCGGGAACTTCAGCTGTGCGGCTGCCTGCATGATGCCGATCACGGCAGCCGCTCCGCACATGTCGAACTTCATCTCCTCCATCTTTTCGGCTGGTTTGATGGAGATCCCGCCGGAGTCGAAGGTGATTCCCTTTCCTACCAGGCAAATCGTTTTGCCCGCTTTGCCCGCTTTGGCCGGCGCGTGCTCGAGAATGACGAAGCGAGGCTCGATGTCCGATCCCCGATTCACGGCCAGCAGGCCACCCATCTTGAGTTTTTCAATCTGCTTCTTGTCGAACACGGTGCACTTGAGTCCATGCTCGCGCGCAACAGCCTGTGCAGTCTCGGCGAGAAAGGGAGGGGTGACCTGGTTTCCAGGACCGTTGCCGAGATCGCGGGCCATCTTCACGGCCCCGCTGACGATGCGGATTTCCTC
Organism: Thermoanaerobaculia bacterium; assembly: GCA_046590705.1. Lineage (GTDB taxonomy): Bacteria > Acidobacteriota > Thermoanaerobaculia > Gp7-AA8 > Gp7-AA8 > JBKJUK01. Next base: position 8,935 of record JBKJUK010000338.1, read on the forward strand.
GGTGAGGCTCTTTGCTTTCCGAGCGTCGATCTCGTTTCCGACCAGGAGGTTGCATCGAATTTCCCGCGGACCTTCCTGATCGTCTGAACGGGTCAGGAACTGGTTGAAGCGGTAGTCTGCCTGAGCGAGCAGTTCCCCGTAAAGCCGCGCTTCATCCGACGAGTCATACCCGTCGAGCAGATGGGGTAGAAAGACGGCAATGGCTTTGTCACGATTGCGTCTGGTGACTTTTCCCACTGCGTAAATCGCGGCCCGGATCGACCGGAGGCTGATCGCCTCTTGTTTGCCGAGTCCGATGAGGGTGATCTTTGCGGGAGTCGACTCGCCAAAGAGCGTGAGCGACTCGTCACAACGTCCAGTAAACCCGGACTTCGTGATCGCAACCTGGATGGCGCCCTGAAACGCTGAAGGGAGGGCGCGCTTCGCTTTCCTGTCTGATTCTGGCAGCAGCAGAAAAAGGTGATCTGCTTTCGAAAACTTAAAATCGCGGGCAATCTGGACCTGCAAACGATCCTCCAGCCTCCGTACGACTCGAGGCGGCGCGATTGTAACAAACCTGCGCGCTCGAAGTTCGGCGCGCCACTGCACGAGGGAGGTGTCGTCATCCCGAGCCCGCGCTCAGCGCTGCGCGCCTGTTTTACATGAATGAACCGCCTCCGTTCCCTTGAAGGAGGTTCATTAGAAGCGGCGGGAAGCGGGGGTGCAAGGGATCTACCGCGCTATTCATTGTTGAGAGCGATGCTCGCCCTCAGAGGGCCGGAGGCCCGGCATCGCTGTAGCCAC
>JBKJUK010000046.1:0-8992 GCA_046590705.1 Thermoanaerobaculia bacterium
GTTGGTGGCGATCATGCCGTCGGCAATTTCGCTGCAGACCGCGGCAAGATTGGTCAGTTGCACATCATCGAGATCAGGTGCGATCTTCACGAGGATCGGATGCTCTCCGGTTCGCGCAAACGAGATTTCCTTCCGCGCGCGCTTCAGTCGCTCGATGATTTCGGAGATGTGATCGACCGTCTGCAGATCGCGCAGACCGGGCGTGTTGGGCGAGGAGATATTCACCACCACCGCGTCAGCATACGGAGCGAGGATTCTGTAGCAATCTTCGTAGGCCTGTGCCGCTTCCTCGGTGGAAACGTCCTTATTTTTACCAATGTTCACGAACAGGGGAACTGCTGAATCCTCTCGGGAAGTCTTTGCAAGCCTCGCAGCCACAGCAGCCGCACCCTGATTGTTGAACCCAAGACGGTTGATTAGGGCTCCATCATCGGGAAGCCGGAACATGCGTGGCTTAGGGTTCCCGGGCTGCGGGTGAAGCGTCACAGTCCCGACCTCCACGAAGCCGAACCCGACCGCTGTCAGAAACGGGACCATCTCGCCGTTCTTGTCGAAGCCTGCGGCAATGCCGAGTGGGTTCCGGAACTGCAGTCCCCAGATGGTTCTCGGCCTCGCCACGTCATCGGATCCAAGAATCTTCCTGATGCCGGACAAAAGAATGCGGTTTTCCTGCGAAGCCCGAATCAGCCGCACAGCGATTTCATGAGCGGTCTCCGCGTCGAGACGGAACAGAAGCTGGCGGATGAGTGAGTACATGACAATCAGTGATTGTAGGCGCTGAGCTCTTGCGCGTTTAGAGATGTGAGGCGGTTGTGTGGCACAGGCAATCCTGCCTGTGGCGCGCCGCCGTGACTTCGATGGCCAATTCCTTTCTGACCGAAATCTCCCTCAATCGGCGAGTCTCCGGCGGGACGCAGGTGGTTCGATTTCCGATTCCGGCCCCACAGGCAGGATTGCCTGTGCCACACAAGCGTGTTGTATTTGCTTGCGGCGAGTTGGGCTCTCCGATGCTCATTTCCCCTGTACTCGCTGAGACAAGAAAATAAATTCGCCTGATTACCGCCTTACCACTTGACTTACGCCTTGTTGCCGCCGATATTGGTCAAAGGCAAGCGTAAAGGGAGCGTAAGTGACCTATCTGACCGAGCGGCAACGAGACATTCTGGCCTTCATCAAACGCCATCAGGCCGAGAATGGAGTGACCCCCACGCACAAGGAAATCTGCGAGGAGTTCGGTTTCTCTTCCTACGGCACGGTTTACAAACACCTTTCTCTCCTGCAGAAGAAGGGGTTGATCCGGAAGGATTGGAATCAGAAGCGGGGCGTAGAGCTCGTAGCTGACACAGCTGCGGCCGAAGAAACCACCCGAATGTTGCCCTTTCTCGGGTACATCGCTGCCGGGCAGCCGATGGATGTTGTGGCCTCCGAAGAGCAGATCTCTGTTCCAGTGGAGCTGACCAGCCGCGGCGAAAACTACGTGCTGAAGGTCCGCGGCGATTCGATGGTCGACGACGGGATCTTCGACGGAGACTTCGTCATCATCGCGCGGAAAGAGCGCGCTGAGAACGGAGAGATGGTTGTGGCCAACGTGAGGGGAGAGGTCACTCTCAAGCGTTTTTATGCGGAGGGCCTTCGGGTACGGCTGCAGCCTGCAAATACGTATATGAGCCCGATCTTCGCGCCGAGGGAAGACGTAGCTGTGCAGGGAATCGTGGTCGGTTTGATGCGTCGTTTTTGAACTGAGTGAGAAAGGAAGAGGAGATCGCCATGGCTGGATTGGATATGGTTCTGAAACTGCGGGAGCTTCGCCGGTTGAGAGGGTTGAGTCAGAAAGATGCGGCGCGAGTCTCCGGAATTGGAGAGAAGACCATCAGCTCGTTCGAGACTGGTGAGCGCATCGGGGCGTTGAAGCTCTCGCAACTCGAGCGCCTCCTGAACGCCTACAACGTCTCGCCTGGCGAATTCTTCAGCGAAGAGCTCGAGAGGAAGATTGCTCCGTGGGATGAGCTGGTTGCTCCGGCGGGTGCCGAAGAGATTTTCGAGAACCTCGGAACTCTGAGCTCTTCGGTGCGACGGGCGCTCCTGCAGAAGTTCACGCTCATGATCGAGACCGCGCAGGAGCTGCAATCGATTCCTTCCACGCCACAGCCCTACTCACGCGAGGAAGTGGACTGGCACATGCTGTCGTCACGTAACTGAGAATGGAGAATGGAGAATGTTGAATGTTGAATGGACCGGAGTCGTCTTTGCATTCGACATTCTCCATTCAACATTCTCCATTCTTCAGTAACGCCGTCATTCCGATGAGCACGCGTAGTACTTGAGAGCTTGCGCACTTTGAATGCGAAGAGGAATCTCCGGTCCGCGCCGCGGAGGTCGAACTGTTACAGCGCATCTGCGCTGACCGGAGATTCCTCCTCGCGGTTACATCAGCGGATCGCGAACGATCTCGCGGCCCGTCGGAATGAAGGCGTTAGAGAATGGAGAATGACGAAAGTCCTCGGCGCATTCAACATTCGACATTCTCCATTCAACATTCTCCATTCCTCAATGCGCCGCGGCCATGAGTCGCGAGGCATGACCGTTCCAGAGTTCGACGCGGTTTCGCCCGCCATCCTTTGCGCGGTAGAGCGCACGGTCGGCGCGTTCAATGAGCGATGCGGCGCCGAAGAGGCCCTCCTCCGGAACGCTGTCGATGGCAGCGACGCCGATCGAGGTCGTGACATGGATAGCCTCCCCGAGAAAATGCACAGCAGTGGACTCGAGTCGCAGTCGGATCCTTTCGGCCACGGCCAGTGAGTTCTCGATTCTCGTTTCAGGGAGCATCAGGCAGAACTCCTCGCCACCATAGCGACCGGGAATGTCATACACGCGGCAGCTGTCGCGCATGATCTGACCGACCGTCTGCAGGACCTGGTCCCCGCTCTGATGGCCGAAGCGGTCATTGATCTGCTTGAAATTGTCGATGTCGAGCATCATCAGCGACATCGGCGAACCATGCCTGAGTGAGCGATTCAACTCGACCTCGATCTTGTCGAGAACATACCATCTGGTGAAAAGACCGGTGAGTGTGTCTTTTGACGACACCTCTGCGAGCGCGCGATTGCGACTCGCCAGCTCCGTGTTCTCCTTCTCGAGAAGCTGAAGTCGTTCGCTCAGCAATATGTAGTCGGTTCTCAGGGTGCTGCTTTTCGCCGCGAGATCCGAAAGCTCGTGAAGCAGCGTGCGCTCCGGATTCGTCAGAGGCTCGCCGCTGACTCGGATGAACTGAGTCGCGGAAATCGGCATGACCTGGTCGCCGGAGATCTCCAGGCTGCGCCCGTCGGTCTGGATGAGTTCACAGCGTTTGCCGATCAGATCAGAAAGCCTCTCCAGGACTGGGGACAAACGGATTTCCTGACGCATAGTACCTCCGGAACTTCAGCTTGGCGGGAAGCGCGGAGTATAGCAAAAGGGCCAGGAGAGTGACGATACGAGTGCTGGTTCGACGGACCTTAGGGTTTCCGCGTGACACGAAACGTACTGATTCCAGCTTTCAGTAGATCCCCGTCAGCGACGCGGCTGTTCTTTAGAGGGAGCGAGTTCAACAGTGTCCCGTTTCGACTCTGGTGATCCCGTGCCCGCAGCGTGCCGTCCACGTCGTATTCGAGCGAGAAGTGCCGCCGAGAGAGAAAGTCGTCGGCAATCCTGATGTCTCCCTCTCGTCCGATCACTGTACCGAACGGAGAGATCTCAAACGTCTTTCCTGCCAGCGGACCTTCCAGACAGACAATTTCAAGAGCGCCTGCGTCGAGGGGATTCGTCGAATGCGACCGTCGTGAGAGCTTTTCCTTGAGAATTTCGTCTGGAGCGAGCAGTGCACTCGCAGAACTGACCAGTGGCCGGACCTCCTCACCTGGGTCCTCACATTCTTCGAGCGAGAGTAGAGAGGTTCCGATCCTGAGCAGGTGGAGACCGGGTTCGATCCTGCTCCGTTCGACTGCTACCCCGTCGAGAAATGTGCCCTGATGGGAGTCGGCATCCTCGATGAACAGACCTGCTTCGAATGCCAGCAGTCGGCAGTGTTTCAGTGAGAGCTCGGGGTCATTGAGATTGAGGTGGCAGCCGCGCCGCCCAATGGTCATCGGTTCGCGGAAGATGGTGAATCCTTTCTCGATCGTCCCCGATTCGGAATCGAAGGTAAGTCGCACGTTCCGCGATTTTGGCAACTGCTCTACCGATGGCTCCGCATTCTGCGGAGAACCTCGATCGATGGCGAAGTCACCGAGCTGAATTTCCGCGAGTTCACCGCCATCGAGCACCTGCTGAGCGAGTCTGCCGCGGTCGCCAATCACCCGCTCGCCGCAGAGGCAGCGGCCTACCGTGGTCAGCAGCCTGACCGCGATCTGGGGAGGTACGTCGTACGACTCCTCACAGCGGGGACATCGAACGAGCGGCATCGCCGCGATGATAACCCTCCTGCTGCTCCCGAACGATTGAGAATGCGCAGGAATGGGGGAGAGAGGCGTGACCGTCAGGGATTACGGGGCGGTACCGGACCGTCAATGCCGCCGAACCTTTTCGTCTGGGAAGGTGACCTCGGCTCGCCCTGCGTCGGCTATCACCATAATGCCATCGGCTCGCCCGTTTTATCGGGCGCCCCAAGCTTCACCGGCATACCCCACAGGATTTACGACTGATTCACCAGGATCTCGCATTTACGCCGCACTACGCGAACGATTACACTGCCGCGAATGTCCAATTTTCTCAGAAAGTGGTCCTCAGCGGCTGGCCTACGTCAGAAGTTCCTCATCGCATCCATTGGTCAGTCGATTCTGGTGGCTGTGATTATCCTGGCCGCCGATCAATTTCTCCTGCGTCGTGCACTTGTGCGCGAGACCGGAACTCAGGTGGCGGTGGTCGCGGACACTGTCGAGGCGACTGCCGGATACTACGTGGCACTTGGACTGAGTGAGGACCTGAAATCAATCATCCGGAAACTCGCGGCTGACCCCCGGATCCATTACGCCGATTTCGTTGCGAAAGACGGTTCGATCATCGCGGCCACCAGTGAAAGCCTGCGCCCTGTCGCATTCGCAGCGAGTCCCTCCACTCGACTGAGCAGTCGAGTGAAAGAGAATGGTGTGATGTTGCAGCTCGCCGTCCGTCCCTTCTATGAGATGGGGGCAGCCAGCGGAGGAGGTGCGCCGGTCGGCTACTTCCGCATGGCCGCCAACGAGGGAGCTGCCATGCATGCAGCCCGCGCGCAACTACCCTATGAGTTGCTGGTTCTTGCGCTGATCGTCATCGGCGCGGCGCTGCTCGCCAATGCCTGGGCCAATCTGATGATCGGGCCTATTGTGAAGCTCGCCGAAAACGCCGCCGAAGTTGCCAACGGCAATCTCACGATTCGCTCGAAGATAAGTAGCGATGACGAGATCGGAAGACTTGGCGAAGCGTACAACGCCATGACCTCGAATCTCGAGAGCATCATCGGGCGCCTGGCGGGGTCGCAACGGCAGTTATCGTCCGCGGTGGACACCGTCGGAATGCGTTCGCAGAATGTGATCACCGCCGTTGATCAGCAGAGCAGCGTGGTCGATGAGGCATATACCTCAATCGACCAGATGAACTCCGGAATCAGGAAGATCTCGGACAACGTCGAGTTGCTCTCCACCTCGTCCGAGGAGACTTCTTCTTCGATTCTGGAAATGGTCGCTTCGATGGAGGAAGTGTCACGTCATACCGACACCCTGTTCTCCTCGGTGGAGGAAACTTCTTCGGCGACGCACCAGATGGTTTCTTCGATCAACGAGGTCGATCAGAACATCGACTTTCTGCAGAATTTCGTGACCGAAACATCGTCGTCAATGACCGAAATGAGCGCCTCGATCAGTCAGGTGGAGACGAATTCCGCGCGGTCCTACGATCTCTCCCTGGTGGTGGCTGATGCCGCGCAGACCGGGATGCGTGCCGTGCGTGAAACCATCGACGGGATGGAGCAGATCCGGCAGGCGGTTCTCGACGCGACCGAAGTGATCTCCCGACTCGGCGAACGCTCCTTCGAGATTGGGAAGATTCTCAACGTGATCGACGACGTGGCTGAACAGACCAATCTGCTGGCACTCAACGCCGCCATTCTTGCGGCGCAGGCTGGCGAGCATGGAAAGGGATTTTCAGTCGTTGCCGCGCAGATTCGTGACCTCTCCGAGAGGACCGGGCGCTCCACCAAGGAAATCGCCACACTCATCAAGTCCGTGCAGAGCGAAGTCGCCAATGCTTCGCGCAGCATGACCGACGGTTCTCGCATCGTCGAAGGCGGGGTGACTCTCGCACACGACGCCGGTCGCGCCTTGAACAATATTCTCGACTCGTCCACCAAGTCGTCGGAGATGAACAAGGAGATCGCCAATGCCACGCGGGATCAGGCTGCAGGCAGCGAGAACGTTGCGCGATCCGTGGAGAAAGTGCAGGAGATGGTCAGACAGATCTACTCCCCGACGCGCCAGCAGGCGACTGGTTCCGACCACATTCTCAAAGCTGTTGAAAGCATGAGAGAGGTCACGCGATACGTTCGTCAGGCCATGGTCGAGCAGAAGTCAGGCTCGGTGATGATTTCGCGCGCAGCCGAGAGAATGATCGATATGGTTCACGAGATCTTTCAGGTCTCTACCGACCAGGCCACCGGTAGTGAGAATATCGTTCGGACCATGCAGCAGGTGCGTGAGATCGCCGAGAGTAATCGCAAGGCCGCAGATGAGATGAATCAAACTGTCGCTCTGCTGCGCAGCGCCATTCGTGGCGTCGACGAAGAGATCCGCCGATTCACGATCAGCTGAGGCCAATGGCAGACCTTCAACGAGAAGTACGCATGATCACTTTCTTCCTCGGGGAAGATCGCTTCGTGCTGGACATCATGAGCGTGTTGCAGATCGTGCCATACAGCGGCACCACCCATGTGCCGACTGCCCCTGACTTCGTCGAGGGAATCATCCTTCTCAGAAATCAGGTGATTCCGGTGATCGACCTTCGCGCCCGCCTCTACCCCGAACTCGGGCTCAGCGAGTCGAACGGACTGATCCTGATCACCGACACCAGTTCTGGTTTGATCGGCCTGAAAGTCGACGAGGTGCGCCGGATCATCAATGTGGAAGTGGATGCCATTCTTCCGCCGCCTCCGCTGCTCACGCAGGGAAGGGAAGGTCTGGTGATCGGGGTCGTTCCGCAGGCCGACGAGATTTTCATGCTCATCGACTTCGAAGCGCTCCTCAGTGACGAAGAACGCCGAGTGCTGCATACGGCAGATTTCACTACGGAACTCGTTCCGTCGCTCTGAGATTCGGCGCACGGGCGGTCCTGCTCCGTCCCTGCGTGGACCCCGTGTAGGGGCGAGTTGCGCTCGCCCGATCCCCTCGGGGTGTCACATGACTGCGCGGGAGAGCGGGCGCGCGCAACGCGCCCCTACTGATCATGTAATGTTGTGTTGGCGGTTCAAAGCACGGATGGAGTCGCCGATCAACCCCAAACCGTTGCTTCCCAACAGTACTCACTCTTTCTCAGAGTGCGAACTGACTTCCTGCACGGGATTACTGTCCTGCGACGGCTTCTGGTACTCCCAGGGGCAGTGGCGGCATCCCGACTGACAGCAGCTGCCTCGGCGGAGGTGGTACGCGGCCGTGAACACCATATACGGTCCTTCGAAATAGTAATCTTCGCCCTCGCGCAAAGCCATGTCACTCAGTGTAACCCTGTCAGCAAGGCGGGCATTGGCGCGTCCCATTCAGCTGATTATGCGCAGCATTCCGGCATTCGCTATGGCGGGGCGTGTAGCAAATCGTTATTCTGCACGTTCATGTTCAGCCGCGGCAGATTGCTCCAGATCCTCGAAGCCATGCAGGGAAAGCTGATCGTCGTATACGGCGATCTGGTGGCTGACCGCTTTATCTATGGATCACCCAAGCGCATCTCGCGTGAAGCGCCGGTGTTGATCCTGCGGCAATACAAAGACGACCTGCTGCTCGGTGGTGCAGGGAACGCCATGAGTAACATCGTCGCTCTCGGGGGACTTCCCATTCCTGTGGGGGTGCTTGGCAACGACCCCGAAGGCAGAGCACTGGTTGAATTGCTCACGGAGAAGGGAGTCGACTGCAGTGCAGTGTTACTGGTAGACGGATACCGGACCCCTACGAAAGTGCGAATCATCGGAGGGATGCCCCACTCCGTCCGGCAGCAGATCGTGCGCTACGACCTCGAAGACAGGATTGAGTTGAGCGAAGAGCAGAAGGAACAGTTTTCCTGGATTCTTCGCGATCAGATCCGTATTGCCCATGGCGCGCTGATCTCTGATTACGGTTACGGCTCCGTATCACCGTCGCTGGCCGGAAATCTGACGGGCTTCTCAGCGGGAAAGCCGGTCACTCTCGATTCTCGCTATGATCTTCTGCAGTACCCCGATGTGACTGCGGCAACTCCGAACGAAGACGAAGCCGCGACTGCCGCAGGAGTGTCGCTGTTGGACGATGAAGGCGAAGAGAACCTCTCGTTTGTCGGCGAGTCTCTACGTGAGGGACTCGACGCCGAGGCTCTGCTGATCACGCGTGGAAGCAAGGGCATGGCTCTTTTCGAGAGAGGCTCGCATGACCCGATTCTGCTGCCAGTACATGGTTCTGATCAGGTCGCGGACGTGACGGGAGCAGGGGACACGGTGATCGCCGCCTTCACGCTAGCTCTCACTGCCGGCGCGTCCTACCTCGAAGCGGCGAAGATCGCCAACTATGCCGGTGGTGTGGTGGTGATGAAGATGGGAACAGCGACGGTGTCGAACGCCGAGCTTCGTTACGTCGTCGAGCGGGACGAGGAGATCAACGAGTGATGCGTGCAGCCCGCATTTCTCACAGATGTTGCGTGGCGAGAACGCAAGGCGTCGTCTGGATGCGAGGCGCAGCGCGTTTTCGCGACGAAAACATAGTCGACACTATGTCGAGGAGCGAAAGCGTGCTGCAACGAAGCAGAC
>JBKJUK010000145.1:0-9599 GCA_046590705.1 Thermoanaerobaculia bacterium
CGGCTCGTGGTCCTGTGTGTGAAGCCTCTAGTCGTCGATGTTGTCATGATCTCTGCACCCCCGTTGGCATCACCGGATTCGCTCGATACGCGGCCTCGGATCGTCGCCGTCGTGCTCTGCGCGACCGCACTCCCAACGGTTAAGACGAACAACATCGTTGCCAGAATCCACTGCTGCATTCGGAATGATCTTCGATTCATGCTTCTGCCTCCTGTCTAAAGGGTTACGTGTCTAAAAGGTTACGTGGCTCTTCTGTAAGGGCTTGCGTCGCTGCTGCCGCTGCTTTGCGGCAAGAGCAGCACCGCATGACTGACGGACAACGAGCGTTGTTGGAAGAATTTCGCGGCGACCATCACCATCACCTCGCTCATCGACGGCTTCGAGCAGAAGCTCGAATGCGCGCCGCCCAAGCTCGGCGATTGCAACACTGACCGTGGTTAGTGGGGGAGTGACATAGCGGGCGATGGGGATGTCGTCGAAGCCTGTCACGGCAAGATCCTCGGGCACCTGAATGCCTAGCTCGCGGAACGCGCAGAGAGCACCGATGGCCATGGCGTCGTTGGCGGCGAACACCGCCGTCGGGCGCGGATCGAGCGCCATGATGTGGCGGGCTGCTTCGTAGCCGGTGCTCTCACTGAAGTCTCCCTCGAACTCGAACCTTACGTCCGCGAGGCCGTGAATGCGCGCCGACGCTTCCCGAAAACCCCGGAGGCGTTCGGCGGCATCAGCGTTGTTCTCTGGCCCTTTGATGAAGGCGATCCAGCGATGCCCGAGTGACGCGAGATGCTCGACCATTGAACGCGAGCCACCCTCATTGTCGATCGTAATCGCGGAGCCGGTCTTGGGCATGCAGTTCAGCAGAACTACCGGCTGAGTGGTTCGCAGGCGAGAACAGAGATCTGCTCCGTCAAGCTCAGGCGACATGACGATGAGTCCATCCACATGGCCGCGAACCGCGGAGAGCATCGCCGTCATCTCGTTTGAATCACTGTGAGAGCCTGAGACCAGCAGATGATACCCATGCCGCCGCGCGGCTACGTCGATCCCTCGTATCACCTCGGAAAAGAACTCGCCATACAGGTCGGGCAGAAGCACGCCGATGGTGTTGGTTCTACGAATGCTCAGACTTCGGGCTACGGCGTGAGGAACATATTGCAGTGCGTGGATTGCACGGCTGACACGAAGCGACGTGTCTTTCTGGACGAGTCCAGTTTGATTGAGCACGCGGGAGACGGTAGCTACGGAGACGTGCGCGCGGGCGGCGACGTCTTTGATTGTCGCACTGGCCCTCACGGGGCTCGAACGACGGCTGTCTGGGCTCGGTTGCCTGAGTGTACGCGTCATATGTAACCGGTTACATCCGGGTGACAGTATCGCTTGTCCCAGCGGCTGTCAACGAGGTTTCCGTCTTCGTTCAACCCCGGAACGGACGATGAGGAAGATGCGGAGTCATTCCGATCAAGATGCCAGCGCCGGTCAGCGGAGCGAGCTGCATCCTGTTAACCCGCATTTGCCACAGAACTTCGCCGCAAGACGACGGACAGTGGCCTGTCTGCTTCGTTGCACGCCAATTTCGCTCCTCGACATAGTATCGACTACGCCTTCGTCGCAAAATCGCCGTGCGCCTCGCATCCAAGCCACTCTCCGCCGTCTCACAACGAAGGTCTGTGAGAAATGCGGGTTAGAAAGTTCTGGATCGCTGCATTCACCAGTTCCGGCTGCTCGAGGTTGGAGAGATGCCCTGCCTGAGAAACGATCTGCAGGATTGCCGAGTTTCCAATCAGCTGCTGCATGCGAACCGCGTCGCCTGGCGGGGTGACGGGGTCATGTTCACCCGTGAGCAGCAGCGCCGGTATGTTCAGATTTCGTAGAATCGGCGAGGAATCAGGTCTGCCTGCCATCGCTCCGAGAGCGTCGACCACTCCTTTGACAGTAGCTCGTCTCATTTCGGATCTGGTCTGCTCGAGCAGCGCTCTGCCCTTCTCGGTCGCTGTCGCATGAAAAAGTTTAGGCAGCATCTCTTCGATCAGAAACTCAGTGCCTTCCTCCTGCACACGTGCAATCTGCTTATGTCGCATTTCCCGCGTGTCGCTGCTGTCGGCATTCTCCCTGGTGTCGATGAGAATGATCCCATTGATTCGTTCAGGTACCAGACGCAGGAGGGCCAGGCAGATGTAGCCACCCATGGAGACACCGGCGATGGTTACTTTCTCGATCTTCGCGGCATCGATTTTGTTCAGAAGGAAGGCCGCGAAATCGTCAATCGATACTTCGCTCTTCGCGAATGGTTCTGCAGAACCGAAACCGGGGAGGTCGGCAGCGAGGGTTCTCGCGCCCGCGATCACGAACTGGGGGATGAACATGCGGCTCGAGAGTGGAAAGCCGTGGACTAAAAGCAACGGCTGTTTTTGGCCAGCCTCTTCGTCGGTAGTGATTCTGGTCATCTCAAATCTCTCTCAATAGCAGATCGCGACAGGCCTCGAACCGTCGCCAGGCCAGACCCTGGTTCGTTCCTTTGGCCAGCACCACCACTACGAAGTAACCATCAGGGAGTACGAAGCAGAGCAGAGTCGACTGCTCCCAGTCGATCTTGATCCGTTGTGGCGAGCCGCAGCCGAGCCCCGCACAGACGTTCTTGATGCGATCGATGAAGATCCCCTGGTAGGCGCCAATGACCTGCAGATCGTAGGGCGACAAGCCGTTCCCTACGATCTCCACCGACTCGCCCTGGCTGTCCAGGAACATGGCGCCAATGGCTCCGTCGATGTCCGAAATCATGTCGCTGAGAATGGCCTGAAACATCCCGGTTCTACTCCAGCAGCAGCAGAAATTTTGCAGCTTCTGCAGCTTCCACGCTGTTGGGGGCCAGTTCGCGCACACGGCGCAGCTGCTTCACCGCAGTGTCAGGGTAGCCGGCCCGCCAGGCCACGATTCCAAAACGAAGCAGCGACACCACGGCGTCAGGATGTCGTTTGAGGTGTGCTTTATACGCCTCGCCGGCCTGGCGAAAGTCACCCCGCCTCTCGCGCAAGGCTCCGAGGTAGACCCAGGCATCGTCGTAGGCATCATCGAGGCGGAGGGCTTCCAGCAACTCCGCCTCGGCCGCCGGAAGCTTCCCCTGTCCTTCCAGAGCGATTGCCAGATGCAGCCGCGCCCGAGTGGACATCGACAGATCCTGCGAAGCAGTGAGCGGGGAGAGCGCCGTAGAGGCGAGCTCGAAGCGACGAAGCTTGAGCAGCACCACCGCGCGATTGAACCGCAGTTCTTCGCGCGCATCTCCATCAGCGATCGCGGCGTCGAAAGTCGCCAGCGCGGCCTCCGGTTTTCCAGTCATCATCTCGGCGAGTCCGCGGAGATTGGCTGCAGAACTTTGCTCATTTGCAGGGAGTAACCGCAGAACGGCCAGCGCCTGCTGGTAGCGGCCTCGCGACAGAAACGCCGCGCCAGGACTGCAGGATTCGATTCCTGGAGAGGCCTGCGAGGTCTGAGCCGCCAGAGAAGTCGGGCCGCCAGTCAGGAGTGCCATGAGCAGGAGCGAGCCACGCAGATCACGAGATCGGACGCTGGACCGATCGTTTTCAAGGTTGCTCTCTGCTGCTGAATTGACGTTCCTCGGCAGAGGATTCGGGCGAAATCCGGATAGTTGGAAAATCAGGCAGCTCCCCGGATCATTTCTTCTGGCTGGATCTCTCCGCTTCTCACCGCTTTCGAGAAGGCGTCGAGAACGACGGGATCGAAACGCGTCCCTGCGAAACTCATGATTTTCTCAACGACATAGTTGAGCTCCATCGCCTTCTGGTATGGCCTGTTGGTGGTCATGGCGTCGAAGGTGTCGGCGATGGCGACAATTCGGGCCTGCATGGGAATGTCTTCGCCAACAAGGCCGTCAGGGTACCCGCCACCTGCCCATTTCTCATGGTGATATTTCATTCCCGGGACGATGTCGATGAGCTGTGCTACCCCGCTCATAATGGCTGCGCCTTTCTCGGGGTGGCCTTTCATCACCTCGAATTCGTCGTCGCTGAGCGCGCCAGGTTTGCGCAGGATGCGATCGTCAATTCCGATCTTTCCAACGTCGTGCAGCAATGCGCTGATTCGCAGACTGCGCATCTGGTCTGCAGGAAGGTTGAGGCTTTTACCGATGGCCACGGAGTAGCGAGCCACGCGTTCGGAGTGACCGCGGGTGTAGGGATCCTTGGCGTCGATGGCCGCCGCGAGCATACGCACGGAGTTGATGAAGAGAAGTTGATTCTCATTCGCCGCTTTCTTGAGTTGATCGACCGACTTCTCGATCTCCCCTGACATTAGATTGAAGTTGTCGGCCAGCTCACCGATCTCGTTTCTGGACTTGATTTCGACTCTCTGCTGATAGTTACCGTCGGCGATCTCGCGTGTTCTCTGCGCCAGGAGGCGGATTGGCCCTGCAATCTTGGCCGCCGAGATGATGCCGAGGATGATGGCCAGGAGAAGCGCGACTCCGCCCCACTGCACGGTACTGCGGATCATCTTCGTGACTGAGGCAAAGGCGCGCGACTGTTCTTTCTGCACCACCACACCCCAGTCGGGTGTCCCGACGGGAGCAACCGTCCCGAGCGTTTCCCTTCCTCCATTCATGGTGTCGCGGTAGCTTTCAGTGAGTCGCACCGGCGCCTTCATGAATTCCTGAACAATTTTCAGAGTTGCGTAGTCAGGTCGCTGCACACTCACCGCAGGTGTGCTGTGAATGAGCACCCGTCCCTGGCGGTCGACCACGAACGCAGTGACATCACCGCGGGCTTCATCCTTGAGTCGCTCGCTGATTCTGCGGAGGCTGACGAGAGCCTCGACCGCGCCCATCACCGTCGTGCCGTCCGAGATCGGAACGGCAATCACGACAGCTGGCTGATTCAGGACATCGACGTACTGAAAGGCGCCTACATAGGGCTGACCCTGAATCGCAAGGCGCAGACCGTTGTCTAGTTCGTTAGCGGTTTCCTGCCCGAGGTTCGCGGGCTGTGCTGAAGCGCCCTGTCCTGCTGCGTTGACGATACGGAGCGCGAGCAGGTCGGGATCAGCAGAGGTGTAGCTGGTGATCACACCGCTCTGCGAAATCTGCGAGAACGGGTCCGAACCGGCGCTGAGCGCGTTGGCGCTCATGCGGACCCCGGTGGCGATTTTCATCAACTGCTGGTTGTAGCTGGAGACGAGATTCTGAATCTCGCTGGAAATGCTCACGGCGGAACGAGTGAGGTATTTCTTCTCGAGCGTCTCGAGCGAGTCGCGATTGATATCGATGAGAAAGTAGTGGGAGATCAGCAGAGGAAGTACGCTGACCAGGACCAGTACTGCCAGCAGCGTCCAGAGCAGCCGTGGTCTTCTAAATCCCGTGGGGTCGGACATATCCGAATTATAGCAACCGGAGAGCTGTTCGACTCGGTGAACCAGAAGATGCCATCAAACTTTCACAGTCTGAAACCGGGCCCAGCGCATCAGGCCGCATACATCCATCTGCCTTTCTGTAGACTGAGATGCAGTTACTGCGCATTCGCCATCTCTACCGACCAGTCGCTGGAAACCTCGTATGTCACAGCGCTGGTGAAAGAGATACGAGCCAGCCGGGAGCAGGCACGCTGCCTCGAGTCACTCTTCTTCGGAGGAGGGACACCGTCGCGACTCTCGCTGGAATCGTTCGGCAGAATCTTCGACGCTCTGCGCGCAGAGTTCTCGTTCGCTGTGGACTGTGAGATCAGTATCGAGGCCAATCCTGAAGATGTCACCGGCGAATCGCTCAGGGGCTGGACGGACCTCGGTATCAACCGCCTGAGTCTGGGTGTTCAATCACTTCATAACGACGAACTTCTTCCGCTCGGTCGCGTTCATGGCCGTGACAAGGCCCTTGCTGCGCTGGCTCTGGCATCCTCTTCCCCGCAGACCCTCAGTGCGGATCTGATCCTGGGTCTGCCGCGACAGACTGCCGCAACGTTTCAGCAATCGCTCGAGGAAGTCGTTGATTCCGGCGTCGATCACATCTCTGTTTATCTTCTCGATATCGAGCAGGGGACGCCGCTGCAGACGCGCCTCAGTTCCGGCGCGATCACGATCCCTGAGGATGGTCTGGTCGCTGATTGCTACAAGGCCATGGTGGAGTTGCTCGCAGGTCGAGGACTGCAGCAGTACGAGGTGAGCAACTTCGCGCGCGTAGGCAGGGAGTGCCGGCACAACAGCCGTTACTGGAGTCGTGAGCCGTATTTCGGATTTGGAATGGGTGCGCATTCCTTCGATGGGGAAACGCGGCTCGCGAACGCTGGAGAAATCGAACGGTACATCCAGCTGATGCAGTCCGGCGATTCTGCGGTGGTGACCAGGGAAAGGCTTTCTGAGGAGGATGTGCGTCATGAGAAGCTCTTCCTTCAGCTGCGCCAGCGAACGGGAATCGAGTATTCTCAACTCGTCGCACTTTGCGGCTCGGAGGCGGAACGATGGGTGGTGGAAGGCAGAAGGGCGGGGTGGCTTCGGAAGGACGAGGATCGGGTCGCATTCACAGCAGATGGTTTTCTGGTCAGCAACGAGCTCATCTCACAGCTCTTCTGATCTTTCTCGTGTCTGCAGCAGCGCAGGCGCAGAGCATTTCTTTTGATCCTCGAATCACGGCATCGCAGTTCCGAACCTTTTCTGCGCTCACCAGCCAGGCAATTTTCGCAACACCGATCGAACCGGCTCGGGGTCGCGGCCTGCTTCGTTTCGATATCGGAATCGGAGCGACGGCCATCCCCATCGACGACGAGGCGGATTACTACATTCGTTCGGTGAATGAAGACATCACCACCGGCGGTTACCTCCTGGTGCCGCGCGTGATCGTATCGAAGGGGCTGGGCTTCGTGAACGTTGCGGCTTCTTACGCGAAAGTGCCGAACAGTGATCTGGCGATTCTGGGTGGCT
Source organism: Thermoanaerobaculia bacterium (assembly GCA_046590705.1). GTDB lineage: Bacteria > Acidobacteriota > Thermoanaerobaculia > Gp7-AA8 > Gp7-AA8 > JBKJUK01. Next base: position 6,919 of record JBKJUK010000145.1, read on the forward strand.
CGATTGACGTTCCGATCATCGACGGTGGGATCCTCAGTCCGACGCTGGCAGTGCGAGGGACGTACTCGGTGCTCCAGGGTGTCGACGAATTCGATCTGACGAATTACGGCGCCGAGGTTTTCATCAGCAAGGGATTCGGTCCGGTGACTCCGTATGCGGCGGCAGGTCTGGTCCGCACTGATGCGGTGGCTCACATCAGCCTGGGACCTCGTCTTCCGGGAATCGACCTGGCGCAGAAGTTCAACCAGGAACGTTACACGCTCGGGGTCCGGTTCTCTCTGGTGGTCCCGAAGCTGGTGATCGAGGCGTCACAGGCGGAGGAGCGGACGTACTCCGCCAAGATTTCCTTCGGACTTTGAAGCCGCGTGATGAAACGTGGCCACGCTGGACTTCGTCCCGCTCTCGATCTCGTATCCGAGATGTGTGGAGCACAGGCATCCTGCCTGTGACGCGCTGCTCGCGATTCAGGCCTGATGAGAAGCACAGCGGTTGTGTGGCACAGGCAATCCTGCCTGTGACGCGAAGGAGTGACTTCGAAGGACTCCTGCGGTCGCCAACTTACTTCAGCGCGCCACAGGCAGGATGCCTGTGCTCCACACTCATCGGAACATTCTGACTGACGCTATTTCCTGGCCGATTTCTTCGCTGGCTTTTTCGGGGATGGGCTCTTGGCACCACTGCCCAGAAGCTTGTCGATGTGTGCTTTCAGATAATCGGCGTCGTTCCCGTAGAAAACGGTCTGACCGTTCACGATGAAGGTCGGGGTGACGAAGATTCCGCTGTCATAGATCTTTCCGGTCTGAAGGAAGAGAGCTTCGCGCTCAGCGGTCGAGCGATACAGAGTCTCCAGCTTTTTCCAGTCTATGTTCCTGGTCTCCGCAAAGTCTTCGACGAAACCATCGATTGCCTTGCGGGTCATGGTCGCCTGGCTGTCGAAGACTTTGTCGACAAAATCCCAGTAGTGTGCGGGCGACAGCTTCTGGATTGCTCGGGCCGCCAGCGCAGCCTGCAGCGACCAGTCATGACTCTGAAAGAGAGGAAGGTCCAGTCGCGCAAAGGAGATCCGGCTGAGGTTTGCGCCGATTTTCTTCTCGAAGATCTCGTGCGCTCGCTTACAGGTAGGACACTGCATGTCCGAGAGTTCAACGATCTCGATTTTCGCGTTCCGGTTGCCCTGCCGCATGGCTTTGGAGATGCCGATGGCCTCGAGGAGCGACTGGCCCGCATCGACGTTCAGGTTTCCACGACGTCCGACGATCAGGTAACGCTGGGAGGAATCGAGATAGGCGCCGTAACCAAAAGGTCCGTATTCAGTAGGAATTGCGATTCTGACGTCGCGGAGGCCGTCCGAGCTCGGCATCGGGCTGATGGCAGCCCTGACCTGCTTCTGCAGCATGCGACCTGCGAGGTCGTTGATACGTGCATCGAGCGGGCGGCCGTCCGACGGAATCGGGAAGACGTCACCGATCAGTGTTTGCGAGGTGGCCGGGGAGACAAGTACGTACATCTGTTTTCCGCACCGGGACTCGGTCGACGTCTGTGTCGCTTTGTAGGCCACAAAGTTGGCCGGGGCGACCTCGTTGCTGGTCTCCATGGCCAGCTTCGAACCGGGGCAAATCTGCAGCGAACGGTTGACGTACGCGAGCAGCTTTGCGTCCGTTACAGGCTTTGCCTGCATGGATACGGGCACGAGAAACAGAAGGGCCGTGGCGACCAGTGCTGTTCGTATCATGGGATCTCGTCGGTTGCGTTCGCGTTCACGGTGCGGTATCCGAGTTCCATCCAGCGGCGGATCCCACCTTTGAGCATGACGATGTTTTTGAAGCCCGCAGCCACGAGCAGTCGTGCGCCGCGTTCGGCCTCTTCCTTATCGTCTCCGTACACGACGATCGTGGAACTGCGGAAAGGCATCAGTCCCGGGAGACGGCTCTCGATATTCGAGAGAGGCGTAGAAACCGCTCCCGCGATGTGACCCATCTCCCCGTTGTACTGATCGGTCGGGCGAACGTCGAGGACGATGAGTGTTCGATTGTCGAGCATCATCTCGTGAGCCACAGGAGGAGCGAGAAGTGCGAAGCCGCCTCTGGTGCGGGAAGCTCCCACCGTTCGACAGCTCGCAAGTGCGAGTGGCAGAAGGAGGAGGATGGCGATTGGGAGTGCTCTGTATCTCATTGGATCACCTCAAAGAAAGCGAAGCGTAAACTCTGCGCGTACTTCTCCAACAACAATTCCGCTGACATTCTTCAACTGCCGTCTCGAAAACTTGTGAACCAGGGCCGGATCGGGGACAGGAACGCCGAGTTGCTCCAGCGTCCTGAAGATGACTGAGTCTCTTCCTCGCGACATCGAACCGTCGGCGGCTTTGAGAGCAATACCGATCGTCTCTCCTCTCGAGGTGCCGAGACTTTCCATCAACTGATCGGCGAGGCCCGGAAGGATCGACATGGCGTAGAAGCCTTCGGCTCCTTCTTTGGCCAGCAACTGTCCGTTGAAAGCTCGCATCAGAGGCGTGGTCAGCGACCAGTTTCCAGCGACGTACTCCGGGTGCGCAGTCATGGCCTCGACGACTGAGTTTGCGGCGTCGGCGAAAGGTTCCAGACCGGGAAGCGTGCCTCCGGTGCCCCGTCCCAGCGCACCCAGACGGGCATAGGCAAACGCGGCGCGATAGATCGACATGTAGT
>JBKJUK010000155.1:0-25050 GCA_046590705.1 Thermoanaerobaculia bacterium
GTGCGGATTCATGATCAACGGCGTGGCTCACGGACCGCTCCCGGGTCTGGCCACCTGCCAGCTGCACATGCGTCATTTCAAAGACGGCGAAACCATCTACATCGAACCGTTCCGAGCCCGTGCTTTCAGTATCATTCGGGATCTGGTGGTCGATCGCAATCCGCTCGACAAAATCATTCAGGCAGGCGGCTACATCTCTGTCGGTACCGGCAGCGCGCCTGAAGCAAACCTGACACCGGTGCCGAAAGGCATCGCCGACCAGGCCATGGATGCTGCCGCCTGCATTCAGTGTGGTGCCTGCGTCGCTCAGTGTCCGAACGGCGCTGCACAGCTCTTCACTTCCGCGAAGGTTTCGCACCTCGGACTCCTGCCGCAGGGACAGCCCGAGCGCTATCGTCGCGTGGAGAAGATGGTCGAAGTGATGGAGGAGATGTTCGGCAGCTGCACGAACTACGGCGAGTGCGAAGCTGTCTGTCCGAAGGAAATCTCCATCGACTGGATTGCCAGGATGAATCGAGATTACGGCAAGTCCAAGTTCGTTGCGGCGAAGAGCGAGGCGGGTTCCTGATGCGGTTTGTGGAGCACAGGCAATCCTGCCTGTGACGCGAAGAAGTGAGTTCGTGCCCGCTGCATCGTGTTCATCGCACGTCGCCGGAAACAGTTCGCGCCGTTTGCCGGTTCATCACCTAGATGACGTTTACGATCCGCGCACTCTCCCTCTTCTTTCTCGCAACGCTCACAGTCCGCGCCGACGCGCTGGTCGAAGTGCGGCAACTGCTCGCGCGTTACCCGGCCAAAACCACGGTCCGCGGCGCAGTTGATTTCCAGACCACGAGCGATCGAAAGGAAGACGGGAAGCCCGTCCTCGATCAGGGCAGGACGGTCTTCAGGTTCGAAGCATCTCCCGAGGGCCTATCGCTTCTCTTTCCAACCGCGGAACTCCAACGCGCACAGAAAGAAGCGCGGGATGAGCGGATCGACCCTGAGAAAAAATCGCCGACCAGGGTTGCCCTCGGAGAAGTGAATGCTGCAGAAGTGGAGAACTATCTCGATTTCGCTCCATTGCCCCTACGTGATCTCCAGGATGCATCGGTCACCGACGCACGCAACGTCACCTTTCAGGGCAGACTCACCCGGCAGATCACCTTCCGGGTCAACAGACGCCTCTCGAAAGAAGAATCGAAACGGGTGAAGAGCATTGCCGTGGTGCTTCGTGTATGGACGGATGCCACGGGAAACTTCGTCGGCGCGGACAAATCGTTTCAGATGCGCGGATCGTTTCTGTTCATTCAATTCAGCACCACGCGCAAGGACGACTGGCTGCTTGCGAGTGCAGGCGACCGCCTGGTCGTAACGCGTCATGAGCAGAAAGGCACCACTGCGGGTCTGGGACAGAAGTTCAACACCTCGCGTCTGGTGAAAGTCAGCATCGCGAGTTGAGGACGAGCGCTTTCTGGTTGCCCCACAGGGCCGGAGGCCCGACATCGCTGTAGCCCAGGCCGTCAGGCCTGGGACACGCTCCTCGAAATGAATTTGAGCCCCAGCGGGGCGGCATCGAGTCTTCTTTTCACTGCGGCGTCGGGCGTCGTCCAAAGACGGTGTGCGTTCGTCATGAACGGTGTAACGCGTCATCTCCTGCAGACTCCAACGTCGCGATGTCGCCCCTCCGGGACTCACAAGGTCGAGCGAGTCATCCAGTCCCAGGCCTGACGGCCTGGGCTATCGCGATGTCGCCCCTTCCGGGGCTGGGACCGCCACGGACGTGCTGCGCATTCGAATGGAGAAATCACACCGCGAAGGTCGCCACCACCGGTCCATGATCGCTGGTCCCGATCTCGCGGTACACCTGACAATCAGTAGCAGTCGTGGCGACAGCCTCTGCCGCGAGAATGTAGTCGAGTCGCCAGCCGATATTTCTTTCTCGCATGTTCCGCCAGTGAGCCCACCAGGTGAAGAGATCGTCGTTGTCCGGATCGAGTGCGCGACCGACATCAACCAACCCGTGGCTGATCAATTCTTCGAAGAGGGACCGTTCCTCCGGTAACTGGCCGATGACCGGCTTGCGCTCTTTCGGATGCACGTCGCGATCCGTGCGAGCGATGTTCATGTCTCCAGACAGAATCAGTTTCCTGCCTTCCTTCTTCAACGCCGCCGCGTACTCGATCATCTCGTTGATGAAATCGATTTTGGCCGGGTAATCTTTCCCACCGTTCGGCACGTACACCGAGGCGAAGACGAAGTCTTCGGCCTCGGCTTGAACGATCCTTGTCTCGAGGTCGAAACTGGGATGACTGAAGGTGGGAAGCGCAGGGAATCGGTCTTTGCGCAGATGAAGTCCTACACCGGAGTAACCGCCTGCGCCGTGCCAGTAGCACCAGTAGCCTGCCAGACTGCAGAGCGCCTGAGGAACCTGCTCCGGCCTGGCTTTGATCTCCTGCAGACACACCACGTCAGGCTTCTCGCGGTCCATCCACTCCAGCACCTGGGCTTCTCTGGCCCGAATCCCGTTCACGTTCCACGTTGCGACTGTCAGCGTCATGCAGGGATCGTATCAAACGCAGAACGCAGGAAGAACAGGTATGGACGGGCGAAGCAGGCGATCGCGGCGTGAAAAAAGGTGACGTGATGAGAACGTACTGCCTTCAGGCAACGACGTCATTCCGACGAGCCACGTAATCGTCGGTGACCCGCAGTCGGAACTGCGAGGAGGAATCTCCGGTCCGCGCGGACGCGGTGTATCGGCTCGACCCTCGCGGCGCGGAACGGAGATTCCTCTTCGCAGCTACAGCATGGAAGCTTGCAAATACCCTTCGTGCTCATCGGAATGACGGGATCTGACGATTTTCGATTTGTGTGCTGCTCGCAACCAGGAACGCAGACGATGCCCGCTACTCGCGCGGGCTGCGACGACGGTTCGCAGCGTGGTCGTAGGCGCCGCGCAGCCAGCCACGCAACTCGATGTCGATGTCGCCGGCGCTGGTGAGCGTGACCATATGAGTCATCCGGGGAGTTGCCTTCATCCCGATGGATGACACCAAACGGTGACCGCTATGAGCGGTCGGGAGGGCGAGGCCGAGTTCGACACGCCCGCTCGCATGAGGTCGGACAATGGCGAACAGACGCGCGCGACGAAACGAAACGTGCTGTTTCACGGCGGTGATCTCGACGTCGCTTCCGAATTTCTCAGCCTCACGAATGAGTTCGTCGAGAATTGTCCTGAGATGAGCCTTCTGTCCCTCGTACTGTGCGTTGATTCGCTCGGCGCGGGCGATTGGATCGCCGGAACCTGGAACTTCGATCTCGGGCATGGACTCCTCCTTCGGCAGTAGGAAGCATAGCGGCGTGCTCTTCTTCCTTCGAGATATTATTGCTTGACTAGTCAATCATTAAATGTCAAAGTATCGTCTCGATGGCTAAAACGCAATCAAAGCTGCAGACCGAGCTGAAGCAGACACGCCCCTTTTCGTCGACGCGGCAGGAAGCCACTCTCGCTCTGATGCGAACCACGGATCTCGTACGAAGGTCGATGTCGAAGATCGTGGAGTCCGAAGGAATTACGCTTCAGCAATACAACGTGTTGCGCATTCTCAGGGGAGCAGGGGAGTCTGGCCTGCCGACTCTCGAGATCGCCGGTCGCATGGTCGAAGAAGCTCCCGGAATCACCCGGCTCATCGATCGACTCGAGAACAAGACTCTCGTTCGACGGCTCCGATGCCCTTCCGACCGACGTCAGGTCCTCTGCTGGATCTCGAAATCCGGTTCGGAACTACTCGCTCGCCTCGACGTACCGGTGAACTCCGCCGATGGTAACGCTCTCTCTGTCCTCAGCGAGACTCAGACGCGTTCACTGCTTCAGATCCTCGAAATTATCCGCTGCGCTGCTGCCGGGAAGGCTCTGGAATCACCGCAGCTTCATTAACGCTTCACTCGAATGTCCGGCCCTGACCGGCAAGTAAGGAGAATCTATGTTCAAAAAAGTTGCACTCGCAATTTCACTGGCAGTTGTTACGTCCACAGGCGCATTCGCCGCTGACACCTGGACCATCGACAGGACTCACTCCGATGTGACCTTCAAGGTCCGTCATCTGATTGCCAACACCACCGGTCGCTTCGATGACTTCTCAGGAGTCGTGGTAACTGACGCAAAGAAGCCGCAGAACTCGTCGGTCCAGTTCACCATCAAGACTGCCAGCATCGATACCGACAATGAGAGCCGCGACAAGCATCTCCGCAGCGAGGATTTCTTCGATGCAGAGAAGAATCCGGAAATCACGTTCAAGAGCACGTCGATCAAGTCCACCTCGAAGTACAAATTTGCAGTGACGGGAGATCTCACCATGCGCGGTGTGACCAAAAAGATCGTTCTCCCGGTTACGTTTCTGGGAATGGCCAAAGATCCGGGTGGAAAGGAACGGGCCGGATTCGAGACCTCACTCAAGTTGAATCGCAAAGACTACGGAATCAACTGGAACAAGAGCCTCGACGCAGGCGGATACCTTCTCAGCGATGACGTTGCCATCACCATTAATCTCGAGACCGTGAAGAAAGTAGAAGCGGCTGCCGCTTCGAAGTAATCTTTCTCGATTTTTTATCTCGCATACGAGGGCGCTCGAGAGAGCGCCTTTGTTTTAGCGTCTGTCAAGGCAGGTTTAGTCGTCAGCCACCCCGACCGGCGGAACGGGCGCCCCTACGTGCTGTTGGCGTTAACGACACCAGGCGCAGCGGACTGTCGTCAGGCTACAATCGCCGCCGCAATCGACCTCCGGCTCCCGCTGGATCGCACAAAGGATCTTCATGAGAAAGCGTCTGCTTCTATCTATCCTCATCGGCTTCACGGTCAGTTCGATCAGTCCTTCGTCTCTGATGGCCGCTCCGCAAGCGCAGCAGCAGCAGAAGAAGGAAGAGATCAAAGAGCCGGCCAAGCAGGAGAAAGAGCCGCGCGAAAATCTCGATGAACTGAAAAAAGAAGAGCAGAAGCAGCGCGACGCTGCGGCCCTCGCTCCAAAGAGCGCAACGCCGGCAGCGGTCGAGCCAAAGAAAGACGAGAAGAAAGAAGCGAAGTGGGACGTCGAAAATCCTCCCGGTCCTTTCCGAGACGTTGCCATCGAGACATCCGAAGGAACGTGGATGAGCGTGGATGTCAGTCCGTCCGGGGATGTGATCGTCTTCGACCTTCTCGGCGACATCTACTCAATCCCGATGAGTGGTGGAGATGCGAAGGCGCTGACCTCGGGCCTGTCGTGGGACATGCAGCCAAAGTTCTCGCCCGATGGAAAATCGATCGCCTTTACCAGTGATCGCGCCGGCGGCGACAACATCTGGATCATGCAGAAGGATGGTTCCTCTCCAAAGCAGGTAACGAAAGAAACGTTCAGGATGCTCAACAGTCCGACCTGGACGCCGGACGGCAACTACATCGCGGCAAGAAAGCACTTCACCTCGCGGCGTTCGCTCGGCGCCGGTGAGATCTGGCTTTATCACCGCTCCGGCGGGGAAGGTCTGCAGATGACCAAAAAGCCGAACGATCAGAAGGATGCCGGCGAACCGGCATTCTCTCCCGACGGAAGGTACCTCTACTACAGCCAGGACGTCACCCCCGGTCCAGTCTTCGAGTACAACAAGAATCCAAACGGCGAGATTTACGTCATTCAACGGCTGGATCGCGAAAGAGGCGACACGGAGCGATTCGTCACCGGACCGGGAGGCTCCATCAGGCCCACACCCTCACCTGATGGGAAGACGCTGGCTTTCATCCGACGCGTGCGCAACAACACTGTGCTCTATACCCTCGACCTCGAGTCGGGTCGCGAGAAACCGGTCTACGATCAACTCGATCGCGACATGCAGGAGACCTGGGCCATTCATGGCGTCTTTCCGCAGATCGCATGGACTCCGGACAACCGCTCCGTGGTGGTGTGGTCCGGCGGAAAGCTTCAGCGGATCGACACCGCGTCGAAAGCAGTCACGCAGATTCCATTCAGCGTGAAGAGCTCGCGCCGTATCTTCGATGCACTGCGCTTTCCGATCGACGTACACAAAGACCGGTTTCCCGTGAAGATGTTGCGCTGGGTGCAGGTCGCGCCCGCAGGCAACAGGGTAGTCTTCGAATCACTCGGAAAGCTCTGGGTCCGCGACCTGCCCAATGGCACTCCGCGCCGTCTCACGAATCAGAGCAGCGATTTCGAACTCTATCCTTCGTTCTCGCGGGACGGCCGTTCGATCGTCTACACCACCTGGAACGATCAGACACTTGGAAGCATCAAGGTCATTCCTGCGGTCGGCGGAGCGTCGCGAACGGTCACGAGCGCGCCTGGCGTTTACCTCGAGCCGGCTTTCTCTCCCGACGGTGCCAAGATTGTTTTCCGCAAAACGTCTGGCGGTGACCTTCTCTCGCCACTCTACTCCCGCAACAGCGGCATCTACAGTATCAGTGCCTCCGGTGGCTCACCAGTCCTGGTCCGAAAGCGCGGCTTCGTCCCACAGTTCGGACTGTCGAACGATCGTGTGTTTCTTACCGATTCGGCGGAGGAGGACAAGCGCGCTTTCATCAGCATCGAACTCGACGGAAGCGACGAGCGAGCGCATCTACTGAGTGAAGCCGCAACTGAGTTTCGGATCTCGAGCGACGAAAAATGGGTGGCCTTCACCGAGCGGTTCAACGCGTACATCGCGCCCTTCGCCAGAGTGGGGAAGAGCGTCGACATCGGTCCTGACTCGAAGGCTTATCCAGTCACCAGGGTCTCCCACGATGCAGGTGAATATCTGCACTGGTCCGGAGACAACTCGAAGCTTTACTGGGCTCTCGGCCCTGAACTCTTCTCGCGTGAAGTGAAGCAGTCATTCACTTTTCTGGAAGGAGCTCCGGAGAAACTGCCTGAACCTGCTGTCAGCGGACTGAATATCGGGTTCGAAGCGTCAGCGGATGTTCCGGCCGGTGCCATCGCACTCATTGGCGGGCGGGTCATCACCATGCGCGGCGATGAAGTAATCGAGAACGGCGTGGTGGTGATCGACCGCAACAAGATCACTGCAGTCGGGCGTCAGGGAGACGTCAACATTCCGGCAGGGGCGAAGCGGGTCGACGTAACCGGTAAAACGGTCATGCCCGGCCTGATCGACGTCCACTGGCACGGCAGCATGGGCAGCGACGAAATCATTCCTCAGCAGAGTTGGGTGAATTTTGCCAGCCTGGCCTTCGGTGTGACTACCATCCACGATCCTTCCAACGATACCAGCGAGATTTTCGCCGCCAGTGAACTGGCTCGCGCAGGTGAGATCGTAGGACCGCGAATCTATTCCACAGGAACGATCCTCTACGGCGCCAAATCGTCCTTCAAAGCCATCGTCGAGAACATCGACGACGCGCGCGCCACGCTGCGACGGATGAAAGCGGTCGGCGCATTCAGCGTGAAGAGCTATAACCAGCCGCGTCGTGATCAGCGTCAGCAGATCGTGACTGCAGCGCGCGAGCTACAGATGATGGTTGTGCCCGAGGGAGGCTCGCTATTTCAGGCCAACATGAGCATGGTCGCCGATGGACATACCGGTATCGAGCACTCCATCCCGGTCGCCCGAATCTATAACGATGTACTGCAGTTCTGGGGTGCCAGCAAGACCTGGTACACGCCGACTCTGGTGGTAGGTTACGGCGGACTCTGGGGTGAGAACTACTGGTATCAGCACACCGACGTGTGGAACGACGCGCGTCTGCTCAGCTTCGTTCCTCGACGCGTAGTCGACGCGCGTTCACGACGGCGAGTGATGGCTGCTGATGATGATTTCAATCACATCAACAACGCCAAAGTCGCCAAGCAGATGCTCGACCGAGGACTGAACATTCAGCTCGGTGCACACGGACAGCGTGAAGGTCTCGCGGCACACTGGGAGCTCTGGATGTTCGGTCAGGGCGGAATGACGCCCCTGCAGGCCTTGCGCGCAGGGACACTCTCTGGTGCTCAGTACCTTGGACTAGATCGCGAGCTCGGCTCCATCGAGCAGGGAAAGCTGGCCGATGTCATCGTGCTCGACCAGAATCCTCTGGAAAACATTCGCAACAGTTCCTCTGTGCGTTACACGATCGTCAACGGCAGAATGTTCGACGCAGCCACCATGAACGAGATCGGAGTCCGCGAGCGCAAACGCGCAAAGTTCTTTTTTGAGACTGATGGAAATGAGGGATGGACTCCCAGCAAATCAACGACGACGCATCAGGATTAGGGCCGACGCGAATTAGCGTTCTTACCACCCGTCACAGGTATCGGACGCGCTGCTGCGCGTCCCTACCTCGTCTGTCGAACAAAAATTCGGCGTGGAGGCGAAAGGCCCAAAGTTGAAAACTTTGGCCACTTAAAATCGTTGAGGAAGCGGGGCTGAGTGGCCGAAGTTTTCAACTTCGGTCTTTTGGTTTGACGAGAGATAAACGTTCAGATCTGCCATCACTTCGGAATCAACGTAACCCGACCCTGATCATCGACATCGATGCGTTCGATCCGGGTACCCGGCGCGAGCAACGTCAACTGCTGATGCAGTTGTGCAAGCCAGGCCTGGTAACTCAGCATCGGGACGAGATAGATGTTGTCGAGTGTGACGGCGCCACCGATCACCGGCGGCACTTTGAAACCGAAAGCCTGCATTGAACCCGGAACCATGCCGGCATTGTGCAACGCGTAGTTCAAGCCATCCCAGAACCAGTCGACCAACTGGTCGTCATTCATTTTCAGTGTGTTGAACTCTTCCTCGCTCGCCGCGACGGAGATCAGGGAGCCGTCGAGCATCGCCAGACGCAGGACATTGCCGGATTCGTCCCTTAGAAACCAATCACCGAAGCGTGACATCGCCAGCGGAACGACCGGCTCCGCCGGCAGACGCCACCTCCAATAGGTGAGCGCCTGGACCACATCCAGCTGCGTCAGATCAAAGAGCAGCTTCTGAAAGTCAGGTTGCATCGCGCGGACTCCAATCAAATTCTAATTTCGTCCGCGTGTGGAGGCTGTATGCCTGAAGGCACGACTGCCCGCGGCGACCCACTACTGGTTACTGGCTACTCGAACTACTCGCGACTCAACTACCGTGTCACAGGATGATCCTGCACGAACTCGGCGATGGCATCCACCATTTCCTGCGCGCCATCTTCTGCCGAGTTCTCGAAGATCCGGTGACGAAACTTCGCCATTAGACGTCCTGAGGCATCGCGGAAAATCATCTCCACGCCAACGCCCCGCTTCCCGCCCTTCTCGTCAGATGCCCAGTAGATGGCGTTTTCAGTGGTGAGCGTGCCGCCACTTGCTCGTTCGTCCGCCGCAAGTTCGGCGAGGTTTTTCGGGAGTACTTCGTTGAGGTAGTTGAGCATTGCAGCGCTGTTGCTACTGCCGAGATTTCGGAAACGGCCCACACGGATGTTGTAGTTCGAAAGGCGCACTCCCGGCGCCACCGAGAAGTAGTAGCCGTCGCCCTCGATCATGTCTTCGTAAGAACCGATCACCCCGCGGGGTGTGCCGTCGCGATATTCGCGACTTTGTACGAAGCGCTTCGCGCGCCGCCCGGGAGTCATCTGGATGGTCTCGGTACTCTCCGCGTGAACAAGCGTCGCCTCGGCCTGCACCGGAGCCGGCGCAGGCATCGCAACCGGCGCCGGAGCGGAAAGCTGGGTAGCCTGGGAGCGAGGTGGAGCGATAGGCGTCGGCTTCAGCGGAGTGGCAGGTCGAGTCGCAGTAACGGCCAGCAGCGTGGTGGTGGCAGTCTCAGGTGAAGACGTGACCGTCACCGTCGATGTTGCGGGAGTTCCCGTGATTGCGGTGACCAGCCTGCCAGTTGTGGTGCTCGCCACATCTGCAGGCGATCCTTCTATTTCGGCCGGCTGTCGTGCGTTCTGAAACATCAATACAGAACCCACTCCGAGAACCGTTGCCAGCGAGGCCGCTCCCAGTGCCATCGGAAGAAGGCGGCGGGCCGGCTTCTCAGCAACTGCGGCCTGCCGCGAATCCATGTCCACCGCAATCGTATCCTCAGGAACAGCAGCTTTGAGACGAGGCTGCTCCACGGCGAGCGTCGCAGCCAGCGTGGGAGCAGCCATGCTGCCAGGCGTGGCCGGTGATTCGTGAACGAGCGTCCGGACGGTTGGCGTCCCTACCGGCACACTTCTAAATCCGCCCGTGACATCTGTATCGGCGAATGAGGCACCGATGGCTGGGAGTTTTTTCAAGCGAAGAGTGCTGTCGCCGAGCTCGTTGATCGATTCGGACGAAAGCGTCGGAATCAGTTCGCGAATGGCGAGCGCGAACTCACGGGCGCTGGCGAATCGTTCGCTGCGGTCTTTACTCAGCGCGCGAAAGATCAATGCGTCGAAGGCCGCACCGGCTGGATCTCCATTGTGGAGTGCAGCAATGGGTGCAGGGTGCGATTGCGAGTGCATCAGAATGTACTGATGAGGCGTGTCAGCAATGAAGGGTGGCTGACCGGTCAGCATCTCGTAAATCACGACTCCGAACGAATAGAGGTCAGCGCGCGGGTCGATTTTCTCGCCGGGCTTCATCGCACCGAGGTGTTCTGGCGAGCAGTATTTCCACTTGCCGAGGAACATGCCGGTCTTGGTTCCCTCATCGGCCGATTCCGCGCCCTTGGCGATCCCGAGGTCGATGATCTTCACGCGCTCGTCACCGAACTCGTCGCGGGTGATCATGAGATTTTCCGGACTGATGTCGCGATGGACGATCCCGGCACGGTGAATCGCTTCGAGACCCATCAGTGCGTCGACAGAGACTTCTGCTGCATACCGCGGCGACAGTGCGCCGCGCTCCCTGATCACTTCGGCGAGGTTGGTCCCCTCGATGTACTCCCAGACCATGTAGAACGTGCCGTCGGGAAGGGAGGAGAAGTCATGGAGTACGGCCACGTTGGGATGCTGGATCAACGTAGCCAGTCTGGCTTCGCGCAGAAAGCGTTCGTGCGCTGTTTTCTCATTTGCGATGTTCGCGCGCATCAGCTTGATGACGCGGACCGCATTCAGATGCGTGTGCAGGACTTTGAAAACTTCCCCCATGCCGCCGATTCCGAGTCGGGACAGGATCTGGTACTTGCCGTCGATGGGATGCTCGAGGTTCTCGCGGACAAAGTCGGTGACAGGCTCGCCGCAGAAGGGGCAGGCTTTGTAATCGCGATCGATGTTCGCTTTGCAGCTGATGCAGTAGAAACTCATCTCGGGTGGCCGGCGATTATACAGGGGGAGGTTGTACTTACCGATGCCTCGGCTCCCGGTAATACGTAGCCGTAACCTCGACTTCACTGCTTCGTCAGACTTGTGAGGCGGCCTGATGAAGAAAGCGATCCTGATTACGATTCTTGCGGTGACTCCGGCGCTGGCCCAGCGAGGTTCGATGCCTGTGGGCGTAGAAAATCTCCAGCGGACGGTGATCGAGCAGCAGCAGTCGGTGAAAGAGGCCGTCGAACATGCCACGATGCTGTCCGCGGTGATGAGCTATCACCAGGATGCACAGGAGGCGTTGGAGCGCAGTGTCGACGTGGCTAAGGCAGAAGGTGTTTCGAGTGCCATCGCTTTCATCGCCAAAGCAAAGCAGCGTGCCGCGGGTGCCCCCGACCCGTCTGTACGTTTGATGGTTGCGGCCGCCGAGACCATGCTGGCTGACGCCAGGCTGCTGGCCGGTTCTGTCAACATGCCGGAACTCATCGAGCGATTCCATCACGGGCCGGTTCATGAGATGCAACGTTACGTGGCGAGACAACTGGGGACGTTGCAACAGTCATCCGACAGGCTCGCCCAGATCGCGAGTCAGCTCGACGGGATGTCGCGTCAGCTACGCGCGGCGCAGTCCGGAATCGTGAGCAGCACAATCCCGCGAAAAGAAAAGAGAAGGGATTAGCACGTCGAGAGGGAAGTGTTTCTCGCAGGGAAAGCTCGCATACTAATGCTTCAGCCCCGGAGGGGTGCCACTTGGCAACCAGGTCGTTTCTAAAATTGGTGAAATCGCGGTGTGACGTTTATAGGTTTATCGCTTTGCCGGCCCAGGCATTGGCCGGTAGAGTGAGCAGCAATACTGTGAGTGCTGCCCATGCCCGGCGTGGAACCTCGTCGTGTTCTCGCGTCGCGCCGTCACGACTTCAGCGAACTGTCAGGGCGCGATACGCAGCTCCGGCGTTTCTACTCCGGCCCTCTGACCCCGGCCTCCGGCCCATCCCTGATGGCCCATCTTTCGCAGCCCGGCCTTGAAGATGGTGACGGAATCGACGAAAAATGCGAGTGGTCACCGGACGGGCCTGCTTCGTTTCTTCGATGAGAAGCTTTTCTCGTTTCTTTTAGTTCTGGGGCTACTGGTTCTGCTGGTTCTGGCGGTGATGCGAATCGATACGGCCATCCGCTCCTGGAATGAGCGCGACCTCAATCGGCGCGCGGATCTCGTCGCTTCGGCGCTTTCCGGACAAATTGCCTCGATGTCCGCACCAGAACTTCAAAGCGCCTTCCAGAGAATTACGCGTGAGAGCCGGATGGCCGGGCTCATTCTCTGTCGCGGGCAGGAAACTTTCAGGGTCGGCAAGGGCGCTGCTGCACTCGACTGCGACTCGGCCCGGTTGCGAGGAGTGCTGGCCGTGAAAGGCAAGTCCTCGAAATGGGAAGACGGAGACGACGTGATTCACGCCACCCGCCACCAGGTTGGAAATGGCGGAACATTGTTCATCCTGCAGGATCGCGGAGTCATCACGCTAAGGCGAACCTGGCTGTTGCGCAGCTCACTCGCAGGAGGAATGCTGATTCTGGCGGTAGTGGGACTCATCGCATATATCGGCGCGCGCATCACTCGTCTGCACATGCGTGAGCGTCTTCATCACCTGGTCAGACTGGTCCTGGCGGGGAAGAAACATGATCATCTTCATTCTGAACTGGATGGAGTTGCAGCGTCGCTGAACGCGGGAGTAGCCAGAATTCGTGCCGAGAACAGCACCCCCGAACCGATCGAGGGCGCGGAAATGCTCAAAGCTCTGGTGCATTCGAGAATGCCCGACGTGCCTCTGGTGCTGGTCGCCAACCGCGAGCCGTACATTCATGTGCGGAATGAGGATGGGACGGTTCGGGTGGATCGTCCTGCCAGTGGTCTGGTCACAGGAGTCGAGCCGTTGCTGCGTGCCTGCGGCGGCGTCTGGCTTGCGCACGGAAGTGGTGACGCTGATCGCGAGAACTCTGACGGGGAGGGACGTTTACGCGTGCCGCCGGAGCATCCTGAATACGCGCTTCGCAGGATGTGGTTGACCGAGGAAGAAGAGAGCGGCTTCTACTTCGGGTTCTCGAATGAGGGGCTATGGCCGCTCTGTCATATCGCACACACACGACCCATCTTCAGAAGAGATGACTGGGCCTCCTATCAGAGTGTCAATCAACGGTTCGCGCGCGCAGCGGCTGAGGAAGCGGGATCAAAGGGCATGGTGCTGGTTCAGGACTACCATTTCGCGCTTCTTCCGCTCGAGTTGCGCAAGCGCGAACCGAATACTGTGATCAGCATCTTCTGGCATATCCCCTGGCCAAATCACGAAGTCGTCGGGATCTGTCCCTGGACGAAGGAACTGCTGGAAGGAATGCTCGGTGCGGACATCATTGGGTTTCACACTCGTTATCACTGTCTGAATTTCCTCGACACGGTGCAGCGCTATCTGGAGTGTCGTGTGGATCTCGAGCATATGGCCGTCGACTACAAGCAACGCAGAACGCTCGTTCGTCCCTATCCGATCTCGGTGGAATGGCCTTATCCCGCGCTCGAACGGTCCGAAGGGGCGGTGCTAAGACAGGAACTCGGCATCGCCGACGATGTTCATGTGGTGGTTGGTATTGATCGCGCCGATTACACGAAGGGACTGCTGGAGCGCGTCGCTGGGATCGAGGCACTGCTCGAGGATCATCCCGAGCTGATCGGAAAGTTCGTGTTCGTGCAGCTCGCTGCGCCAAGTCGAACGAGGATCAAGCTCTATCGCGATCTGGTGACGGATCTCGAGGAAGCCGTCGCCGCTGTGAATGAACGCTACGCAGAAATCTCGGCGGTTGCACCCATCCGGTTGCAGGTACGCTCGTTTTCTCCGGATGAGGTTCGTCGTTACTACGCGATGGCCAATACGGCTCTCGTCACGCCGCTCCACGACGGGATGAATCTGGTTGCCAAAGAGTATGTAGCGGCGACATCCGATGACGATGGAGCGCTGGTGCTCAGTATCTTCGCAGGGGCTGCCAAAGAACTCGATGGCGCACTGCTGGTCAATCCATATGACGAGAGTGACATCGCCAGAGCGGTTTACGCTGCCATCACGATGTCGCGAGACGAGCGCGCGGAACGGATGCGAAGCATGCGCGATGCGATCAGAAAGAATTCGATCTTTCACTGGTCAGCTTCCATCCTCGCCGACATGGCCGAGATCTGGGAGAAGGGCTCCAGCGACTGGCGTAGGCGAGACTCAGAGGATTCGGCTTGAAACTTCTTCTGGCAACCGACTTTGATGGAACCGTGGCACCCATCGAACTTGATCCGTCGAGTGTCGTCCTCGATCCGCGGATGCGTATGCTCTTCCAGCAGCATCATCACCGCACTGACGTCGCTCTGGCATTCATCTCGGGTCGCGATCTTTCAGATTTGCGTGAACGAACCGCGGGAGTCTTCGCTTACCGAAGCGGCTCGCACGGCCTCGAGATCGAGACGCCGGAGGGGAATGTCGTCAGCACCACGACTGTCCCGGTGGCGGTGCTGGAGGCAGGGCTCGAGGACGAATTGACTGCGTGCGGTGTCCGCGTCGAGCGCAAGCGGTTCGGCGTGGCCGCTCACTGGCGTGGGTCGTTAGACGTGGATCGTTCACACGCGGCGATCACCAAGTTCGAGAACTGGGCGCTCACGAACGGTCTGGTTCTGCAGGAAGGTCGATCAGTGCTCGAAGCGCGAGTGCCGGGACCGGCAAAACTCGACGTCCTTACCTCTCTGGCTGCGCGAACGGAAGCGACCTTGCTCTGTTTCGCAGGTGACGATCTGACCGACCTGCCAGCGCTGGCGTTTGCAGGCCAGCACGGCCATGCGTATTTTGTGCGTAGTGACGAACGGTCCGAACTCCTCCCAGACGGGGTCGAGGAAGTGGACGGAGTGGAAACTCTGCTTCAACGGTTCAGATCATTGCTGACTTAGGCTGGAGTCCTCGCGCCTGCTGTTGAGAAATTGGTTCTGGGAGTCGTGTAGCTGCCGCTCAGGATCAGTAACGTCTCTTGGCGAAGCAGCGAACGCGGTAGTTGTGGAGCACAGGCAATCCTGCCTGTGACGGGACCAGCTGACTTCGCTCGGCGATCGCCGATCGCTTTCGCATCGAAGGTTCTTCGTACTTTGTACTTCGAATTTCATCCCCGCCGTCACAGGCAGGATTGCCTGTGCTCCACTGTCTTCTTTCTTACTTCATCGTTCTGAGTTCTGCGTTCTGCGTTCATCATGAAGTCACTCGGGTTACGATGCTCTCACGTGATTCCAGGTACCCTCATCGAGCAGCTTGCGGCGCTTTGCGGGAGTAATGTTCTTGGCGAGAAGATCGTCATTGCTCCTTCGCTTGCGATCGGACATCAGATCGGGGACGCGCTGGCACAGAGCGGGACTTCGTGGGTGAATCTTCGCTTCGAATCGATTCGTACTCTGGTCGACGCTGTAATCGGCTTCGATATCGCGGAGAAAGGGTTGCGCGTGGCGTCGCGTGCGCAGGCACTTGCACTGCTCGAATCTGCCTGCGATCGTGCTCTGGCGCCAGACTCTTACTTTACGGAGCTTGCCGATCGCCCCGGTCTGCATCGCGCCATTCAACGTTCGCTCGATGATCTTCGACTGGCAGGCGCACACCTCGGCGGGATCGACGTCTCGGCATTCGAGGATCGGCGGAAGGCGAAGGATCTGGCCGCAATTCTGTCGGCGTACGAAACGGCCATGACCAGCGAACGCTACCTCGACTCCGCCGCCGTTCTTTTGCGCGCTGTCCGTAAACTTGAAGGCGGCGCAGCATCACCATGGCCGGGCAATACCACCTGGATTCTGCTCGATGAGGTTGAACTCTCCTCCGAGGAGGAAGGGTTCCTGTCTCTTGCTTCAGAGGGTCGGCTGGTTCGACTGAAAACAGACGCAAAGGGTTTCATGCTCGAACCGGAGAACGTCAGGTTCATCCGCGCCGCGGGCGAGGAGAATGAGATTCGAGCTGCCTTCCGCGCGCTGCTGTCCGGCAACCATCCCTTCGACTCCGCTGAAATCATTTACTCGCGACGTGAAGCGTATCTTCCTCTGGTCTACGAACTCGCCGCCGAGCATGCCATTCCCTGTACATTCGCTGAAGGGATCGCGGCGCCATACACGACGCCTGGTCAGGCTTGTTTAGCTTTTCTGCGATGGGTCGGGAGCGACTGGGATGCGCGTGTGCTGCAACAGGCGGCGAAGGGTGGCGCGCTCATCCTTCCAGAAACGCTCGATGAAAACGGCGGCGCGAAACGTCTGTCGCCGACCGCGTTCTCACGCGTTCTTCGAAATGCGGCGATCGGCTGGGGACGCGAGCGGTACCTGACTCGCCTCGATGCCTGGATGAAGGAGCGGACACTCGCCCTCACCGATGTGGTACAGAATCGCGATCAAACGGAGAGAGACTTGCGGGAAGCCGCGAGTACTCGCACGTTCTGCTCACAACTGTTGTCAAGCTCGGCTTTGCTCGTTACAGATGAGAATCCTCGAGATCTCGATACGACTGCGCTGGCGAACGCCTGCGTTTCCTTTCTTGGAAAGTTCGTAGCAGTTCGCAGCGAAATCGACGGGATGGCTCAGAGCGGCTTGCGGCGGTTGTTTGAAGAGCTTGCCGATCTTCCCTCGAACATCGTGCCGCGACTCGAGGCGACGGAGCGACTCGCCGATGCAGTGCGTCATCTGCATGTTTCGGCAAGTAATCCGCGTCCTGGACATCTCCACGTGGCACCACTCCGCGCCGGTGGATGGTCGGGCCGTCCAATCGCGTTCATCACCGGCCTCGATGACACGAAGTACCCAGGAGCCGGACTGCAGGATCCGATTCTGCTGGACTCCGAACGGGGAGCCATCAATCGGTTGATCGGCCCGCGACATCTGCAGATGCGAGGCGAGGCACCGCAGCGGATGACCGCAGCATTCGAACAGTTACTGCAGCGGCTGGAGAAAGCGCGAAGACTATTCATTTCGTTCCCGATGCTCGATCTCGTCGAAGGACGTGAACTTTATCCGGCCAGCGCTGTCCTGGAGGTGTTCAGGCGCGTGCACGCGCGATCCGAAGCGACGTTCGAAGATGTCGTCGACTCCGCCGGGAAGGTTTCCGGGTTCGTTGATCAGACGGTTCAGCTCAGCGCTGCGGAGTGGTGGCTTGCTCGTGCGGCGGACGGCGTGGTGCCTGCTGCCGCGGTGCATGATGCCTACCCGATGTTGAGAGGAGGCGCCGAGGCGATGGCAGCGCGTGAGAGCAACGAGCTGACCAGGTGGGACGGGATGATCTCGGCACCGCCGGAGGAAGTCGATCCGCGGTCCACCGGCCGGATTTATTCGGCATCGCAACTCGAGAAGATGGCCAGCTGTCCGATTGGCTATTTTTTCGAGCGACATCTTCATATAAGGCCGCTCGATGAATTGCAGCGCGACCCTGACATCTGGCTGAATGCGATGAATTTCGGAACGCTGTTTCATCGCGTGGCCGAACGCTTCATGAAAGAGATTTGCGTCGGTGAGGCCACACCATCTGCGAGGCACAGGGAACGTCTCGACGAGATTGCTGACGAGGAGTTGCAGTCCTGGCGCGAACTGGTACCGCCGCCCAATGAAGGGGCGTTCTCCCGGCGGCGTGACGATCTTGCCGACACTCTCGAGATTTTCCTTCAGGGCGAGATCGATTGCGGAAGCACGCGTGGAAAGTACTTCGAGGCGCGATTCGGGTTCACGGCCGAAGCAGGTGACGGGATCGCCATGCCAGACCCCCTCCTCCTCAACCTGGGCAATGGCCGCTCGATCGCAGTGCGAGGGAGCATCGATCGCGTCGACTACGATGAAGCCTCGGGACTCTGGAACATCTGGGACTACAAGACCGGCAGCAAGTTTCAGTACATGTCGAATGACCGTCTGGCGCGCGGTACGAAAATTCAGCATGCAATCTATGCGAAGGCACTCTGCGCGATGCTGCAGCGCCGTGGTGTCGTGGCAAAGGTAGGGGCGAGTGGTTACTACTTTCCGACGCCGAAGGCACGTGGATTTCGTCAGGCACGTGCCTGTGACGAAGGCGAGTTGGAGTACGCTTTGAATCTGCTGTTCGATGTCGTCGGCGCCGGCTTTTTCCCGCACGTGCCGGTGGATGTATGCAAGTTCTGCGATTACGAGGCTGTGAGCGGGAACCGGACAACAGCCGCCGCTCAGATGACCCGCAAATTTGCAGCGAACGCAGCTCATCCGGCCGTGAAGGCGTGGCTGGCGCTACAGGAGATCAGATGAGCGGTTCTGCATCACGACCGCTCGCTGACGCTGCGGCGCGCGCTGCCATCCGGACGAATCTCGATGTGACCATGATGGTCGAGGCGGCCGCAGGAACGGGTAAGACCACCATTCTGGTCGACCGGATGATCGGTCTGGTCAGGAGCGGGCGATGCGGCGTGAACACTCTGGCCGCGATCACTTTTACGGTCAAGGCAGCGTCGCATCTGCGCAACCGATTTCGAGAGCAACTTCAGAAGGCGCTCACCACCAGCGACGGCCAGGAACGACAGCGTATCAGCGACGCCTTAGGGCAGATCGAACGCTGTTTCATCGGAACGACACATGCGTTCTGTGCGCGTCTACTGCGCGAGCGTCCGATCGAGGCTTCCGTCGATCCGGAGTTTACGGAAGTGGAAGCGAGCGAAGCACGAGTGCTGACGAACCGCTTCTATGAGGCCTTCATCGAGCGGGCGGTGGCGAGGGGAGATGAGCATCTAACTCGCTTACGGACCGCCGACATTTCCATCGAGAAGATGAAGGATTCATTCCGCACCCTCACCGGCTTCCCCGATGTGCGAATGCATTTCGATGAGGCTCCGCAGCCTGATCTCGACGGCGCTTTCATGGCTTTGAACTCTTTTCTCGACGAGATCAAACCTGAGTTACCGACGGATCTGATGCGCGTCAAACAGGACGGCTTCGAAGAACTGATGCGGAAGCTGCTGCGGCATCGCGGGGGTCGCGACTTTGACGACGTGCGCTCGAAACTGCAATTGCTGGAAGATGCCAATCACAAGAGCATCAAGCCGACGCAGAGGAACTGGAGCGACACCGCGGACGGAAAGCTTCGCATCAAGCAGACCGGCCTTGCATATGTGACGCTGGTGACCGGCACGATCGCGCCGGCGTTGATTCAGTGGCGCGAGTACGTCCATGGTCTGGTACTTCAGTTTCTGCAGCCGGGCGTTGTGGAGTTCGCGCAGGAGCGACGGCGCAATGGCACCCTGACCTTTGAGGATCTGCTGCTTCATGCGCGGGATTTACTCCGGGACCACGCCACTGTGCGTCGTTACTTCCAGAAGCGATTCACGCATCTACTGGTGGATGAGTTTCAGGACACGGATCCGCTTCAGGCGGAGGTGATGTTCTATCTGACCGGCGAAGATGTGGAAGAGCTTCGCTGGAAAGAACTGCGGCCCAGACGCGGATCATTGTTCGTGGTCGGCGATCCGAAGCAGTCCATCTATCGCTTCCGCCGTGCAGATATCAGCACGTATCTCGAAGTGCGCGAGCGGATCGTAGAGAGCGGTGGCGAGTTGCTGCAACTCTCCACGAACTTTCGTTCCTTCCCGTCGATCTGCAGCTGGGTCAACCGCAACTTCTCGGTGATGTTCAGTCCCGATGATGTCTCGCTGAGCCGACAGGCAGCGCATGTCGATCTCCATGCCCATCGATCGGAAGGCGCGATGGCGGGAGTGTTCCGCCTGGAGACGCCCGCTCAAGTGGTCGGTGGAGTGGCTCAGGCGGAAGCTGAATCGCTGACTCGATGGATCAGGGATGCCGTGCATGGCGGAACGCAGATCGAAACCGAGCGCGGAACGCGTGCACTCAGGTGGGGCGACATTCTGCTGGTGAGCTGGGGCAAGAGCAATATCGGGCGCTATGCGCGCGCGCTCGAGGCTGCGGGAATCCCGTACGAGGTGACAGGGGGCAAGTCCTTTTCCGCCTCAGAAGAACTTCGAACGCTCTTGCCGCTTCTTCGTTGCCTGCTCGATTCTGAAGACTCGATTTCGGTCGCTGCGTTTTTGCGAGGACCGCTGTGTGGGATCGACGACCAGGCTCTCTACGAATTTGCCCGAGCCGGCGGACGCTTCACCGTTTACGTGAAAGTGCCCGAAGTCTCTGACACTCGACTGAAGCAGGCATTCGATCTTCTTCGCAGCTCTTCGTCGGAGGCGCAGAAGCTCCCGCCTGCGGCGGCGCTGGCAAGGCTGTTCGATCGCATAGGCGTCTTCGCCTCCGCATCGGCGCAACTGCAGAGCGGTACTCGTGGGGGCAATCTGCTGTACGCACTCTCACGAGCCCGGAAGTTGTCAGCGCAGGGAGGCTCGCTGGCGGAGGTCGTCGAGCAGATCGAGACGTTGCTCGAGCCGGCCAGTGAGATCGAAGAGATGGACGTCGATCCTGTTCGCGCCGATGCTGTGCGGCTGATGAATCTGCATCAGGTGAAAGGACTGGAAGCACCGGTGGTGTTCCTCATTGATCCGCGCGACATCTTTCGACATCCGGTGGAGTCGTTCATCGATCGAAGTGGGACTGAGTCGATCGGCTACTTTGGCCTGTTCGAAGATTCAAAGTTTTCTCGTCGTGCCATGGCCTTGCCGCGCGGTTGGGCAGCTCTCGAGTCACGCGAAACCTCGTTCAAGCTCGCCGAAGAGAAACGTGCGCTCTACGTCGCGGCCACGCGCGCGCAGAACATGCTCATCCTTGGCATACGTCGCAGCGCGTGGCGAGACGAAGGTGCCTGGAGTCAGTATGTCGATCGACCTGCCGACTCGATTCCGATGCTTCCTGAAGTGTCCGCGCAGGGCCAGTTGCGGTTTCCACACACTATTGATTTCAGTCCGGTTTCTGCTCTCCTCGCCGAGTCGTACGAGCGCGGACGTGACTCGTCCTACTCAGTGCTTCCGATCACGAAGCTGGTCAAAGGCAATCATGCCGAACTGCTGCGGAGCGAAGAGGGACTGGGGCGAGGAACTTCGTGGGGCAGGGTCATGCATCGTCTGCTCGAGGCGATTCTTCGAAGGCCTTCGCTCGACGTGGAACTGTACGCGCGGAATCTGCTGAAGGACGAAGAACGCGATGCGGCGGAAGTTGGTGATGTGCTGCAGCTGATCGCGGCGGTCCGCCGCTCTCCAGTGTGGAGTCGCGTGCTCGAGTCTGAGGAACGTTACGTCGAGGTGCCGTTCGCCATCACGGTCGATTCCGCTGAGTTTGGCCTGGACGGGCCGGCCAGGACCTTACTGCATGGCGCGATCGATCTGGTGTTCCGCGAGTCGGATGAATGGTTCGTGGTCGACTACAAGTCGGACTCCACGGCGGGTCGTCTCGAGTCGCTGGTCGAGTATTACAAGCCGCAGGTTGAACATTACGCACGCTTCTGGCAGCAGCTCACGACGCAGAGAACCAGCGCAGGTCTGTTCTTCGTGGACTCGGGAGAGATGGTCTGGGTTTGATTTGTGCGCGGGTCGTTGTCATCGCGAGCGTGACGGTGGAACGAATGATCTCCGGCGTGTCGCACGATGTAGTTCCCTGCAGTGATCATTCGGCTGGCGATTGTTCCATCGTGCGTAACGTGAGGTCCCTTGCCCCTCCCAACCGCCCGCGCATGCTCGGGATGACAGAAGCAGCGCAGGTCTTAGTCATCGCGAGCAGGGGCGGGCCTTTGTGAGGAGCGAGTACTTCCCTCTCCCTCGGGGGAGGCCAGCGCACTCTCTCGTTGTCAGAAGAGGTCGGGGATGTGTTTGTAGTTCTGCATCGCCGCGATCGTCGTTGGGGAAATGTCGTTTAGAAACCAGCTGAGGGTTTCCAGTGTGGCAGTCGGGATTTTGTATCGCGTCACGAACTCGACTTCGACTGTCGAAGAAGCTGGGGAATCCTGTTGCGGCCCGAAGATGTCATCGACTGCGCACTCGTTCGGATTGACGATCGTCGCCCGTGCGCCAGCTTCAGCGAACGCTGAGGCGAAGCGATCCTTGCGGTATCCGTAGTGTGTGCAGGCCAGCGCCGCGACGAGGGGCACATCGTTCCGCGGCAACTTTGACAGTGCGGTGTTGACCCAGACCCGAATCTCCGCCTCAGTCTTCGCACCTTCCCGATCTTCCGAGATGGTGTCGGCGAGTCCTGGGCAGGCCTGGCTGATGATGCGTGAAGAGTCGACTCCTCTCTCCGCCAGCATGCGCGGGTACGTGCCGGCGTCGATGGTGGTTTGTGTGCCGAAGATGATGGCCACGCTATCTGCACTGGCCTCCAGTTCGCGCAACAGCAACTCGACTCCTGTCGTCACGATTCCTTTGACCGGAATCTGCGCGCGCAGGGCATATGGCGTGTCTGGCAGCAGCACTGACAGTGTGTTGCAGGCCACATAGATGAAATCGGGTGCGAAGCGTTCGGTAACATTCCTGAGAAAGCGGTCGAAGGTCTCGATTTTCTCCGCGCGCGTTTTCATAGTGTTGTAGCCGTAGTCATTTGCGGGAGCGGCGTTGGCAAACGTCAGTCGAACCGGTTCAGAGAATCCACGCTGCCGCACGAATCGTTCGGCGTAGGCGCAGACCGAAAGTCCGCCAACCCCTGAGTCCGTGATGAGAATGTGCATCGTCGCGCTACTCCTGAGCGAGTACGAACCGGCCTGTCATCAGGTCGAGAAGAATCGGGACGTGACGATCCTTGAGGTCATACAGAGAGGCGGCCTCGAACTCCCAGGTAACGAGATTCAGCTTCTGCTCGGAGGCCCACGTTCCCATCGAGCCAGGCGTCGGATAGCCAATCTCAGTGATCAGAGGAAGTTCGCAGCGGGCTGCGAGTTGCCGCCCGAGGTGTGAGCCGCCGGCGTCGTCGATGCAGGCCAGTGCGGCGTGAATGCTGACGACCGCACGCGGTTGTAATTTGTCGAGCAGGCGGAGCAGCGCTGAGGTCTCGGGTTCAGAGGCTGCGCGTGCGCCTGTGGTCAGTGCGATGTCGCGGGCATCGCTCTCACGCGTTTTATGGAAGACTTCATCAGGACTCCAGTTGGAGGTCGGGAAGTTGCGGTTGAGGTCGACTCCGCGCGCATTACCGCGAGTTCCTCTCAGCATACCGTCAGGATTACCGCAAAGGATCACCGCGCTTTTCAGTTGACCTTCCGGGAGGCAGCGAAGCGCCTCGGATACGACCACGGTGGTCTCGGCTTCATCACCGTGGATGGCGGCCAGAACGAGAACGTCGACACGTCCGTCATCCGGAAGGTAGACGGTGAGCGGGATTCCTTCCAGGGAACTGCCATACGCAGTAGCCGCGTGACGAATGAGTCCGCGATCGCGCCGCTGCACAAGTTGTAGTGTCGTCTCGTCCATCTGACTCACCTCTTGAAGTTTCGTCGGGAATCATACCGTCTGCGATCTGCGAGATGGAGAGCGGATACGTCGAAACCGTCATTCCGAAGGAGCACGCCATTCTCGGTGTTGAGCGCAGATGGCGGAGCGACTGAGGAATCTACGCGAAAGTTACGCGCTCGGAATTCAGCGCGTTCCCTGCGCGTAGATCCCTCGCACCCGCCCACGCCGCCGCTCGGGATGACGAGCTAACCCCGCTCAGCGCGCCACAGGCAGGATTGCCTGTGCCACACAACCTCGATCCGCCACAATGCGATGCAGAACTCGTAGGGGCGAAGTGCCTTCGCCCGCTCCCCCGGCCGTTTGGGAAACGCCGTTTCTTACACCTCATCGCTGATCATCTTCTCGAGCGTGTTGAGGTTTCGCGCGGTTGTCGTGGCTTTGTAGCGAGCCTTCGCCAGGAGCTTGCCGAATTGTGACGAAGTCGTGGTTCCCTTCGGTGCTTCCCAGTAGATTACTTTGTCCCCGGGTGCGAGTCGTTCGCCGTTTCCTGCGAGATCTCCTGCTGCGGTCGTTAGCTCCTTCACGACCGCATCTGAACTGCAGAAGATCGCGTAGCGATGCAATCCCTCCGGCGTGCTGAAGGGATACGACGCGACAATTTTCTGGAGTTCATCGAGGGAAAGAAAATGAGCGAACGCTTCGTAGTCGAATCGTTCAGTGAGTCGCTTCTCGATGTCCTTCTTGAGATTCACTGCAGTCTTTCCGGAGCTGAACATCGCGTTTCCGGTTTGCAGCCAGGTCTTTACTTCAGTGAGTCCGGCCTCCTCGAGCAGCAGGCGGAGGGCGTCCATCGGCACGCGGACGCCGCCAACGTTGATACCGCGAAGGAACATGACCATTCGCATCGCTTCATGATTGCACAGGCCAGGTATGGGGCGGCTCAGATGACCTCGACATCAAGCCCGGATCAACAAAGCCATGAGTTGGCCCCCACTCCGGTCCAGAAAGTGATCTGGATCATGCAATGAGGGGATCGTAACCTGCCTGACTGTGTAAGCGAGAATAGCCTCGTCCCCGGCAACCAAATCGTCAGGAAGAGGTGTTTCGAAATTGCGCGAGATCCGAACACGACCGCGCATCCGTCCCGGTTTCCTGACGACGGCAGGCGGGCGAAACGCAATGAGTCGGGCCACCGGACGACCGGCTCGTGCGATGATCACGTCCTCGCCTTTCTCGACACGATCGACCAACTGCGAGAGTCTGGTCTTGGCTTCGTAAATGTTTACTGTCTCTGCCACGATGTCAAAATCCAAATTAGTCTGATCTGGTCAAAACCCGATTGTCAAGACTCCCTGGGTCCTCTTTTCGAGTTTTCGCGGTGCATGCGCTCACGCACCAGGCACGCAGTTTTCCAAAGGACGGAGCCTTGAGAAAAGTGAGGAGAACTTACCCTCTGATAGGCATGTCTTCAAGCAATC
>JBKJUK010000309.1:0-6648 GCA_046590705.1 Thermoanaerobaculia bacterium
CCTTGCATTCCTGCGCGAGCCTCGCGCGCTCATCGGGATGCCGTTGCCCCGGACTGCTGCGACAGTGTGCATGTCGAGCGGCTCGAACAGAAACCGTTAGGTTGACTCACTTTCTTACTTCATCGTTCTGAGTTCATCAGAAGAGAGCAGCCACCGCACAATCTGTTCTTCCGCCCAGTACGTGCAGGCCCACGGATGCCGCCCGGAGACGAAGCCTACATGGCCTCCAGCCTCGGTGATGCGGAGCTCGACGGCGGAGGAGATGCGGCTCTGCAGCTCTTCGAGGACATTGCGGGGAAGAAACGGGTCATCGTGTGCGCTGACGGCGAGAGTTGGAGTGGTGATCGAGTCGACATAGCGGATCGAACTCGACCGGGCGTAGTAATCATCAGCGCCTGTGAAGTGATGAAGCGTGGCTGTGGCTGCGTCGTCGAAATCGTAAAAGGTCGAAGTTCTTCGAATCCTGGCGAGGTCCATCCGATCTCGCAGCTCTGGAAACTCCGTGATCAGGGAGGCAGCTTTTCGTTTCAACGTGCGAAGGAATGTGGCCACGTAGAAGCGGCCCATCCCCGACTCCAGGAAGCGTGCCCCGGCTCCCAGGTCGTAAGGAACCGAGAGCGTGGCTGCAGCCGAGATCTCTTTCTGTCCAGGGTTCTCTCCGAGCCACTTCAAGAGCACGTTTCCGCCTAACGAAGCGCCGAAGGCGAGCAGTGGGGCGTCCGGACGGCGCGACCTGAGAGTTCGCACCACGAATTCGAGATCAGTGGTCTCGCCGGAGTGGTAGAGGCGGGGACGCCGGTTCGGGATCATCCGCAGGATATTCTGCGGATCCCGGGCGCAGGACCTGAAATTCACTGCGGTCGCAGGATAGCCACGCAGATGAATCTGCTTGAGCATTCCCTGTATGTAGACCGAGTAGCTACTTCCTTCCAGGCCGTGTAACAGGATGAACCGGGGAGCGTTCTCATTTCCGGGAGCGGCTTCGAGATGGTCGAGCAGCAACTCGTCGCCATCGGGAGTGGTCAGGCTTTCCCGCTGCAATTCCACGAGCCGGCGAGGGCGCCCAACGCGGCCCCACATGGTCTGCAGGTGACCGCCCGGCAGAAACCAGGCGGGAGCAAAATGGTGTGTCATCGATTTCTATTTTCGCACGGTGCTCGAGCAAGGAGTCGTTCACATTCTTCTGACAGTGAATGCGTTTCTCATGAGCCATACTGGAGGTGTCATGCAGGCCATCCTCCTTTTCAGTCACGGCAGCGTGCAGTGCGGCGCCGAAGAGAATCTCCTGCGGCTCGCGAGAGCCATGGAGATGCAGCCGGATTCGCCGGTGGTTGAAGTCGGATTCCTCAACTACAGCGCCCCTGATCTGGCAAGCGCGGTTTCGCGCTGCATCGCGCGCGGAGCAACCAGCATTGCCATCGTGCCGTACTTTCTGGTCGCGGGAAAATTCGTGGTCGACGATCTCCCTCGAGCCATCGATGAACTGCGCGCCAGCTTCACCGGCATCCCGATCAGGGTCGCCGATCCGATCGGATTTCACTCGGAAATCGCGGAAATCATCCTTCAGGCGGAAGTGAGTGCCCGTCCACCAGGAGACTGGCTGATCAGATCGACGATTCCTCTGGAATTCTGCAGGAACTCGACTCGATGCCCGACCAACGGCACCGAGTACTGCCCACGTTCTTCGGAGGGGAAATGAAAGCGCTTCTGATCATGGTGCATGGCAGCCCCCGCGCCGAGTCCAACGAGGACGTACAGAAGGTGGTGGCGCTGGTGCGATCAGCGGGAACTTATCCGATCGTCGAAGTCGGTTTTCTCGACGTGAATCAGCCGGACATTCCGACGGCCATCGCCACTTGCGCCAGCGCCGGTGCCGACACGATCATCGCATTCCCATACTTTCTGCACACCGGAAAACATGTGACCGGTGATCTGCCGCGGGCCTTGTTGGCGGCGCAGACCGTCCATCCGGACATCACCTTCCTCATGACCGACTACCTCGGCTTACATGAGAAGTTAGGTGGCATCTTACTCGAGAGAGCCAGCGAGGTCTGAGCGGCACTGTAGGTTCGCGGGCCGACTCCTCCTGCTCTGTGCGCGGATCGTCATTCCGAAGGAGCATGCCGCGCCCGCACTTTTATTAGGAATGGTGGTGCGACTGAGGAATCTACGCGAAGGGTTCGCGCTCGACATTCCCAGCGCGGTCCCTGTCCCTAGATTCCTCGCACCCACCCACGCCGCCGCTCGGAATGACGGCGACTCGTTTCTCCCGCGCTCCCAGCGGTAACAGTCTCTACCGAGACTGCATGTGTTGTTCTCGGCGATTACTTGATGGCGTGATCGATCTTCTTCTGCTGGTCGACTTTTTCGACGGCGGCCGGGCGGACCAGGCCGAGAGTTGCGGCATGCTCGGCCATCGAATCGGTTTTCTCGCCGAAGACCATCGGGACGCCTCGAGTCTGTAGCTTCGAAGCCACCGCCGTTACGATGACGTCCCGGTGATCGAGAGTCACATCCCGAATGTAAATCGCACGGATACGACCCGGATACTTCTCGACCACGGCCTCGTAGATTTCCGGGTCCCGTTGCCCGCTGTCCCCGATCAGTACGAAAGGGAGTGAGGGATATGTGGAAAGAATGCGATCGATCTGTCGCAGCTTGTGCTCGTCGTGCGAGGAGTGAATGAATTTTTTCTCGGTGATGCCGTAGTCCTGCAGCATGAGCGGACCAAACGGGATTTCCTGATTCTTCAGATACTCGATCAGGAACTCGTAGAAGTTCCAGGGACCACTGGATACGTAGAAGAGAGGATTCAGCGCGCTGTCCGCGGGTCCCGCCTGGAGAGCGCGATAGAACGCGGAAACTCCTTCGAAGGGCACTCTCGTTTTTGCACTGTTGAGAAAGACGGAACGGGCCATTTTCAACAGTTGTGCGGCGTCGGTTCGGACGATGGTGTCGTCGATGTCACTGATCACGCCGAAGGCGCAGTTCGCAGCAGGGACGAGCACGTATCCTGCGGTTTCACTGCCCGGTCTACCACCTTTGAGTGTGAGTTGAACCTCACGCCACAAGGTCTGTGAGATCGGAGTTTCGGCAAGTGGAATCTCGAGTCGGAAGTAGCCTTCGTCGTCGCTGACCGTTTCAAGCGCGATTTCGCCGCATCGTGCCTGCACGGTGGCGTTCGGAACTTCCCGACTGGCAAGGCTGGTGAGGTTATCGAGGAGATTCAGCCAGGGTGAAGTCCCTGCGTGCGGAGCGTTCAGAGAGACACCGCGGAGGACTCTTCCGGAGAGGTTGAGCGTTTCTGAAGTCCCGAAATCACGGAAGGCTACGATTCTGGCGTCGTCAGGGAGGGGCCCGTCATTTCGCTGACGAAGCCGGTCCAACCCCGCATCGACGGCGATTGCTGTCGTATGAATTGCTTTTTTCAAGGTCATTTCTGTCGATCCGTTCGCTCACGAAGTTACACTGTTTTACTGACTTCTCTTCGGCGACGATGTGCATCTCTCCTGCCCGCGATCCTGCTGGTACTGTCGAGTTGCGGACCTCGTGAACTTACGGTCGATCCGATTCAGGGCCGTCTCGAGGCGGTGCTCCTGCCGAATCCGGTTGTAGCCGTTCCGATCGGCGAGAACCTCTATCGACTCTCGGCAGAAGTCTCGTTGCGGGAGACTGGTGGAGTCGACGTAATCCTGACCGCGATCGACGTGGAAGTCTTTCTGCTGGGGAGTGTGCCGCTCAGAAAGAGGCACTACGCAGCCGATGAGATCAGATCGCGAAACTATCCCACCTCCATCGCCGCCGGAGCGAATCTGCAGTTCCCTGTATCGACCGACCGAATCATCGAGCGAGAAGTACTGCTGCGGACGGTTACGGCTGAAATCACCATCCGCGGTGTGGATGCACGAGGTAACCAGGTCAGTGGCAGCACCAGGGTGAAGGTGCGGCTTAATCTTTGATGAACGCAGAACGCAGAACGATGAAGTAAGAAAGTAGAAAGTGAGGCACGGAAATGTGTGGCACAGGCAATCCTGCCTGTGAGGCGCAGATCGCGGATGGTGAAGAATTGTGGGCTGAGAGCTGAACTCGGCCCCTCAAGACAGGTGAACGCAGAACGATGATTGAGATGCCGGTATCCCGAGTTGCAGCAGCTTGATGCTTAGGGCCATCGGCTTCGAAGTCAGACGGTCCCGTCACAGGCAGGATTGCCTGTGCCACACAGGCATCGCGAGGACCAGTACAAGCGCCGTGAGGCGGGCGCGCGACGCGCCCACCTCTGCAGCCGATCGCGACTACCGCGTGAGCTGACGATAGCGAATCCGGTGGGGCTGATCCGCTGCTGCGCCTAGACGCGCTTTCCGATCTGCCTCGTAGGCCGAGTAGTTCCCTTCGAACCAGACCACTTTGCTGTCGCCTTCGAAGGCAAGGATGTGCGTGGCGATGCGGTCCAGGAACCAGCGATCGTGGCTGATCACCACGGCGCATCCCGGGAAATTCTCGAGCGCTTCTTCGAGTGCGCGCATGGTGTTCACATCGAGATCGTTGGTCGGCTCGTCGAGCAGCAGGACGTTGGCGCCTTCCTTGAGCATCTTGGCGAGGTGGACTCGGTTGCGCTCACCACCGGAAAGACCGGCTATTTTCTTCTGCTGATCGGAGCCGGAGAAGTTGAAGCGAGCGACGTAAGCACGAGACGGAATGGTCTTGGTTCCCAGTTGTACCTGATCGGTGCCTCCCGAGATTTCCTCCCAGATCGTCTTCGATCCGTCGAGCGAATCGCGACTCTGGTCGACGTAGCCGAGCTTCACTGTTTCTCCGAGGCGGATGTTTCCGCTGTCGGCTGACTCGGTGCCGATGATCATGCGGAACAGCGTCGTTTTACCTGCGCCGTTCGGTCCGATGATTCCGACCAGTCCACCGGGAGGAAGCGCGAAGGTCATTCCGTCGACCAGGAGCCGGTCACCAAAAGCCTTGTTCACGTTGTCTGCTTCGATGACGACATTGCCAAGCCTCGGGCCTGGCGGAATGTAGATCTCCAGTTCCTGCGCTTTCTGCACGGACTCCTGACTGAGCAATTCTTCGTAGGAGTTGATACGGGCCTTGCCCTTGGCCTGCCGTCCTTTGGGCGACATGCGAATCCACTCGAGCTCGCGCTGCAGCGTTTTCTGCCGGTCGCTTTCAGACTTCTCTTCCTGCGAAAGTCGGGTCGATTTCTGCTCGAGCCACGATGTGTAGTTCCCTTCCCATGGAATGCCCTGCCCGCGATCGAGCTCGAGAATCCATCCGGCGACGTTGTCGAGGAAGTAGCGATCATGGGTGACGGCGATGACCGTGCCCGGGTACTTCTGCAAGTGCTGCTCGAGCCAGTTCACCGATTCAGCGTCGAGATGGTTGGTCGGTTCGTCCAGCAGCAGAATGTCAGGCTCCTGGAGAAGTAGCCGGCATAGTGCCACCCGACGCTTTTCTCCACCTGAAAGAACTTTCACAAGCGTCTCGCCAGCGGGACAGCGAAGCGCGTCCATGGCCATTTCGAGTTTGCTGTCGAGTTCCCAGGCGTCGGCGGCGTCGAGTTTCTCCTGCACCGTTCCCTGACGCTCGAGAAGCTTTGTCATCTCATCGTCAGACATCGGCTCGCCGAACTTCTCGTTGATCTGCTCGTACTCCTTGAGCAGATCGACTGTTTCCTGCACGCCCTGCTCAACGATTTCACGCACGGTTTTCGTCTCGTCGAGACGCGGTTCCTGCTCGAGGAAGCCGACCGTGTGGCCGGGTGAAATCACGGTCTCCCCGACGATGTCCTTATCAATGCCAGCCAGAATGCGGAGCAGGCTCGATTTTCCTGATCCGTTCAGTCCGATGACGCCAATCTTGGCCCCGTAAAAATAGGAGAGATAAATGTCCTTCAGTACCGGCTTCTTCTCGTAGAACTTGCTGACGCCGATCATCGAGTAGATGACCTTATTGGGTATTTGATTCATGCGGGATTCTCCTTGAGCGCGCGCGATGGTAGCAGGAGTGGCAGTGAAGAAGGAGAGCCCCGCAGCCGGGCCGCAGTAGAATGCTACCGAACGTGGCTACTGGATACTGGCTACCAACCTACTAACTACTGCGTCAAACCATGTGCGAACTCTGCCAGCAGATCGAAAACGGTTTTCCTGACGAGCGTGTGCTGGTTCAGTCGCGCGTCGGCGCGGTTTTTTTTCATCGTGATCGCGCCACGCGTGCTCATCTGGTGGTTGTGAACGCACGCCACGTAGAGAACCTCTCCGAGCTTTCCGCCCGAGAAGCATCCGATTTCATGGTTCTCCTTCATCACGCTGAACGGGTCGCCCTGCATGTCACCGGTGCCCGGCGCGCGGTTCTGATGAAACTCGGTCTGTCCGTGCCGCACCTTCACATGCACATCTATCCGGTTCATGAGGAAATGCCGCGGCACGAACTCATGGCCCGCATCAACTCACAAATGTGCGAGGACATCTCCGACGAGGCCGAGGCGAAACTTTTCGAGAGAATGCGGGAGTTCTTTCAGCCAGCGGAATCGCTTTAACGACTTCCTGTTCCCCTCTCCCGAGGGAGAGGGTGGTTGCGCCAGGTATAGACCACGCGCCACCCTCTCCCTCGGGAGAGGGAAAGTCAGACTCTGATCAGCGG
>JBKJUK010000359.1:0-5571 GCA_046590705.1 Thermoanaerobaculia bacterium
GGCCGGCACCTCGTCCGAGTGATCTGGTCGATGCTCAGGAATGACCGCGACTACCTGCAGAAGGACTGAAGACAACCTAAAAAACGTTTGCAAATTCGACAGGGATGTTCAGACGCATGGTCGCTGGAGAAGAATTTCCGGACTAGGAAGGCGGGGTCGACCTGATCGTTCGTCGCGGAGAACTGCTGGTCTTTGTGGAAGTTAAAGCGAGGCAGCAGACCTTCGCCGGTGCGGGGCTCGAGGCGGTCGACCGCGTCAAGCAACTGAGGATTGCCGCCGCCGAGGAGTACCTGCAGGCGTCTTCATGGAAGCCGGCGCTGATCCGCTTCGATGTCCTGTCGCTTCACTGGGATGGACGCCGTTTTACGATTCAGCACTTTCCATCTGCTTTCGAGTGCGGATTCGAGAGCGGTCGACCCTGGCGCGTAAGGTAATCAGGAAAAAGAAAGGGCCCCTTTCAGGGCCCTGGTTTGCGTTCGATTTGGAGCGGGAAAAGGGGATCGAACCCTCGACATCAACCTTGGCAAGGTTGCGCTCTACCGCTGAGCTATTCCCGCAACCGGCGTGTACGATAGCGCTGGCCGCAGGGACTGTCAAGAGAATGGAGAATGTTGAATGGAGAATGGAGAATGGAGAATGTAGAGGCAGCGGCATTCTGCATTCTCCATTCTGCATTCTCCATTCTTCTCATCCTCGATCTACTTTGATTCCGTAGGCGTTCAGCTTGCGGTAGAGGTTGGAGCGTTCGACGCCTAGGAGTTCGGCGGCCCTGCTTACGTTTCCTCCGCACTCACGCAGCTTCTGCAGAATGAACTGGCGCTCGAATTCTTCTCGCGCCTCCTTGAGTGAGAGATCTGTGGATACGGTGCGGTTCTGTCTCTCGTCGATGCGGACGTCGGCAGCGTCGACGATCTCTCCTTCGTGCAGGATGGTGAGACGTTCCATGAGGTTGCGAAGCTCGCGCACGTTTCCCGGCCAGTCGTACATCCGGAGCCGCCCCATGGCATCTGCCGAAAGCCGCTTCGGTCGCCGGCCGGTCTCGGCCGCGAAGCGGCGGAGGAAGTAATCGGCGAGCAGCTGGATGTCGGCGCCCCGCTCACGGAGAGGAGGGACTTCGATCGGGATCACGTTCAGGCGGAAAAACAGATCCTCCCGAAACCTGCCTGCGGTGATCTCTTCGTCGAGTGATTTGTTGGTAGCCGCGATCACCCTCACATCGACGGAGATGGTTTGTTGCCCGCCTACCTTCTGAAACTGCTGTTCCTGCAGAACGCGCAGCAGCTTGGCCTGGGTTTTCAGGCTCATGTCGGCGATCTCATCGAGGAAGATGGTGCCGCTGTCTGCGAGTTCGAACTTGCCCTTCCTGTCGTCGCTGGCTCCGGTGAACGCTCCCTTTCGATGACCGAACAGCTCTGACTCGATCAGCTCCTCCGGAATGGCGGCGCAGTTCACGTCGATGAAGGGATTCTCAGCTCGCCTACTCTGCCGATGAAGCGAGCGCGCCACGATTTCCTTGCCGCTCCCGTTCTCGCCAGTGATCAGCACCCGGCTGTTGGAGGGAGCGGCGTTACGGATCTGCTGCTGGAGACGGCGCATTGGTTCGCTGTCCCCGAGCAGCATCTCGTCGAGTTGAAACTGCGACTTCAGCGAGCGGACCTCGTCGCGCAGCTTTCGGTCCGAGAGCGCGTGCTGCGCAGTGAGAAGGACACGGTCCAGCGATAGAGGTTTCTCGAGGAAGTCATATGCGCCGAGTCGCGTGGCCCGGATTGCCGTATCGATATTTCCATGACCTGAGATCACCACGACCGGCGTCGTAGCATCCACCGTTCGGACGCGCTCGAGAAACGCGAGTCCATCGATCCCTGGGAGCCACACATCGACGAACACCAGATCGAAACTCTGGCGTGCGAACAGAGCGAGGGCCTCCTCTGCGGATTCACAAACCTCCACCGAGTGACTCTCATCTTCGAGAATGTCTGCGAGTGTTTTCCGGATGGACGGCTCGTCGTCGACGATCAGAATTCTTGGCAATCTGTCTCCATCGGATCAGGGAATCTCGATCTCAAAGCGTGTTCCCGCAGGTCGGTTGTCCTGCACGGTAATTCTTCCGTCGTGATCGCTCACGATGCGGTGCACGATGGCCAGGCCCAGCCCGGTGCCTTTCTGTTTGGTGGAAAAGTAGGGGATGAACAATTTTTCCTTGTCACGGTCGGCCACGCCACGACCCGGATCGCTGACGGTCAGGACCAGCATGCGATCTCGCCGTTTTCCGGTGATGACGATTTCCCCGGTGGACGTGGCTTCGATGGCGTTATCGAGGAGATTGATCAGCGCCCTCCGGATCTGTTCCGGATCGACAACGGCCGGAAGAGGTCTCTCGCATTCCACACGCACCGTCACGCCCTGCTTCACGTCGTCATAGAGTCGCGCCAGCTGGTCGAAAATCTCACTCATCTCGGTCTGCTTCAGATGAACCGCGGGCATGCGTGCGAACCGGGAGAACTCGTCGACCATCCGCTTCAGCTGGCCAACTTCTGTAACGATGGTCTGACATCCTTCGCTGATGATTTTCTCCATGTTGGGATCGCCACTGGCGAACTTCCGCGCGATCCGCTCGGCGGAAAGTTGAATTGGTGTGAGTGGATTTTTGATTTCGTGCGCGATGCGGCGCGCGGCTTCGCTCCAGGCTGCCAGCTTCTGCGCCTGCACCAGCTGAGTGAGATCTTCGAGTGCAACCACCCAACCGGCACGCTTGCGATCCTGCTCCAGTGGCGCAGCAGAAAGCTCGAGGTACCTGATCTCGCCATTCCTGAATAGAGTGATCTCGCGCGAGCGGGGCTCGCGCACACGCAACTCCGCCACGTAGTCGCGAATAGGAGAGAGGTCAAAGGCGAAGAGTTCTTCGAGGGAGCGATGATCAGCATCGGGATCGAGATGCAGAATTTGATGCGCTGCGCGATTCACACTGAGAAGCTCCAGGTTCTCTCCGAAAGCTATGATCCCCGTAGAAACCGATTCCAGGATCGTGGAGAGATAGGCCCGTTCTTCGCCCAGTCTCTGGTTGATATCGCTCATCTCCAGGTTCGAGTCGGTCAGCGCCTGGCGCTGCTGCTCGAGTTGTCCGGCCATGGAGTTGAATGAGCCGATCAGAAGTCCGAACTCGTCGGTGGCAGCGACTCCGATTCTGTGCTGGTAGTTGCCACCCGCGAGAGTACGGGTTCCCTCAGCGAGTGCCTGGATGGGGACCGTGATCCTGCGAGAGATGAAAATCGCTGTCCAGAGTGCTCCGAAGAGGATGGAGAGCGTGGCCGTGAGAAACAGGGACGTCTGCGATGCTTTCAGAGCGAGCTTCTGCGAGTCGAGCTGCTGGAACTCGCGGTGGGCGATCACGTTCTGGTCGAGTAGCCTGCTCGTTTCCGCTGGCACGAAGCTACCAGCGAAGCCGGAGAAATCCCCCTGCCGGCTGCCCGACCGGATGGCGACGCGAATCCATTTGCCGCCCGGTGTGTTCTCGATTCGACGCGCCACACCGCTGATCCGGACTTCTTCGAAGAACCGAGCCGAGGGTTCAGAAATCTCGTGCACCGGCGCGCCTGGATCGACGATCAGTCGTACCACCGCACCATTCCGGTACACGCCCACCAGATCGACGTTGTGGAATTGCCTGACATGACGCAGCAGTCCTTCCACGTCCCCTACGTCCTCCGAAGCAGCGCGCGCAATCTCCTCGGCCGCTCCGGCCGTGTCGGCGATGATTCGGTTTTCGGCGATCTGCGCGATCTTTTCACTGTTGGAGAGCAGGGTCCGCACAGGCATGTTGAACCACCGGTCGATCGATACCCGCAGCAGATCGGTTGCCACGACGAACAGCAGGATGATCGGCACGAGAGAGGTGGCAATGTAGGTCGCCACCAGCTTGGTGCGGAACCGTGAGCCGAGGATCCCCTGCTTCCGCTCGAGGACCAGCTTGATGAGGCTGCGCAGAAGTACGAAGACGATCCCGAGTATGAGGATCAGGTTGATGTTCCAGAGAACGAACAGCAGAAGGCGGCTGCTCAGTGCTCCAGGACTCAGCTCCTTTGCTCGCTGGATCAGGTAGTAGATGAAGATGGTGATGATCAGAATCGCCAGCGGCACCGTCGCTACGAACCGCGGGTCTTTTCGATACTTGAGTAGTGAGCGGAGTTTCACTTGCGATCCCGCTGGTCCTGTACGCGGCATCGTTTCCAGTCGGACGCTTTCAGGCTGGGAACGATCAGCAGCGCGACTTCGGTGCCGTATTCGATGCGCGCACGCAGACGCAGCTTCGAGGGTGCCCGAGTTGTATTGAAAAGGTCAGGCAACTCGAGAAGTCCGATCTGCCGCGAAACGGCGGAGAGACCAGTGACCCGATCTGAGCGGATCAGTCTTCCATTTCGCCGGCTCGTGACCAGGTACTCGCGTGTGATGGAGTCGCGGGAGGCCGTGAACTCGATCGCGGCCGTCCCGACTGTCGAGTCGAACCAGTTTGGACGTTTCCTGATCAACTCGAGTCGATATGTAACCGTCGCGGGGACCCCGTTCTGCAGATCCTGGAGCAGCCGGTCATTCAACAGATCCGATGCGCTGGCTTTTACTGAGATGGAGGTGTCTTTCAACGAAGCGGAGAGCGTCGCGATGGAAGGTGACTTTTCCGCTCGCGCCAGAGGAATGCCGAGCGCGAGAACGAGAAGAACTCCGGGTGCACGAAACATGTGTGGCTTTTCTACCACAGTAGCCGCGCAGCGGGGGTTTAATTCGAGGCGGAGATTCCGGGCTGCGGAGACTCGGAGTGCTGCTGCTGATCCGATGGATCGGCCTGACGGATGATCTCGGCCACCAGGCGGGCGTGTAGAGCGTGTCCGCCTTTATAGACCTGGATCTCTCCGACCAGCGGTTTGCCGATCAGGGCAAGATCGCCGATCAGATCGAGAGTCTTGTGCCTCACGAACTCATCCCGGAAGCGCAGAGCACCATTTGAGACACCATGATCGTCCAGCACGATGCAGTTCTCTACAGACCCTCCACGCGCAAGACCGGCAGCCCTCAGTTTCTCCACATCGCGAAGGAAGCCGAAGGTACGCGCTGGTGCAATCTTACGGGTGAACGAATCCGCGTCGACTTCAATATTGAGCGACTGCCGCCCGATGCTCGGATGCGGGAAGTCGATCCGGTACTTGATGGACAGTGTGGAGGCCGGGGAGATCGAAATGCGTTTACCGTTCTCTTCGATCGTAATCGGCTTTCTGATCCGCAGTACATCGACGCGTTCGTTCAGCGTGCGGATCCCGGCGGCCTCGATCAGATGCATGAAGGGCAGCGAACTCCCATCGATGATCGGAATCTCAGGACCGTCGATTCTGATTTCGAGATCTGTCAGTCCTGAAGCGAAGACGGCAGCCAGAAGATGTTCGACTGTGCCGATCGAAACGTCATCCCGACCTACAGTTGTGGCGTGGTCCAGCGCCGTGGTCGACGATTGAATGGCCGGAATCCTCATCCCGGCGAGATCGGTCCTGCCGTAGCGGGAGATGGGGTCGCTTTCGTCAGGAC
>JBKJUK010000366.1:0-6270 GCA_046590705.1 Thermoanaerobaculia bacterium
GGCCGGCACCTCGTCCGAGTGATCTGGTCGATGCTCAGGAATGACCGCGACTACCTGCAGAAGGACTGAAGACAACCTAAAAAACGTTTGCAAATTCGACAGGGATGTTCAGACGCACATAAAACACACACTTATTCGTACGCTGCGTGCGAAAGTGTTTTGTGTGCGTCTGACCTTGGGAGCTCCAGATAAGTACGTGCTTTGTGTGCGTCTGACCCCGTCGAAGCGGAGCGCGTGCTTTGTGTGCGTCTGACCCCGTCGGAGCGCCAGTTCAAAAGCGGAGTAGAAGGCCGCCCCCCTCTAAAGTATTGAGGCGCGCGAGTGACGCGCACGCCGCACGGGCATCTAACACTATGCAGCCGTAAACGTGCATAATCCTTCCCGTTCACAACCATCGAATGCAGGCAGGCACCAGGCTCGGACCTTACGAGATCGTGGCGCGCATTGGCGCGGGCGGGATGGGAGAGGTGTGGAAAGCGCGCGATACGCGTCTCGAGCGCAGCGTGGCCATCAAGATTCTTCCCGCTGAGTTTGCAGCCAATGCGGAGCTGAAACTTCGGTTCGAGCGTGAGGCCAGAACCATCTCGCAGCTCTCGCATCCGAACATCTGCACTCTGTTCGACGTCGGCGACGGCTACCTCGTCATGGAATTGCTCGAGGGCGAGACGCTTGCCGATCGCATTGCGCGAGGACCGCTGCCACTCGCCGAGGTGTTGCGCTATGGCGCGCAGATCGCCGAGGCGCTTGATCGCGCCCATCGCGCCGGCGTCGTTCATCGCGATCTCAAACCGGCCAACGTCATGCTCACGAAGTCGGGTGCGAAGCTGCTCGATTTCGGCCTCGCCAAAAGCGCCGTCATCGAGCTCACTACCGACGGCGAAACCATACAGAAGCCGCTCACGCGCGAAGGCACGATCCTCGGCACGTTTCAGTACATGGCGCCCGAGCAGCTCGAAGGAGTGGAAGCCGACGCACGCACCGACATCTTCGCGCTCGGCGCGGTGCTTTACGAGATGGCCACCGGACTACGAGCTTTCGACGGGAAGACGAAGACCAGTCTCATCGCCGCCATCGTCGGCGGAACGCCGCGGCCGATCAGAGAGTTGGTCCCGCTGTCACCCTTCGCGCTCGATCACGTGATCGAGCGGTGCCTGGCCAAAGAACCTCAGGAGCGATGGCAGAGCGCGCACGACATCAGCGAGGAGTTGAAGTGGCTGGCCGGCGCGGGATCGCAGAGCGGCATCTCGTCTGTGCCTGATCTCGGCCAGCGCCGCAGGCGTTCGCAAATCACGACGGCAGTGGCCGCGATGATGACGTTGGTCGCATTAGCTGCGACGCTGGTGGCCTGGCGGTTCTGGAGCTCACACGAGACCCCGCGCGTCATGCGCTTTGCGGCTCCGAATACGATCACCGTGAGCCCGGGCAATGTCTACGGAAACATCGCTATCTCGCCGGATGGAACCAGGATCGTCTACGGCACGAAGAGTGGGGAATCGCGGATGCTGTTTCAGCGGCTGACGGACCAACTCGAGCCGAAGCCGATTCCAGGAACCGAGCAAGCCTCGGAGCCGTTTTTTTCGCCGGACGGCAAGTGGCTCGGGTTCTTCGCGCATCAAAAGCTTATGAAGATCTCGCTCGCCGGTGGTCAACCGATCGTCCTGACGACCTCCTCATATCCGCGCGGAGCCGCGTGGCTGCCCGATGACACGATCGTGTTCTGCCCCTTCTTCTACGGCGGCATTGAGCGAGTTCCTGCCGTCGGCGGGACGCCGGTTGTGGTCTCGAAGGTCGATCGAAAAGCCGGGGAGCGCAGTCACCGCTGGCCGCACGCGCTGCCGGGAGGCAAAGTCATCCTCTACTCGATCGGATACGGCGGATCGTGGGACGACGCCACGATCGTGGCACAGCGCCTCGACACGGGCGAACGGAAGGTCATCATCAAAGGCGGCTGCGATGCGCGCTACCTCTCCACCGGACACCTCGTCTACGTGCGCGGGAACTCTCTGTACGCGGTGCCGTTCGACACTTCAAAACTGGAAGTACGGGGCGATGCTGTCGAGGTCATTCAGGGCGTCGCCAATCACACCGCGGGCGGCGCAGAGTACGCTTTTTCGAAGAACGGAATGCTGGTGTATTTCTCGCCGGGAGTCGGCATGGACGAAGGCGGTCGAACCGCGATCGTCGATCGTCACGGTAACCGCATCGAAGGAGCACTCCCTTCCTTCCCGGTCGTAAACCCGCGTTTCTCTCCGGACGGCACGAAGATCTCCGGAGCGCGCGGAAACGACGTCTGGACGTTTGACCTCGTGCGCGGAACCAGCACGCGCATCTCATCTCCCGGGGCTCGGACGATCAATCCCATCTGGTCCGCCGACGGATCGCGCATCTACTATTCCTCCGAACGCTCGGCACCGTGGCAGATCTTTTCGCGCGCCGCCGACGGCAGTGAC
Organism: Thermoanaerobaculia bacterium; assembly: GCA_046590705.1. Lineage (GTDB taxonomy): Bacteria > Acidobacteriota > Thermoanaerobaculia > Gp7-AA8 > Gp7-AA8 > JBKJUK01. The sequence goes on from JBKJUK010000366.1 coordinate 2,451, forward strand.
CAGGAACGGCGACTGTCAGCAGAAGAGTCGACGACTGCCAACGATGCATCTCCGGACGGTGGTCATCTCGTAGCGAATGTGGTCCGTAAAGATACCGCTGCCGACATCGTGCTGATCTCGATGAACGGAACGGTGCGCAATCTGGTGCAAAGCACAGCCGAAGAGAGGGAAGCCACGTTCTCCTCGGACGGCAAGTGGATCGCCTACTCCTCCGACGAATCGGGGAGACCCGAGGTCTACGTGCGGTCGATGGGAAGCACGCCCGGACGGTGGCAGATCTCGACCAGCGGCGGAGACAATCCGCGGTGGGTGAAGCAGGACGAAATCGTCTATCAGGACGGCACGAAGCTGCTGTCCGTGGCGGTGAAGACGGAACCGGGCTTCGCGGCCGCACCGCCGCAACTGTTATTCGAGCGCAACCTGGCTGACTACGACATTGCCAGAGACGGACGGATCGTCATCTCTGAAGGCCCTGATCCTACACGCGCCAGCGGTCAAATTAACGTCGTGATCAACTGGTTCGAGGAGATACGCGCGAAAATGCCGCGGTGATGTGTACGCGAGAACACATGTGCGCCGATTCTGTCGACCCGCGTACAGCGCGTCTTGAACCTCTCGAAGATCGGAGCAAAGTACTCCGTGAACTTTCTTCTCCATTTACAATCAGCGTATGTTGAAAGCTTCCGCGTTTCCTCTCCTCCTGGCCGGCCTTCTCGCTGGGGCGTTGATGCCGCTTCAGGCAGGAATCAACGCACGCCTCCGCCTGACGCTCGGTTCACCGTTGCAAGCGGCATTCATTTCGTTCGTGGTCGGTACCGCGGCCCTGGGCCTTATCGTCCTTCTCTTTCCCAGTCGATTGCCGAAGGACATCCTTGCGCAAACACCCTGGTGGGCATGGACTGGAGGAATATTCGGAGTGGTCTTTATCTCCACCTCGATGGTGCTTGCACCACGAGTAGGGGCATTAGTTCTGGTATCTCTGCTGGTAACAGGACAACTTCTCGCAGCTCTGATCCTCGATCACTTCGGGCTTCTGGCATTTTCGAAAGTTCCGATCACGGCAGTCCGCGTTCTCGGCGTCGGGTTCCTTCTTCTCGGAGTGCTTCTGGTACTTCCCCGCCGTAACTGACCTGGGTTAGCCAGACCTGACAAGTCGTTGCAGTGGACGGCCTGGGGCGTCTGTGAACTTCCGGAAGTCAGCCCTCCCTCCATTGCAAGGAACCATCTCAGTCCCTCCTGCTTGCACGAACGGCGTCAAAGCTTCAGTGACGAACTTCCTGGGGATTCAGCGTCTCTGCGCAAAAAGTTGATTGCGACGACCGGTGAATCTATGTGTCGAGCCAGGCGAGTACGCTCGGAAAATTTGGACCGAAAAGCTCTCTGACGATGCTTTGACGGCGCCGAACTAGGATGCCGCTCTGTGCCACGACGCTCCAGGCCGTTCCCGAAAAACTGAAAAATGGAATGTTCGAAGCCGTGGTCATTCAACCGATACCATCTCTAGCACTCCGCTGTAGTTTTCCAATCCCCCGCTAAGCGGGCCGATTCATCGAGACACAAAGGGAGTTTCCATGACGTTCAAGCACGTGACGCGCATTCTTATCTCGGTTCTGATGCTGGCTATCGGCGTCTCGTCCGCCTGGGCCCAGTCCTGCCCGGCCGTACAAACCGTGTCGTCGACAGGCAGCTGTGGCTCTGTCACGGTAGGGCTTGTCGCTTCTCAAAACGGCGTCAGCTACGAACTCTTCCGCGACGGCGCAGCCCTGGGGGTGATCGTTAGTGGAAGCTCAACCGGCGCTGCGATCACCTTCGGAGCCCAGACGACGCCAGGAACCTATACCGTGAAAGCGTCGAGAGGCGGTTGCACGAACGTCCTGATGACTGGCTCGGCTGTCGTGGTCAACGGCACTTTCAGTGTGACCGGCGGAGGTTCTTTTTGCTCTGGCGGTAGCGGGGTCGCGGTTGGCCTCAGTGGGTCTCAAATTGACGTGAGTTACCAACTCAAAAGAGGCGCTACGAACGTCGGCAGCGCTGTGGCAGGAACCGGAGCCGCCATCACCTTTGGGTCGCAGACGACCGCTGGGACGTATACCGTCGCGACGGTCACGGGCGCCTGTGCCATGACCGGCAGCGCGGTGGCAAGCATCACTCCCGCGGTTGCCATCACGACGCAGCCTGCAGGCGCTACACAGACTGTCGGCGATAACGTTTCATTCAGCGCGGCCGCCAACAATTCAACCAGCGTTCAGTGGGAGAAGAACGGAACCGCGATCGCTGGCGCAACCAGTACAACCTTCAATCTCACGAATATCACGACAGCTGACGCCGGCACCTACCGCGCTGTTTTCACGAACTCCTGCGGGTCAGTTCCTTCGAATGGAGCTGTCCTCGTCGTGAATAAGGCCACTGCGACAGTCAACCTCGGAAGCCTCGCGCGCACTTACAACGGTGCAGCACAAACGGTTTCCCCAACGACCAGCGCCACCGGAACGAGCACCTTCACAATCACCTATGACGGCAGTTCGACCGCGCCGAAAGCTGTCGGGACGTATGCAGTCGTGGCGACGCTGGTCAACGACAATTTCCAGGGTTCCGCCAACGGTAATCTGGTCATCAGTCCTCTTGCGGTGACGGGAACGTTCACGGCGAGCAGCCGTGTGTACAACGGAACCACCAGCGCGACCGTCGTCTCACGCACTGTGACGGGCGTGATCAGTCCAGATGCGGTGAGTCTCACCGGGGGAACCGCGACGTTCGCAGACAAAAACGTCGGAACAGGAAAAACGGTCACGCTCACAGGAGCAACGCTCACCGGAGCGGATGCAGCGAACTACACACTCACCTCGGTAGCAACAACCACCGCCGATATCACCGCACTTGGTGTGACGGGAAGCTTCACAGCGAGCAGCCGCGTGTATGACGGAACCACGAATGCGACAGTCGCCTCGCGGAACGTCACCGGAGCCATCGCCGGAGATACGGTGAGCCTCACCGGCGGGACGGCGACGTTCGCAGACAAGAACGTCGGAACGGCCAGGACGGTAACGCTCACCGGCGCCACACTCGGTGGAGCCGACGCGGCTAACTACACACTCACTTCGGTAGCAACAACCACCGCCAACATCACCCCTCTCGGTGTGACGGGAAGCTTCACGGCGAGCAGCCGTGTGTATGACGGGACAACGAATGCGACGGTCGCCTCGAGCAATGTAGCCGGCACGATCGCAGGCGACACGGTTACGCTCAGTGGCACAGCCACCTTCGCGGATAAGAACGTCGGCACCGCCAAGACGGTCACGCTCACTGGAGCCACACTCGGCGGAGCCGACGCGGCCAACTACACGCTCACGTCGGTAGCAACGACCACGGCCAACATTACAGCCCTGGGTGTGACGGGAAGCTTCACGGCGAGCAGCCGTGTGTATGACGGAACCACCAACGCAACAGTCGCTTCGCGGAATGTGACGGGAGCTATTGCCGGAGATACGGTAAGTCTCACCGGCGGAACAGCGGCGTTCGCAGACAAGAACGTCGGCACCGGCAAGACAGTCACGCTCACAGGAGCCACACTCGGCGGAGCCGACGCAGCGAACTACACACTCACCTCGGTAGCAACAACCACCGCCGATATCACCGCACTTGGTGTGACGGGAAGCTTCACAGCGAGCAGCCGCGTGTATGACGGAACAACGAATGCGACAGTCGCCTCGCGGAACGTCACGGGCGCCATCGCCGGAGATACGGTGAGTCTCACCGGCGGAACAGCGGCGTTCGCAGACAAGAACGTCGGCACAGGAAAGACGGTCACGCTCACAGGAGC
>JBKJUK010000389.1:0-6986 GCA_046590705.1 Thermoanaerobaculia bacterium
CTCATAGCGGAGGCGCACCCTCGAGGCTCATCTGTTCCTGCCTGCTCACGACCAATGAAACAGGGTTCCTGTCGGACACGGGTGAGCCATTGAGCGGATATTGCCGGATGATGATCCCATCGAGAATTCCGGGGTAAGACTCATAGCGCACATTCGAGACTGAGAGCCCTGCGCTCTCGAGAACAGGACGCACGTCCGCGATTGGCCTGTCGATGAGGTCAGGCATCACAAACTGCATGGGCACCGGTGGATAGGCCACCAGCAGGGATACCGCAGTCTGACCCTTCACCACCGTTCCAGCCGGTGGATTTGAGGCCATGATGTTCTTCCCCGTCGCGTGATCGAGGTACGAGATGTTTCCTAATTTCAGGTTGCGCTGACTGAATCTCAGAAGCGCGGTGCGAGGCGACTGGCCACTCAGGTCGGGCACCGCCAGAATCAGCGGTCCAAGACTTTGCCCTGCGTAAATGCGAGCGCCACGCTTCACGAGGCTGCCCGCGGGGCGATTCTGCCAGACGATTGCACCGTACGGCACTTTGTCGGAGTGGCGATCCCTGTCGTTGTCGATCAGCAGCTCGATCCCACGATCTGACGCGATGGCCGAAGCTCGTGACACATCCCTGCCGATCAACTCCGGCGTCTGCACCGAACGTCCACGGACGAAGATCGTGAACCATAGGTATGAGCTGGCACCGAACGCGACGAAAAGCACACCGGCAAACACCAGTCGGCTGAAGCAACCACGTTCTTTCATCGCGGCGAACGAGAACCGAGTACGGGTTCCAGGCGATACAGGCGCCCTTCCTGACTCGCAGGCAATGTCGCGAAATTAGTGAAGAGCGAGAACGGCGCGAGAAGGTCATGGCCGACAGGCTTGATCGCTGAATTACTGAGTACTGGACTGAAATTCACTATGGCTCGCTCCGACTGTGTTCCTGATCGTATTCTGCCTGATCATAGCGGCGTTCGCCATCACGAACCATGAGCACCGGGATCAGGGTTTCTGCCCAGACGTCCTCGACACGCGCCGCGAAGCTGAAGACCAGTCCCTCCTTGATCTCGGAAGGCACTTCATCCAGATCCTTCTTGTTGCCCTCGGGCAGCACGACTTTCTTGATGTTCGCGCGCTGCGCGGCCATGACCTTTTCTTTGATGCCGCCGACCGAAAGAACCTTCCCTCTAAGGGTGATCTCGCCGGTCATGGCAACGTCATGACGCACCGGGCGATCAGCCATGATGGAGGCAATGGTCGTTGCGATCGCGACTCCAGCTGACGGACCATCCTTCGGAATCGCGCCGGCCGGAAAATGAATGTGAATGTCGGTGTCGCTGAACGCCTGGTCATCAATCTCCAGCTCCCGGGCTTTCGAACGCACGTATGAGTACGCTGCCTGCACCGATTCACGCATGACGTCGCCGAGCTGCCCGGTCACGGTGGTGCGCCCGCTTCCCGGCATCCGGGTAGCCTCGATGAACATGATCTCGCCGCCCACGGAGGTCCAGGCGAGCCCTGTGGAGACTCCGACTTCCGGCTGCCTCTCTGCAAACTCGTGTTCGAAGTGCGGAAGCCCGAGGTAGCTCTCGACCAGGTCCTGCGTCACTGCGTAGCCTGACGACCCGTCGCCGGCCACTTTGCGGGCAACCTTGCGGAGAATCGTGGCCAGCTGTCTCTCGAGATTTCGAACTCCCGCTTCCGCCGTGTAATTGCGGATGACATTGAGGATGGCGCCATCGTCGAGTGTGACGTGTGCCGTGGTTAGGCCATGATCTTCGAGCATCTGCGGAATGATGTGCCGTTTGGAAATCTCCAGCTTCTCCCGCTCGGTGTAACCGGACAGACGAATGACCTCCATCCGATCACGCAGCGGGCCCGGAATCATGTCGAGCATATTGGCCGTGGCGATGAACAACGTATGCGACAGGTCGTAAGGGATTTCAAGGTAACGATCGACGAAACTCTGATTCTGGTGAGGATCGAGCACTTCCAGAAGAGCGGACGCAGGATCACCTCTGAAGTCTTTTCCGATCTTGTCAATCTCGTCGATCATGATCAGCGGATTGGTCACTCCGACATGGATGTAGCTCTGGATCAGTTTGCCCGGCATCGCGCCGATGTACGTTTTCCGATGCCCACGAATCTCGGCCTCGTCGGTGACACCGCCCACTGACATGCGCACGAACTTTCGCCCGAGAGCGTCGGCGATGGCCTGTCCCAGCGAAGTCTTCCCCACGCCCGGAGGTCCCGCGAAGCAGAGGATCGGGCCTTTCAAATCGCCCTTCAACTTCATCACAGCCAGAAACTCCAGCACCCGCTCTTTGATCTTCTCGAGGCCGTAGTGACGCAGATCCAGAATCGTTTCGGCGGCCTCCAGATCGAGCCGGTCCTCGGTCTTCTCCACCCATGGGAGTTGCAGCACTGTGTCGAGATGTCCCTTGATTACCGAGTAGTCCGACGACGCTGGTGAAAGAATCGCCAGCCGGCTGATCTCGCGTCGTAACTGCTCTTTCCACTCAGGATCGAGCGGGAGCGCATCGATTTTCGCTCGATAGGTTTCCGCCTCGCGGTCGGAGGGATTTGCTTCTCCCAGTTCTTCCTGAATGACACGGAGCTGCTCACGAAGATAGTTCTCGCGCTCGCGCCGATTGATCGAGTTCTGAATCTGACGCTGCAGATCGCGATCTACATTCGCCTTCCCCAGATCGCGCTGCACGAAGTCGATGAGTAATTCGAGCCGGCGCAAAGGGTTCACTGTTTCGAGCAGCTGCTGTTTTTCCTCGAGGGGCAGATTGACGAACGTCGCCAGCAGATCCGCGAAGACATCGGGACCTTCTTCGACATTCATCTTCAAAATATTGAGCAGTTCGGACGAGTAGCGTGAGTCGCTTTCCACCAGTTTTTCGAAGACGGCGATCGCGCGCGCCACCAATTCCTGAATCTTCGGAGAACCGGGAACAGATGCTGGAGGAATCTCGCGAAGGCGCCCTTCGAAGTACGGTTCGAACTGAGTCATCTGCACCAGTTCGATCCGCCGCCTTCCCTGCAGAAACAGCTGATAGCGATCCTCGGAGAGCGGCAGTCGCTGCACGATAGCGGCAAGCACGCCGACTTTCGCGAGATCTTCCGGTTTCGGGTTGTCCTTATCACCGCTTTTCTGACAGAACGCCGCGATCAGATTGTGATCGTCGGGCAGGGCACGCAGCATGCGGACGTTTCGATCAATCCCAACCTGCAATGAGAGAACGCCACCAGGAAAGAGAACAGATGAAACCAGCGGGATGATGGGGAGCCGGCTCGGGACGTCGACTTCCAGCCACTCCGAGAGCTGTTGCGCTTTTTCTTTCGGTTTTGTCGGCATATTAGCTTCGGTCTTCCGCGTATACTACGTGCGGACCTCGCTCCGTTGAGTTCCGTAGGGGCGAACTGCGTTCGCCCGCTCTCTCGGTCGCTTCGTGAAATACACCGGTGAGCGGGCGCGCGCAACGCGCCCCTACAGACATCCATCGTCACACAGATACTCTAGAAAGCTGCTCCGAATCCGTGTCAAATACTCTTCGCCGCCTTCCCATCGAATGAACGAACCGGTCACACATGAAATTCTGGCAGATCCCGCTTACAAAAAGGTGGACCTGCACTGTCACAGCCGTTTCTCGGTCTTCAAGTACTTCCGCCGCGCCAACACTCGCGATTGCTATAACTCCCCTGAAGATGTCTACAGGCTGGCCAAAGAGCGCGGAATGTCGTATGTCACGCTCTCGGATCACGACTCCATCGACGGCGCTCTCTACCTTCTCAACAAGCACCCTGAGATCAACGATTTCTTCATCTCCGAAGAGGTCGAGACCTATTTTCCGGAGACCGGCCAGCGCGTTCACATCGGCGTGTACGACCTCGACGAAGAGCAGCATCGTGAGATTCAGAAACTACGTCCCGACATCCGCGAGTTGGTTCCCTATCTGAAGTCGCAGAATCTGGTCTTTGCAGTCAACCACCTTCTGCAGAATTACCGGATGAAAAACGTCGCCTCCAAATACATCGGCGAGATGATCGAGATGTTCGATATCTTCGAGGTTCTCAACGGGGCCATGGCTTCCTCAAACAACAAGATGGTGCGGCAACTCGTCGATACGTTCCGCACGGAAGGTCGACGCATGTCGATGGTGGGCGGCTCCGATGCTCATACGCTCAAACACGTGGCCAAGGTTTACACGGTCTCCAAGGCGGACTCGATCGCTGAGTTCCTCGAGAATGTACGGAATGGAGAGTGCTTCGCCTGGGGCGAGGAAATGCGCTTCCGCGATCTCGTGTCGGACATCTACCTGCTGATGATCTCCTACAACAGCCAGGCGGCCAACGACTTCAGCTCCGCCGACTACTCCGGCTCCGAGAAAACGATTCAACTGGTAGGTAGACTTGCCAGCATTCCTATCGGCATCTCAGGGATTCCTGCAGCAATCACTTCGCTCAATTACCTCAAGCAGATTGTCATCGGCCGAGGCCTTAATCTTCGCTTTCAGAAGCTGGTCGAAGAGATTCGCAGGCCAGTGGTCTAAGCGCCTGGCATCACTTCATACGACGAACCGTCGCAGTCGACACCTTGCGCGAGGTTCTGTAGGGGCACGTTGCGCGCGCCCGCTCTGCGGTGCTTCTTCACGGAACGGCCGGGAATTCGGACGAACGCAGTTCGCCCCTACCGCGAGCCCTGAAGTCGAATCAATTGTCGTCGACAGCCTCGCTCAGAACGAAAAGGCCAGGCCACCGATCAACCGGCGCTCCACCGCTGCTGTCTTGACACTCGACATCGGACGCGCCACCTGACGAGCAAGGTCGACGCCCAGCAGCAGGGTGATTCCAGCAGGCGCACGAAGCGATTGCAGGCTCTGCCCCACGCGAAGGTTCAGTCGCTCGTTTTCGGCATCGCTCCAGGCGTTCTGGAACTCCTCCTTATCGACGTAACGGTAGGAAACGTCGATCGAAGTCCCACTCGGCTGGTAGAGAGTGGCCACAGTGCCGACAAAGTAGTCCCTTGCCTCGAGAGGCTGATCGACGCCGATCGTCCTTCCCGCGGAAGCGGCGAGATTTACCTGCGTGGTGCCTGCGACTTTCCGCTGGAAACTCACCCTGACATCACGCTGCAGGTCGCCTGGTCGAATGGTGAAACTGTCCCAGAGCGGACCGTCGGTTTCGGAGAAGACCACCCGAATCGCCTCATCGAAACCCGACTGCGAAGCAACTAAAACGATCTCGCCACCGGCTTTGTTTCCACGGGTGAAGCCGATCGAGTATCGGTACAGCGGGCTTGATGTGAGCGAGTCGCCGAAGAGCGCCAGCGAAGGAGCGCTCGAGTCTGCGACTGCGCTGGACTTCATTTTATATAGCCCGCTGACATGAATCGAATTCAAGGTTCCGACTCGAAAATTCGCGCTGGTCTCAGGCGCGAACTGACCGCCGCCATTTCTCAGAAACGCACGGACGCCGTAACGCACGTCGAGATTCGAAGTGAGCCTGCTGCCCGCAGTGCTGATCACATCAGCGCGACGATTCAAAGAAAGATCGCCGGTATAACCGGGAACGATCTCCTGCTGTAGACGAACCGAGATGTCCACGCCGGCGTCCGTCCCGATCCTGAAATGCGAACCGCCCGTGAGTTCGAAGAGTTCGCTGGAGTGAAGATCCTCGCGGTCCAGGACGTTCTGCTGAGCGAGATAACGCACCTGCAGGTTGCCGGACGATCCTGCCCACTGGAGCTTGTGCCATTCGAGGTCAGCACCATCCTCGGTGCCGCTCAACCGTGTCGGTCGCCAGCTGTTGCGCGTCGAAGCCAGCGTCACCGTATTTCCCGGTGCGGTTTGCAGCCGCATACTCATGCCGCTCGATTCCGCTGAATGCCCACCCGAGGTGAACGCTCCGTTCTCGTCGGTACGATGGAGGCGACCTTTGATTCCAACGCTCCAGCCATCGCCGATTGGGGCTTCGAGTCCGAGATCGGTCTGCGTGTAATTCGCCGAAGTACTCCCCTCGCTCACAGCTGCAACCGAGGCCATCTCTCCGCGGAATCGTGGCGCCTCGTTTTCTGTAACGGCTTCGGGAAGCGCGAGGTTCAGCTCCCTGAGGACGTCCGCAGGCACCGCCCGACGAATCTCCCAGATTCTCTGATTCTTCTGCTCGCGACTGAGTAGTGACTCATTCTGAAGCTTCACCGCGATCCGCTGCCCTGTCCGTTCAGGAGAGATCGTCAGCACGCCAGGCATGAATCCATTTTTCACCACGATCAGACGGTAGACGCTCGACGGCAGTGCTGCCAGATGGAAAGAGCCGTCGTGGAGCGAAAAGGTCTGCCGCGTGTAGTAGCCGGTGACGTCGAAGGCGACCACCAGTGCGTTCTCGATCGGCCGGGCGGCGTCAGTGACTCTCCCGATGACTTCCATGGCCGTGGAGGCATCAGCCCGCGCGCTACCCGAAAGAAGAATCAGGCACAGGAGCATCGCCGTCGCTGCAATCGATCGTTTCATGGTTCGCTCAATCGTCGTTAAAAGTCTATGCCTCTCGCCTTCCAGAGTACAGCCTGAACTGCCAGCCTGAACCAGACAGCATAAAGATTACTTCCATCCTCGAGTTACCGAATCCCACTGAAAAGGAAGGACTCCCCAGTCCGGCCCTCGCATGGCTCCTACAACATCGGATTTCAGCCCCGGCCCCCGGCCCCAATCTCAGCCCAGTACGCGATGGACGCGCAGGAGGTTCGTCCGCGCTCTCTGGTAGATCGGCGAACCCATGAGAATGACGATCCGGTCGCCCTTCTCGACCAGACCCTGCCCGAGAAGAAATTCTTCGACGCGAACCACGATCTGCTCGTGATACTCCCCTGCATCTTTCAGCACATAAGGAGTAACTCCCCAGAGAAGGTTCAGTCGTCGAGCGATTCCAGCACTTCTGGCGAGCGCGATGATGGGAGCCTGCGGGCGAAATTTCGACATCAACCGCGCCG
>JBKJUK010000041.1:0-18497 GCA_046590705.1 Thermoanaerobaculia bacterium
TCCTTGCTGGCGACAGTGTCAGCGCAGCCTACAGCCGAGTTTCAGGCGAGACCGTCGGAAGCTACACCATCAGCGCCGCTCTCTCCCCGGCCGCTGTGCTCGCGAACTACGACATCACTTACAACACCGCGGTGTTCACGATCAGCAAGAAGCCGGCTTCGGTCATTCCTGCTGCCAACAGCAAGACTTACGGTTCCGCTGATCCCACACCCCTGGGCGGTGCACTCAGCGGCTTCCTGACGGCAGACGCCGTCATCGGGACCTACAGCCGAGTCTCGGGCGAGACGGTCGGAAGCTACACCATCAGCGCAGTTCTCTCACCGGCCGCCGTGCTCACGAACTACGACATCACTTACAACACAGCGGCGTTCACGATCAGCAAGAAGCCGGCTTCGGTCACACCTGCTGCAAACAGCAAGACCTACGGTTCGGCAGACCCGGCCTTGACTGGCGCGACCAGCGGCTTCCTCACGGCAGACGCTGTCATCGGGACCTACAGTCGAGCCTCAGGCGAGGCGGTCGGGAGCTACACCATCAACGCAGTTCTCTCCCCGGCCGCTGTGCTCACTAACTACGACATCACCTACAACACCGCGGCGTTTACGATCACTCGCAAGCAGCTGATGGTGACGGCAGCCAATAAGAGCAAGCAGTACAGCGATTCGGTACCGCCGTTCACCTATTCGATCACCGGCTTTGCATTCGGCGAGACTGCCAGCGTGGTGAGTGGCTCGCCGGCAATGACGAGCGTCGTTACGCCTTCGACCGGCCCGGGCGTGTATTCGATCGTGATCACACCGGGAAATCTTTTCGCGGCTAACTACACGTTCGCTTTCACAAATGGCACGCTCACTGTCACGAAAGAGGACGCGCGCGCCACCTATTCCGGCCAGACTTTCGCGTCAACCGGCTCGGCGACTGCCACGACGGCTTCGGTCTCGCTCAGCGCCACCGTGCAGGACATCACCGCAATCATCGGCAGCGGCGACAGCGATGCGGGCGACATTCGCAACGCGATCGTGAAGTTCGTCAACCGCGACGCGGCAGACGCAGTCTTATGTACTGCTCCCGGGGTCGGCCTAGTGACCGCTGGCGACACGAAAACCGGGACCGCCACTTGCGAAGCGACGCTGTCGACAGGAAGCGGGGACTCTCAGGCCTTCACGGTCGGAATCGTGATCGACGGGTACTACACGCGCAACAGTTCAGAAGATAACTCCGTGGTAACGGTGTCCAGGTCGATGACCGGGTTCATCACCGGCGGCGGATATCTCATCAACCAAGCGTCGGCCGGACTGACGCCTGGCGAAACCGGAAAGAGAACGAACTTCGGCTTCAACGTAAAGTACAACAAGAGCGGCACGAATCTCCAGGGACAGATCAACGCGATCGTGCGCAACAACGGACGTGTGTACCAGATCAAAGGCAACAGAATGAACTCGCTCGTGGTAGACACGACGATCACGAGCACGCATCCCGATTCAACCGCCACTTTCAACGGTCAGGCAAGCATTCAGGACATCACCGATCCGCTCAACCCGACGCCTGTCGACGGTGGTGCGACATTGCAGGTCGACATGACCGATCGTGGAGAGCCGGGTAGCACGGACCGGATCGCTATCACCGTCATGAACAAGAACGGTGGCCTTTGGTTCTCGAGCAATTGGAATGGCACGAAGACCGTCGAACAGGTCGTCAGCGGCGGAAACCTGCAAGTGCGATAGTTCATCGCCATCAAGTGGAAAAGGCCCCGGTACGCTGGGGCCTTTTCGATTGCGGGAAACAGCACGGCAGCAGTCCATCAGAGAGAGCTTCAGCCGCAGCGAGGCGGTACGCCCTCCCACCCTCACGTCCCCGATTGCGCCCAGTTCACGATCACCGTGGCCTCGGCCATGCCGGGCCGTGCAATCGGCTCGAGCACGATGAACTCCCGGCCGTCCGGTAATGCCACATAGTCTTCTGATGCGTAAAACGTACTTCGCGTCGCAAGGCGGAATAGCGATGTGGTCGCTCCGACCTGGCCGTCGCTGAACTCGACCGCCTTGAGATACCCGTCCACACTGACATAGTAGAGTTCGCGGCTGTCAGCCCGCCATGCTGCCTGTGTCGCTCCCACACCGCCGAGATCCAGTCGGCGCTCGGGATCGTCGAGGGCTACGACTTCAATCCCGAACCTTCTCTGATCGAGAGCCACTTTCATGTGCGTGATCCAGCGGCCGTCACGCGAGAGCTCTGCAGCACCTGCGGATGCATTCGCAAAGTGCGAGCTAAGCGCCCGACCCAGCGGAGCGTTATTGGCCTTGAACCAGTAGGTGCCCGTCCCTTCCTGGGTCGCGAAGTGATACAGCATTCCGGTACGGGAGACGTTGATCGGCTGCGCGTATGTGCGCGACGGAACGACGAGACGATCGACAGCCACACTCCCACGAGGCCGCTCCCAGATCTCGTATGCGCCGCGACGGTCGGAGGTGTAGAGGATCTTCGTGCCGTCGAAGGTCCAGACCGGTGCGTCGGCGTTCGTGTCATCCGCGATGAATGGCGTCATCGCTCCGGTGCGGGCGTCCATGAGCCAGATCTCGTTTCGTCCGTTCTCCTCGTTGATTTTCGAGAACGCCAGCGTCTGGCCATCCGGTGAAAGTGCGGGATTGACGTAGTGGCCGGGTCCAGTGAGTACTTGCAGAGGTTTGCCGCCGCGGTCGACACGCACAAATCTGCTCCTCGTTTCGGGAGATGATTTGAAGGCAAGAAGACCGTCATGCGAAGCGGAGATCCGAACGGCGCCAGTGACTTTGAGGTCGGGTGAGACGTCAGGCGCAATGACCACCGGCTGGCCGACGAGTTCGTGCGACGCCAGATCAAAGCGCTGGCGCAACAACTTGCGATCCTGCATGAACAGCAGCCAGCCGTCGCGAGTCACAACGACTCGGCTCTGCAGTGGAGCCACTTTTTTCATCGTCCGCGAGTTCCGAACGGATGTGACGTACAGTCCACTTCGCAGCGGGTTGCGGCTTCTGATCACGAAGACGAAGTGTTCACCGTCCGGCAGAAACTCAGGCCAGCGATGGGTGACGTCCAGCGCTGAGAGCTGGGTCAGGGCGCGCGGTTCGGTTCCTGCGGCGCTAGTTGTCCAGATCGCCGCATTCACCTGAGGCGTGTAGACGATCGCTCCGGATGGACTCCACGATCCGCCTCGAGGGGAGGTAGCTGCTGCCAGACTCTGCGGACGAGTTCCATCGAGCCTCGCAACCTGCAGTCGGTACGCCGAGAAGAAACAGATCGACCCGCCATCGTTAGACCAGAACGGCTGCGTGGCTCCTTCTGTACCAGCCAGTTTTTTCGTACTGAGTGACGCCAGGTCACGGACCCAGAGAGTCCGTTCACCTGACCCATCCTCGACTACGAACCCGATCTTCTTTCCGTCGGGTGAGAGAACCGGCCAGTCGATCTCCTGCCCCGCAATTGGTGCCGTGACAGTGAAGCGGATCTGACGACCATCCGCAGGTGTAGCGCGCTTGAACATTGCCGCCACGACGAATCCTGTGAGGAACGTTGCCACTGCGATCATCACCATGTCCGCTGGAAATACACGTGCACGACGGCGCACCGCCGGCACCTTCGCGCCAGACCCTTCACCGGTCCATTGCAGATGCAGCCGCAGGTCATGCGAGGTCTGGATACGGTTGTCCGGATCTTTTTCCAGGCAGGTGTTGACCAGTCGTTCGAGTGGTGGGGGGATCTCCGGGCCGTCCTTCGGCAACGGCTCGGGCTGACCAAATAGAATCGATCCGATCACGCTGGCGCGGTTCAGACCGCGGAACGGACGGACGCCGGTGAGCATCTCGTACAGCAGTACTCCGAAGGCGAAGATGTCACTTCTCGCATCGACCGTCTGCCCGTTCAGCTGCTCGGGCGACATGTACTCCATCGTGCCGATCATCACACCCTCGGTTGTCAGCGGCGCGGCGGCCGATTCCTCGCTGCGTGTGTCGAGACGCGCCAGACCGAAGTCGAGGAGCTTGGCGCCGTTGGCGGTGAGCATCACGTTGGCAGGCTTCAGGTCGCGATGGATGATTCCCTTGCGGTGGGCCCTGTCGAGTGCCGATGCGATGTCGATCGCGATCGGCACGGCCTCGTCCACCGACAACGCACCCCTTGTTAAGAGTCGCTGTGCCAGCGTCTCTCCTTCGAGAAACTCCATCACCAGAAAGTCGTGGCCGTTCTCGTGACCGATATCGTAGAGCGAACAGATGTTCGGGTGGCTGAGCGCCGAGATGGCCTGCGCCTCGCGCAGGAAGCGTTTTCTACCCGCCTCGTCGGCAGAGATGTGCGGCGTCAGAATCTTGACGGCAACATCGCGCCCGAGGCGCGTGTCCAGGGCGCGATACACCTCTCCCATACCGCCAGCGCCAACGCGCGCAGCGATCTCGTAGGGGCCTACGCGAGTGCCTGCCTTGAACATTAATAGTGATTTGGAACGCCTAGTATCGCAAACTAGTTGCTAATTCCGATGGATAGCAGAGAAAAGGTCGATACAGACGAAGCGCTGCGCTCGGCGCTATCGCGTCTGCCGATGGCCGTATTGATCGTTGATCACCTGAAGCAGTTGCGCCCGATGAACAGTCGAGGGCAGCTATTCTTCCAGGCCGAAGGATTGCGGCAGGATCTCCTGGAGATGCGCCCTTCCCATCCGCTGTCGAAGGTCATCGGCGAGATTCTCGAGGTCGAACCCGCCGATGTTTTCGATGAACGGACCATCCGGTTTCCGAGTGGTCAGCGTTACTCCGTCGAGCCATCGCGGCCGTCGCAGAAAGGGCGAGGACGATGGCTGATGTTGCTCATCACTCCGTCGAGCACGAGCATGAATGCGGACGGGACGATGGTGGAAGGTTCTGCATTCACTCCGTGCGAACGAACCACTGCCACACTGCTGACGCGTGGGCTGTCGAACAAAGAGATAGCCGGCGAACTTGGCGTCTCGATGGAGACGGTGAAGTCTCACGTGGCAGGCGTACTCGAGAAGACCGATTCGCGATCGCGCGGAGAGTTTCTGTCGAAACTGCTGCGGTTGAGGTAACGGCGTGCGCGCCGTCATTCTGTTGTGCAGAGATGGAAGTATGTGCGTCCTCTGGTCTTTCCCGCACCAAGGTTTCTTACGGAGCTTCATCGGAACCTGATGGGCAGTTCGAGTTCGCAGTGTGTCGGACGGGACGCTTGCTCACCCGGCGAGTGAAGGGTGGATCTGAACGCTGGTGCCTGGATTCTGATGGGCCGTCGCGGATCGATGAAATCTTCGTGAACGATCGAAGCATCTTAGTAGTTCGTGCTGCGCGATTGATCAAAGTCGGTCGGATTGAATTCATAAATTCACCCATTCGGGTGATGCGCCGCCGAGAGTAGTTCCCTACCATCACACAATCCCTAACCTCACAATTCATTGCAGTCGCTGAAACGCGGCGCACTGCATGTCAGGTCTCTCGGAACCCAACGACGTGCTGCTGCGCAACGCGAACATAACTGGAGGATGTGCCATGAAACGATTTGTATCTCTACTCCTGGTATTTCTGTTTTGCCCACCTGGCGGGTTCGCGCAACGCGATACGCGTCCATCAAACCAGCTGTTGATCGTCGGTGCCGACGTCGATTACTCGCTGGTCCCGCTGCGCATGATCATTCGCGGCGAAAACTTCAGCGACACCCTGCCTACGGTGCGTTTGAACGGAAATACCTTACCGTTGCACGCCTATTCGCCGGTGCGGATCGAAGCGCTGCTTCCGGTTGCGAGTGGTGGCGGTCTCGCTCTCACACCCGGCAGCTATCTTCTGACCGTAGCCGTCGGAGCCGCAGCAGCGCAGTTCGACGCCTTCAGCGTGACGCTCGGCGCGGCGGGGCCGAAAGGTGACACTGGGTCGCAGGGACCTCAAGGCGCGATAGGACCGGTCGGAGCGACGGGAGTGCAAGGGACCACCGGGGCGACCGGAGTTCAGGGCCCGGGTGGTTTCGTGACGTTGCCGTTCAGTGGCCAGAACAACTCAACGCAGGCGGTCCTCGAACTAATTAATGCTACAGGCCCCGGAATGCTTGTTACGTCAGGGGGCTACGCATCGGCGGTCAACGCTGCGTCGAACGGGACAGGCGCAGGCATTGTTGGAACCAGTACTGGAGGGATCGGCCTTTACGGTAAGGGAGGTCTCGCGCCGCTCAGGCTCGAACTCGCACAGTCGGTCGGAGCCCCGCTTTCAGGTTCACATGCCGCCGGCGAAATGTATGTCGACGCTTCCGCGACCCTTTACTATTGCAAGGTCGCAGGGACACCTGGAATGTGGGTCGTTCTCGACGAAGCCGGGCCAGTTGGGCCACAGGGATTCGCGGGGCCGAAAGGTGAGACCGGAGCGCAGGGTATTCAAGGATCTGTCGGCCCGCAGGGTGCGACGGGTGCGCAGGGAATCAAAGGCGACACGGGTACCTCTGGAGGGCAGGGTCCGGCCGGACCGCAAGGTGTGACCGGGGCTGCTGGCGCTCAAGGTGTTAAGGGCGACGTCGGTCCGAGCGGCCCCTCCGGTGATGTTCCGTCACCTGCCGGGTACGTCACTCGTTACGCATATGACGGATCGCCGAGCGACTCCGAGGGTTTGAACAATCCAATTACGGCGAACGCCGTAAGCTACACGTCCTCGCCGCGGGGAACTGGACTGAAGTTTGGCCCAGGTGGGTTTATTGAGGTCGCGAGCTCGGCGAGTCTTACGAGTCCAAAATTCTCGGTCGACGCCTGGGTTCGCCCCGACGGATTCGGCCCCACCAACGACTGGGCCGGCAACTCGATCGTCACGAAGGTGACGAACGGCTGCGACCACCAAATCTTTCTGGCGTGGGTGCCTTCGACGGAACGATTCCTCTTCACGTCGGGCCCGTCCGGTTGTGGATCCGACCAGATCATTTCGCGACGCACGTTCCCCCCCGGTGCCTACTACCACGTCACTGCAACTTTCGACGGTGCGCGGTTCCGCCTTTACGTGAACGGTGAACTCGAAGGAGAGCGTGCGTCGAGCCAGCAGGTTCAGTTCACATCGTCTCTCCTGACGATCGGCAACAACCCACGTGAATATCAGGCCGGCTATCCCCGAACATGGAATGGCGTCATCGACGAGATCCGCTTCTACGACTACGCCATCGTTCCGGGGCAGGGGCTCGCGGGACCCGCCGGTCCGCAGGGGCTGGCCGGATCGACGGGTCTCGCAGGCGCGACTGGGCCGAAGGGGGACAAGGGCGATCCCGGAGTCGTGACATTGCCGTATGGCGGAACGACCGCCTCACAGTCATGGGCGTTCAACGTCGAAAACTCGGGCGGGGGGGGAGCCATTCGCGGTTTTAGTTCTCAGGGAACGGGGGCAGTGGGTGCCTCATCGAACGGGGTCGGCGCGGCAGGCGTTGGAGGTACATACGGGCTCACCGGCACGCTCTTCACGCTTCCGCCGACAGGAGCCGCGATCACTGCGCTCACGCAGATCGCTGCGCCGATCGGTACAGGTGTTTATGGGTATAGCTACGGACCGCATCACGGCGTGTATGGCGCCAGCGTCGATGGGACGGGTGTGCAAGGCACCAGCTCGGCCGGCATCGGTGTTCTTGCCCGGGGTGGTGGGAGCTCGCCCGGCTTGAAAGCTGTTGGCGGTGCGAGCAGCGGCTACGGCATCGATGTCACCGGAGGCGGACCGGATGGTCACGGTATCGTTACGCGGGCAACAGGACGCGGCTACGGGATTGCTGCTTCGGCAGCGCCGACCGGCGTCGCCGTTTACGGTGAGAACAGCGGAACCGGAGATGCCATCGTCGGGAACAGCCTCGGAACCGGCTACGCGGTGCGCGGAACGAGCGCTGCGTCCGGACGCGGCGGATTTTTTTTCAGCCAGAGTAATTACGCGCTTGTCGCCTCGAGTGGTACGTACGACGGACTTCTCGCGGAGACTTCCAGCACCACGAATGCGGCGATCGTCGGCTCGACCCCGGCCAGCGCCGGTCGCGCGGGTGTTTTCTACGGACGCGTGGAAGTTACGGGTGCTCTTTCCGCAGCAACCAAGAACTTTCGAATCGACCATCCTCTCGACCCGGAGAACAAATACCTCGTTCACACGTCGGTCGAATCGGCGGACATGATGAACATCTACAACGGCAATATCGTTCTCGACGCGAAAGGTGAGGCAAATGTGTCGATGCCGGACTGGTTCGAAGCATTGAACCGCGAGTTTCGTTATCAGCTCACGTCGATCGGTGGATTCAACCCTATCTACATTGCTGACGAGCTTGTGAACAACCGCTTCAAGATCGCGGGAGGAAGGCCGGGCGCAAAAATCTCGTGGCAAGTGACCGGCATCCGGAAAGACCCTTGGGCCGAGGCGAATCGGACCGCGGTTGAAGAAGCAAAGAGCGAGAATGATCGAGGTTCTTATCTCCACGCCGAAGCATACGGCCAGCCGGAGGAGCGAAGCGTGTTAGCGAAGCGCAAGGTTCGGGACTCTGAAACGCCAAAATAGGATTAACCAGTGCGATCTGAAGTGGCGGGCTCCGGCCCGCCTCTTTCGCATTTGCGATCGCGTAGGTGAAAAGAAACGACGCCAGAACCTAGCACGATCACGATCAAAGCAGTTTCATTCGGTCCATTCAGGTCCAGACGCACCTTTCCACGTTCTTATCGCTTTGAGTCGACCTCTTAATGGGTGGTGAGCTGCGGTCGCGCGGCCGCCTCACGTTTTCAGACACTGGCTGTCTCAGCCTCTACGCCGCGTCGTGCTTCAGCGAAGTCGTGGCAGGCGTACTCGAGAAGACCGACTCGCGATCACGCGCCGAGTTCCTTTCGAAATTTGCTGCGGTCGAGGTAAATGGCGTGCTTGCCGGCGCGTCGCCGCCATGGATTGCGATTACACTTCATTCCAGTCAAAACAAGAGGTAGTCGGTGAATCGAGATCGCAAGAATCAAACGGCCAACTCTGCCACCCGCTCCTGGAAAACCACTGGCTTCCAGCGTCTGCTCAACGCCACTCGTCATCAGGCCGACGGGATTCGTCACGCGCTGATGCATGACCCTGCCATTCGGCAGGTGTCGATGGCCTGCCTTCTTCTGTCAGTCGTTGCGGCCGTGCTTCCGGTGAGTCGGGTGGAAAGACTGATTCTCATCCTCTCGTCGATGCTCGTTGTATCGGCCGAGTACATCAACTCCGCGATTGAAACGATCGTCGATCGCATCTCGGTCGAGGTCCACCCGCTGTCGAAGCAGGCCAAGGATCTCGGCAGCGTGGCAGTGGCGATTACTGCACTGATGGCAGTCTTGTCATGGCTCGTGATTGTGGGACCACTGGTAGTCCGCGTGCTCAAACGATGAGCAGGGGAACAGCTCGGCTACTCACTCCGCGGGTAGCGTAGCCATCCAGACGTCGCGCTCCACGCGGCTCGACTGCATGACGAAGTGCTCGACCGATGCTCCACCGTCGAGATTCCAGCCTTCACCAGCAAGAAGAATTCGGTCAGCACCGGTACGTAGGTCGAGAAGCCTGACCCTCGACCCGTCAAAAACGATCAGGCGGTGGTTATCGACCCACACGGCCCCGTACGCGTCGGGCGCTACCATCTCGAATGAGCGATCCGCGAGTGAGTAAACCCAGATCCCTTTGCGGCTTGTCCAGGAACGGCCGACGATTTGCGAGCCATCCGGCGACCAGGAGAACCCGCGGAATGTGCCGTCCTTCTTTCCTCCCATCTGAGGTAGAAATTCGATGGAAGTAACCGGAAGCTTCGACAGATCTGCCATCCACCATCCAGCCTCCAGCGCTACCGCGACAACTTTCCTGCCGTCTGGCGAGAAGAGCGGGAAATTCGGCAGATACTTTTCCGGAACGTTCGAAACCTGCGTCAGCTCGCTGCCGTCCGGGCGAACTGTCCAGATCTGATAGCTACCTGAGCGCGCGGAGTAAAAGCCGATGCGCTGGCCGTCGGGCGTCCACGTAGCCCCGCGGTCGCGTGCGTCATCATTGGTGAGCTGACGAAGGTCGGTCCCGTCACTGCGCATGACGAATAGATCCTCGCGTCCTTCGGTCGTAAAAGCGATCATTGATCCATCGGGCGACGGAGACGGAGTACGGAAGAGCAGTGATCCGTCGAGTATCGGCTTCTCTGCCAGAGTGAACGTACTTTTCGCAGAGTCGAAACGCGCGGTGCGCAGAGAGTTCGTGTAGCTAATGGTTTCAAAAATAATCCTGCGACCATCCGCCGCAACCGAGATCCATCCTGTTGCCGGACCCGGCGCAGAAATCATCTGCGGCTCCCCGCGTGTCGTCCCGTCCGCGCTGTCGATGCGAATGCGCCACGGCGTCGACGTTCCGTTCCTGTCGCTGGAGAAATAAAGCCATTGATTGTCAGGTGACCAGGCGGGACTCCAGTCGAGAGCGGCGTCCGATGTAACGCGTACCACGCTCTCTTTTGCGCCTGTCGCTGCGACGGTGTAAATGTCGCGCCTCCCGGCGTTGTCATTCGCCCAGAAAGCGATGCGCCGGCCGTCGGGCGACCAGCGTGGCTGCGCGACGTCGCTGTTGAGCAGTAGCTTCGGTGCTCCTCCGGAGGCGTCAACGACCATCAGTGGACTCACTGTTGTGTTGCGACTTCGCGGATCGAGGGTCGGCTCGTCTCGCGTGAACGCGATCTGCTTTCCGTCCGGGGACCACGTAGGATCGAAGCCGATGGTCGTGAGGCGGCGTATCGATTCTCCCGTTGCGCCCATCACGAAGATCCCGTTAGCAGCGTGAAACGCGATCTGGCGTCCATCCGGTGAGAACGACGGAGCCCCCTCCTCGATTTCGGCAGTTTTAGTGAGGTTGAGAGCGTTTCTTCCATCGATACGCTGAAGATGGATGTCACCCTCTCTCACGAAAACGAAGGTCTCTCCGTTGGGTGCGATGGCAGGATTTGTTTCCTCGCCGGCCGAGAAGGTCAGTTGAGTCAGTCGAGCTGCAGGCGAGGCAGGCGTTGCACGCCGGCCAAGAAAGTAGGCAGCAGCGATCGCGGAGATGACAAGCAGTGCCGCGAGCATTTGAATCAGCCGCTTCAACTTCACGCCTCGTGGAGGAGCAGCCGCTGCCACTCCCGACTGCGGGAGCGTGCTGCCGCTCACCGCCTCGAGCGCGAACGAAAGGTCCCGCGCTGATTGAAACCGCTCATCGCGACTCTTCTCGAGACAGCGACTCACGATGCGGTGGATTCCCGATGGAATGTTGCTGGCTGGCGAGGAGAGCTCCGGAGGATCCTCGTTGAGAATCGCGCTCATGGTCTCGACCGAGGAATCGCGGCGAAACGCGCGGTGGCCGGTCAGCATCTCGTAGAGGATTGCGCCGAACGCGAAGATATCCGTTCGATGGTCGATCTCCTGACCGCGAACCTGCTCGGGTGACATGTATCCGGCCGTTCCGACGACCATTCCGGGCGTGGTATCCCGCTGCTGCGTGCGACTGTCGTCGCCACCCTGAGCAAGCGTCAGCTTTGCCAGACCGAAGTCGAGAATCTTCACGCGGCCGTCGGGGGTGATGAAGATGTTCTCCGGCTTGAGATCGCGATGGACGATGCCCTTATCGTGAGCAGCAGCAAGGCCGTTCGCAAGTTGGACCGATACGTCGACTGCTTTCCGAATCGGCATGCGCGAGGCCGACTCGGAACCGATTCGATCGCGCAGTGTCTCGCCTTCGAGCAACTCCATGACGATGTAAGGAGTGCCTTCGTGCGTGCCCAGATCATGGATGGTCACGAGGTTGGGATGACTGAGACCGCCGGCCGAGCGAGCTTCCAGTTCGAAGCGTCGCAGCCGCTCGGTGTCTGAAGCAAATTCCGGCGGAAGAATTTTGATGGCGACGTCGCGGCCGATGCGTGTGTCGCGCGCACGCCACACCTCACCCATGCCTCCAGCACCGATGCGCGAGGTGATCTCGTACGGCCCGAGTCTTGAGGAGGGAGCGATCATGGATGGATTAGGTGCGGAGGATACGCAAGATAGAACCTGAAGGAAAGCGGGTCGTACTTGCGCGACTGGAGCGATCAGCTCGAGTGCAACGGTTGTTCGGCACTGCCGGTTGCTTTTTTGAGGGTTGCTGCAGTGAATGTGCGCACGAAATTGTCGGAGCTGCTTGTTCGAAGTAGTTTTCTCATGGAGGCCCGCATTGGTAAACCTGCGCGGATTGCTAGGCGCTCGGACTTCGCAGGACTCATGGTGGTGCCGATGTCGGTTCACTGTCCCTTCCGGGATTGTTCTTACCCGCTGCTTACAGTGTCGAATTCATCGCGAGGTGCCGGTTCCGAGCTTCAATTTTCACGGTTGAAAATCGAACCGGGATCGCCATCATGCAACCGTTCGCTGTCGGAGTGACCGACAGCACCGGACGCGTGCTTCACAGCCAGGTGATATCCGGGCTCGCGGGTCGCGCTTCCCAGGTCATCTCCGTGCCGAACTGGCTGGGGTGGCAACAGCGCGTCACCGCCAAAAACGATCGGCCCACGCCTTGTCAGAACGGTCCGTGCGGTGTCCTTCCGGACGTTCGTCCGGATGCGTTCTCGAGCCGTCGAATATGCGCACCGATCCAGATCCTACGCTCTTCATCCGTGTCGACACGACGAAGGCGATGCCCAAAGAATCGTTCGCTGACAAAACCCTTTATATCAAAAACCCGCTCGTCTCCAACCAGCAGAGAGCTATGAGACACGCGTGCGATTTGGACTTTCGAAGCGCACGCGTGTTCCCTACCTGGAAGTCTGGCCCCACACGACACTAGCGACATCTATGGAGCGCGGGTTCTCATTCGGAATCAGATAGTCTTCCAGCGCAGGGCCTGCGATGATGCCTTCATGAAAAGACTCGTCACTCCCTCCTCGGTCGATGCAACGTCATTGCGGAAGAGTTCGACGTTCAGCGACGGTCTTACTGCATTCCTCTTTTCGGTCATGATGTTCGGAGCCGTCCCTTCACTGCTGTACGCGCAGGACACGAAACCGCCAACGCTCACCAGCATCGACATTCCGAGCAGCGTCGTTGGTGGCGCGAGCCTGACCGGAACGGTCACGCTCACTGGCCCGGCTCCGATCACGGGACAGATCGTCAGAATCTCGAGCAGTTCTCCCGCTGCTGTGATCACCAGCACAGCCCTCAAAACGGCCGGCGTGACTGTCTCTTTCGGACAGACCAAGGCTAACTTTACTGTAAGCACCCGGGGCGTCGCTGCAGGTACCATCGTGACTATCATCGCCGTGTCCGATGACGTGGTGAGAGCGACTCGTTTCCACATCAAACCGCCGACTGTCACCTCCGTCGCTCTCACTGCTCCATCCATCACCGGCGGTACACCGCTGACCGGAACAGTGAGACTCGATGGTGCTGCACCGGCGGCGTCGAGTGATCCCCCGTCCACGGGAGGCCTGGTCGTTACGCTGTTGAGAGACGGCACCGAGGTGACCATGCCGGCCACCATCACCGTAGGACCAGGACAGACAAGCGGGACATTTCAGCTCGTCGCTGCTCCGGTTACGACTTCCACGACGGTCAAGATCGCCGCGTCGGCACCCGGTCAAAGCACTGCGGTGAGCACTACGCTGAACGTGATTCCGCTGGTTGTCAAAACGCTTTCGCTCTCTCCTCCTTCCGTGACCGGCGGGACTCCGCTGACGGGCAAGGTAACGCTCAATGGCAAAGCGCCCACCGGAGGCCGAAACGTCGCGCTACGGAACAATGCCATCGTCCTGTCTCTGGTGGTGAGTTCCTCGAAAGAAGGGATCAATGCGGTGACGTATCCGGCCTCAGTCACTGTGCCCGCGGACCAGGATTCAGTTTCCTTTCCGATCAATACGCTGCCTGTCGGGTCGAACGTCACGTTTGTCCTCGCCGCCGCCGATGATGGAGGCGCAGGACTGACTGCTTCGCTCGATGTTCTTCCTCCGGTCGTCACATCGGTCACTGCGCAACCGCTGCGCATCGTCGGAGGCGCAGGAGCGACAGGAACAATCTCGCTGAGCGGTCCCGCGCCCGTTCAGGGATTTAGCATTGCAGTGACCAACAGCAATTCGACCGTCGCGACGGTTCCGGCCATCGTCACCGTCGCTGCTGGACAACGGAGTGCCACGTTTCCGATCTCCACGCTGCCGGTCGATGTTTCGTCGAGTGCGACGATCACGACAGGCCAGGGCGGGCCGCAAGCAACGTTGACCATCTCGCCTCGTTCGATCACGGCGGTGATCCTGAACACACCGCGAGCGGCCGGAGGTACGACGGTGAACGGAACCGTCTCGATCAACGGACCGGCGCCGTCGGCGGGCTTCGACGTCAACGTAAAAATCAAAGGCTGCGCGGGAGCGACTCTGCCTTCGACCGCCTTTGCAGACGGATCGGTGAGAACGATCAGCGGGTCACTTCTGCCGTTCATCACGGACGGATCGTCGAACACGATCATGATTGGCGAGGATCCCGTCGCGCGGATCCCTTCCCCGCAAACGATCGGAGCATTTCAACTTCGGACCCCCAGAGTGGACGACACAACATGCTTTACGGTCTTCGCCTTTCAGGGGCTACGGCAGGAAGACGATCCGGACGCGAAATCGACCACATTAACCGTGTTGCCTCCACTTCCTGAGAGCCTGTCTCTCGGATTCCCGGACCTTGGAAATGCCACCAGTGGGTTCGGCCGGCTGTCGGGCGAGGTCGTTTTCGCCGGAACGTGGGCTGCCAACCCGACCGCGGTGAGCGTGTCGTGCAATCCTGCCTCGGCCGTCCTGACTCCAATCTCTGTGCGCGTCTCCAACGAACTCGGAACGACGTCGGCGCGGGGGACCTTCGAAACGAGCGCACTCGCCGTTGGTGTGGATACGGTTGTGACGTGCAGCGTCTCACGCGGTGGGACTTCGAAGAATGCGACATTCACCGTCCTCGGTCCGCGAGTGCGCGCGATCGAACTCGCCGGCGACCGCGTCGTGGGAGGAAGCAGCATCACCGGAACGATCACTCTCGATCGGGGCGCGCCCGTCGGCGGAATGCTGTTACCGCTCGATGGCAACAACGACGCTGTCGCGTCGGTGAGTCGCGTTACGATTCCGGGTTCCCTGTCGATCGGAGCGTTTCAGGTGACTACGACACCTGTGACCTCGCCGACAGTCGTCACACTCTCGGCGACCCTGAACGGCGTGACGAAAACCGCGACATTCACAGTTACGCCTCCGTAGTCAAAACAGGTGTGGTAGAGGAAGCGGAACGCAGGTACGGCCTCCACGCTCTGACCGGGCGTGATGATCGAGGGTTCTGGGTTCGTAGACGCACCTGTCGGCAAGCGCTGACGCGCCACGCTTTCGTGTTGGGACTACCGTGAGGTTTCTGCAAGATCGGGCCGACTGCGGGTTAGAGTGGGCTCGGAGCGGGACAGTGGCGCGTAACGCGATCGACGCAGTGCGGAGCATCAAGGCGGAAGCGTGACGAACGAGGCTCGTCCGGAGAGATACGGACCGCAGGAACGGTATGAGAACGCGGCCAGACCGGACGCCGGATATCTTCCGTTACGTGAATACGCGCTGATCGGCGACTGTCACGGTGCAGCACTGGTCTCGCGATTCGGCAGCATCGACTGGTGCACGTTCGGCCGGTTCGACGGATCACCGGTCTTCTGCCGACTGCTCGACGCAGCGCGCGGGGGATCCTTCGCGATTCAGCCTCGTGACGCCTTTCGCGCTACATCTCGTTACCTTCCGGCCACGAACATTCTCGAGACCATCTTCCATACCGCAGGCGGATCCATGCGGATCACCGACTTCATGCCCGTCGGCCGGCGCGAAGGCGCAGGGGCGCACGACTACGTCACGCTCGACAATCGGGACGCTGTGGTGCGCATCGTCGAAGGTCTCGAAGGTCGCGTGCCGCTGCGCGTCACCTTCGACCCGACCACTGATTACGGTGCACACCGTCCAACGCTCGCGGCGATGGAGAGCGGCGTCACGTCGTCGGATGGAACGCAATTGCGCGCGACGATTCCTTTTCGCGTTGATGCCGCGCGCGGTGCAGTGAGTGAGATCGAACTCGCGGCAGGTGACCGGCATGAGCTGATTGTTCATGCCGCGATGACGGCGACACCTCGAGAGAATGCGCGGGATCTCCTTCGCACGACTTCCGAATTCTGGAAGGAGTGGTGCAGTTACATTCGTTATTCAGGACAGTATCGCGATGCCGTCGTTCGCAGTGCGCTCGCGCTGAAGCTGATGACCTATGCGCCTTCGGGAGCGCTCGTTGCCGCGCCGACTACCTCTCTTCCGGAAGTCATTGGCGGCGATCGAAACTGGGACTACCGCTTCTGCTGGCTGCGCGACTCATCGCTCACGCTTTACGCACTGTCAGTCCTCGGTTTCAGTGGCGAGGCTGCGCGGTTCCACGACTTCCTCCTGCGCGCCTGTCACACGACCTACCCGCGCCTGCAGATCATGTACGGCATCGATGCCGAGGGGGAGCTTCCGGAGCGAACGCTGGAACACCTGGAAGGGTACGAGCGCAGCCGACCTGTAAGGATCGGCAACGGCGCGCATGATCAGAAACAGCATGACGTGGTCGGCGAGGTCGTGGCATGGGCGTACTTGTACGAGCAGTTAGGTGCGCACCTCGGATCCAACACGAAGGCGCTCGTCGCCGAGCTCGCCGAACGCGTGGCGGACGAGTGGGAAGAGCCCGACAGCGGTCTGTGGGAAGCGCGCGCGGAGCCCAGGCACTATGTCTATTCGAAAGTGATGTCATGGGTGGCGCTGGACCGTGCCGCGAAGCTTTCGCGATCGTCGCGGCAGAAGCGCCAGTGGCTCTCTGTCTCAAAGGCGATTCAAGCCCGTATCGAACGCGAGGGGATTGACCCGGTAACGGGAAGCCTCCGTGCGGTATTTGACGAAGACGATCTCGATGCCGCACTTCTGCGCGTCCCGTTCACCGGCTTTCCGCTGGAGCGCTCCACATTCGAAGCGACGGTGCGATCAGTAGAGAGTGAACTGGCCGAGGGCCCGTACGTTCGCCGCTACACGACTCACGACGGACTCGGAGGCCAGGAAGGCGCATTCCTGTTGTGCAGCTTCTGGCTCGTCGATGCGCTGTTATGGCTCGGCCGTCGCGACGATGCCAGACAGAACTTCGCGCAACTACTCGAGTTGTCGAATCATCTCGGCCTTTACTCGGAGGAGATCGATCCGACGACTGGAGCGTTTCTCGGCAACTTTCCGCAGGCCTTCACGCATCTCGGATTGATCCACAGCGCGTCGCTCTTCGAGCTGCGCGATGAGGAAGTGATACGGGGCACAGACGCGCAGCGGGCGAAGAGTCTGGTCGGTTACACCACCGGGCCGCTAGCGATCTGGAATGCCTTCCGGCAATCGGGCCGCATCGGCCGGTTCCGTTCGTCTCGGGCCTCGATCATGCCGGAGAGGAGTGCCTGACGCGGCGCCGACGATTCGGACCACGGGTCGAGCCTAGGCCAGGCTCAGCGACTCGATGAATATGTAAGCGTTGACGATCATCAGCACCAGCGCGGGGAGGGATCGTACGAACCCATCACCGATTCTGATTCGAACACCCAAACCGCACAGCATCAGCAGAGACAGGCCTGCCGATGAGATCCACAATGAGGGCGGCCACCTGAGTCCCACCAGCAACCCCATCCCACCGAGCAGTTCAAGCGTGCCGATGAGAGTCCTGAAACGTCCGACTCCGAAACGTATGAACTCGCTCTTCATCGACGGCGAGCTCAGGCACAATCCTCCGTAGACGAGAAATAACAATCCGGAACACACGGTGAGCGACGTCAGGAGATTCATGGACCCGAAACGATTCTCCGCCGGTCGAGGCTACGCGGTCAGAAAGTGATAATTGGCGAAGGCGATTGCTAGCGAAAGCAGAAGGAGGGTGAGGCTGGG
Organism: Thermoanaerobaculia bacterium; assembly: GCA_046590705.1. Lineage (GTDB taxonomy): Bacteria > Acidobacteriota > Thermoanaerobaculia > Gp7-AA8 > Gp7-AA8 > JBKJUK01. The sequence continues at coordinate 17,944 of JBKJUK010000041.1, forward strand.
AAGCATCTTGAACACCGGGTTTTTCACTCGAAGGTGGGTAACGATCGCGGCTCCCATCAAGGCGGCGATGCCCGCGCCACCGACGACGGCGAACGCCGGCCGTTCGATCCCGACGATCAAGAGCAGCGAGAACGTCAGCTTCAGAATGCCGACCAGGTCTCGCAGCCAGTCAGGCAGGCCAAACGCCTTGAACTCCTGGACGATGTTGTCGTACCTCACCACCCATACAAAGAAGATCGACGCGGCCACCATCGCCTGTAGTCCGATCGTCAGGTTGTGCATCTGGGAATCGTAGGCTGTTTCTCTTGCGACGGGTCGTTTTTCCGCTGCTCTTTTCCTGGGAATCACGAGATCGCGACATTTTTTCCTCACAGTCACAGAGGGTGCGCGGGGTGCCGGCGATGGTGGCGACGGCTGCGGCGCGCCGTGCTACGCTGCGATCAGTTCCATGCAGAAGGGTTTGCGCTGAGATGGTGCCGGAGCCGGAGTGGGCGCGGCTCGCGCGGGCGGGCTGGCGCCATCGCGAAGGGGGGACGCTCCTGTCCGCGATGGCG
>JBKJUK010000072.1:0-2948 GCA_046590705.1 Thermoanaerobaculia bacterium
CAGTGCGAAAATATTCTTCTTCAATCAGGTGTCTCCTCTTATTTCTGCAATGTCTCACAACTGCCTTTGCAGTTGCTTCAAACTGTTCAGAATCGCCTCACCGGCGGCTTTTGTTCCGAGCCGGCCTCCCAGGTCGCGGGTCACCTCTCCATCCCGGATGACCGCGGTCACGGCCGCCTCTACGGAGGAGGCCTCCTGCGACATCCCCAGAAACTCGAGCATGAGCGCCCCGGCCATGACCGCTGCGATCGGATTCGCGGTGTCGCAACCAGCCGACGGCGGATCGCTCCCATGAATCGGCTCGAACATGGAAGTTCGACCGGGATGCAGATTTGCGGATGCGGCCAGACCTGGCCCACCCTGAAGCGCGGCACCTATGTCGCTCAGAATGTCACCGAACAGATTTCCGGTGACCACGACGTCAAATGAAGCGGGATCGAGGACCATCTTCATGGCCGCAGCGTCGGCGTATAGATGGCTCGTCTCCATTTCCGGGAAGTCGGAAGCGACTGCCGCGAATCCGGCCGTCCAGACCGCTCCCTCACTGGGAAGCGCGTTGGCCTTGTCGACCAGGCAAACTCGCTTCCTTCTGTGAAGCCTGGCGTAGTCGAATGCTGCCCGGACGATTCTCTCCACCCCGGGACGCGTAGTGATACTTTCCTGCACCGCTATCTCTCCGCGCAGCGGATCCTGTTCGATCCTTCCGGTCAGTCCGTACGGTCCCTCTACGTTCTCCCGGAACAGGACGAAGTCGATCTTCGCTGAGGTGTTTCTCAATGGCGAGAGTGCTGAATCCAGCAGTCGGACAGGACGAAAATTTATGTAGAGATCGAGCTCTCGGCGTATCCCGAGGAGGATCTCGGCGGCGTGAGTCATATCGGGCACTCGCGGATCGCCGAACGCGCCGAGGTAGATGGCGTCGAACTCCTGCTGCAGATACTGCATTGCATGGTCAGGTAATGACTGCCCGGTAGCCAGAAAACGATTGGCTGACCAGTCCAGATGCTCGAAGCGGAGTTGCGTACTGGAGTTCCGCGTCACTTCTTCCAGAACCCTCACTCCTTCACGCATCACCTCGGGGCCAATGCCATCCCCCGGGATCACTGCGATTCTTTTGACGCTCACGGAGCGACATCCCGTCGAGTAAGGAACTCGCGAACACTCACCGCCTGTACACCATTCGCCCCGAGCGCGGCGCGAACCTGGGGACTGCACAGCGCTGCAGTCTCCTGTTCCCACTCGTAGTTCCAGTCGTAGCTTACCGAGAGCCCTGCATCGCTCAACCCGGGATGGACGACCAGCTCGGCGCTTCCCTCGATGCTTGAAAGCAGACGGCCGATGGCATCGATGGTGAGATGGCCGGCACCTGCCACGCCGATGGTGTGCGTTGCGGACCGCGTGCGCCGTACCGTTCCTGCCCGCGCCGCCAGTGCATTCAGAGCCAGGAGGGACAGCCGACGAGTCGGGTTGACCGAACCGGATATCGCATCGACTGGCAGACGAACGTAAGCGATGCCGTATTCAACGGCCAGCGCCTCCACCATTCTGAAAATCGATGGCAGTGCGTGGAGATGCTGATGCGAGTTGAGAAATCTGAGCGTCAGCCCTGCCGCAAGCGCTTTGTCGATCTGCGCTCTCGATTCACGTTCGAGTTGCACCAGGTCAATGCGACCAACGGCATATCGGGCTACGAACGATCTGAAGCCGCTATGAAAGTGTTTGTCGTCCCTGGTGAGTGAACGTACCTCGCGTACCGGGAGGACCGGCTTCTCTTCCACCCACGCCAGATGGAGCCCGACGTCGAGCGTTGGTTCAGCTTTCAACAGAGAGACGGCGTGATCGAATGCGTTTCCGTTGGCGACCACGCTGCAGGCTGTAACGATTCCCTCCCGGTGAGCCTGCACTGCGGCCAGATTCATCGACTCGTGCAGGCCGACGTCGTCCGCCGTCACCACCAGCAGTTTCAACCGGGAAGAACCTCATGCTCTGGATGCAACTTCAGCGAACTGTCAGGGCTGGCTGCCGTTCGACGCCTGGGATTGCGCATATCCGGGTACAGTTCGAAAAGCTCCTTGAAAATCTTGAAGATGACCTTTGGCGAAGAGAGTGTAGAGTCGCCCTGCGTACGCGGGAAATAGTCCAGCCCCAGCTGCTGCACGACGAATCCGAGCCGTTTGGCTTTCACGATCAGTTCCGCATCGATCAATGAGCCCTCGGACTTCAGTTCGATGGCGTCGAGTACCTCGCGACGCATGAGCTTGAAGGAAAAGTTAATGTCTCTGATCGAGGCACCGAAGAGCAACTTGATCAGCCCGTTGTAGAGAATCGAGTACAGACTTCGCTTCAATCCCTCGGTGGTGCGATCGAAGCGGTAGCCGGTAATCACATCGGCTCTGCTGACCTTCAGGGCCCGCAGCGCGCGTCCGAGGATGTACGGGTCGAAAGGAAGATCGGCATCCATATAGAGAACGATCTCGTGGGTCGCCGCTGCGAAGCCGCTGCGGAGTGAAGAACCGAGCTTCTGATTGAACTCGTGACGGATGAGCCGCACCTTTTCGTTCTGTGCAACCGCACGCTCGACCAGATGTGGGGACTGATCCGTCGAAGCGTCGTCAACGATGACGATCTCGTAATCGCGGGTGTGCTCTTCGAGCGCTTCCACAGCGCAGGAAATGGCATGTTCGATGTTCAACTCCTCGTTGAACATCGGGATGACCAGGGATACCGTCGGCTTCGTCACGGTGGCAATGATAGAGGACGCCAGCAGAATGCTGAACTTCTGAACTCTCTATCAAGATTCAGATGGTGTAGGGACGCGCAGCACGGACTGTCTCATAAATCATCGACAGAATCGCGGTTGAGCAGCAGATGATCGCTTCGCGACATCTCGCATTCTGCAGAAGAATGGCATCGAATTCGATGACGGCATATGCAGGTCCAGTTCCGGT
>JBKJUK010000085.1:0-14319 GCA_046590705.1 Thermoanaerobaculia bacterium
GGAGCGATACTTACGATTGTCGGCGAACGGACGACGTAGGAAAAGCGGCGGGGAAGATCGCTCTTCTCACTGCTCCTTCAACATGGAGCTCCAGTTCAGGATCACGCGGAAGGCGGCGCTCGATCGGGCCGTCGTCGGCACGTTCAGAAGGATTCGCTGGCCGTCGGCACTGATGTCCTCGAAGATCGGCGTATCGCGATCCGGGATCTCCGGGAGCTTGAACAGGGCCTTCGGAGCGGCGGGACGAAACACGGGAGTGGTGGTGATGGCCACCGCCATCACATTTCCATCAGGCGCCACATACACGATCTCCTGGCCCTCGCGAGTCCATCGTGTCTGCCCGCCGCCGCCGTTCGACAACTGCCACTGCTCGAACGCTCCTGACGCCGAACGGACATACACCTCCTCCCGCCCCGATTCGTTCGAAAGGTAGGTGATCCATTTCCCGTCGGCAGAGAGCTGCGGTAAATCTTCGCTGAACGGAGTCTTCAGCACCACAGAGGCCTGCTTCTTCGCGCTCGTCATATCGAGGAACATCAGGTCGTTACTCGACTCAGGATTCTGCTCGCCGAAGACGAACGACTGGTCGCCCGGATACCATCCGCCGGGCGACTTCCAGTACGGCGATTCGTGCAGCAGGGCGACGTCGCCTGCCGTCACCAGAGACTTCACACAAAGGTCCTGCACCGCTTTCGGCTGACAGACGAAAGCGACCTTTTTCGAATCATGAGTCCACATCGGACCGAAGTAGCTGCCGCCCTGCTGCGTGATGCGAAACCGGCGATCGTATTGAAGGTCGAGCACCCACATGTCACCGGCGCCGGCGGACGCTTCGCCGATGGAGACTGCGATCTTCGTTCCGTCGGGCGAGATGCGCGGCGTCGTATAAAACGCCGGCGGCCCGAGATCTCCTGATGCGCGACCGTCGCGCCCTACCCACTTCAAGGTCGACTTGCGCAGGACCTCAGGTAGAAAAACGAGCGTGCCGCGATCTGATACCGCGAAGATCAACAGGTTCTTCGGCTCCCACGTACTGACCTTCTCGTCCTGCACCGGCGTCGGCTGTCCGACAAGTTTCAATTTGTTCAGGTCGAAACGCCAGGCATACAGATCGTTCCTGCGACCGAAGAGGATGTAGCCCGGCTCGACGTACTGCGCATTCGTCGAGTCTTCGATCAACACAGACGCGTCGAGCGAGTCGAGTGAGGCCAGCATGAGTTGCCCCACCTCGCCTTTCGCGACACGTTGACGCGAGATGTAGAAGAAGTGCTTCCCATCAGGAAGAAACCGGGGCCACCGATTTGTGACCTCCAGCTCGGCATTGAACCGCGTGACCGCCTTCGGCTTACCACCCGCCGCGGGAATGGCCTGAATTGGCGAGCGGATGCTCGGTGCGTAGAGGATCGTGTCTCCGCCCCAACTCCCACCGCGTCCGGTCGGTGCGTCGGCCAGCACCTCTGGCGACCCGCCACGCAGATCGACTTTCTTCAGTTTCCCTCCGGCGAAGAATGCGAGATAGCGTCCGTCAGGCGACCAGAACGGGTACGACGCTCCGGCCGTATCACGAAGCGGTACAGCGTTCGTCGAGGAAAGATCGCGAATCCAGAGCTGCTGTCCTCCGGCATTCAGGTTCGCTGCGAACGCCACCCTTCGCCCGTCGGGAGAGAGAGCAAGACCGAGCAGGTCGAACGGCAGCAGCGCAGAGTCGGCAGGCGTTTCGAGCGTCGCGAGGAATGGCTCGGGAGGCGGCGGCTGATTGCGGACCCATGCCGCTGTTGCGCCGATCGCCGCGATTGCGCAGATCGCGGCAGCACCCCAGGCAAGTCTCTCGCGCGTCCTGCGACGAAGCGTAACGCTCGTCGATACACCGGCCTGCGATCCTGCTTCGCTCAACCACCGCAACTCGCTCGCCACATCGTGAGCCGATTGCCAACGGTCCTCCGGGTCTTTCTCCAGACACTTCCGCACGATGTGCTCGAGCGCTGGCGGCGTCATCGGAATCACCGTGGAAATCGGTGGCGGATGCGCCGACACGATGGCCGCGATCAGGCTGGTGCGTGATGTTCCTTCGAACGCACGCCGTCCCGTCGCCATCTCGTACAGCAGCGCACCCAACGCGAAGATGTCAGTGCGCGAGTCCGCTTCCTGTCCCTCGAGCTGCTCAGGTGCCATGTACTGGAACGTCCCCAGGATCGTCCCTTCCTGAGTCAGCGGCTTGGCCTCAGTTCGCATGTCGGTGAGCCCGTTCACTGCAGCAGACTCGGAAGAGGGACGCGCCAGACCGAAGTCGAGCAGCTTCGCTCCCCCCTTCGTGATCATTACATTCCCCGGCTTCAGATCGCGATGGACGATTCCCTGTTTGTGCGCGCGCTCGAGTGCATCGGCCACCTGCGCGCCGTAGCGCAGAACCTGATCGAGCGGCATCGGCCCTTTCTGCAGCCGCTCGGCGAGCGACTCTCCTTCCAGCAGCTCCATCACCAGGAAGTTCATCCCGTCGTGCTCTCCCACATCGAACAGCGTGCAGATGTTGGGATGGTTCAACGAAGAGATCGTCTTCGCTTCGCGATCGAAGCGGGCCCGAAACTGTTCGTTCTGGCGGAAGGCCACGCCGAGAATTTTGATGGCCACATCACGGCCCAGCCGTGTGTCGCGACCCTTCCACACCTCACCCATACCGCCCGCACCAATCGGCGCGACAAGCTCGTAGGGACCAAGACGGTTGCCAGCAACTGCGGTCATTTTTTGTGAGGGGGGACTGGGAGATTATGGCACGAACGGGAACAGCGATGCGTCCTCATTGCAGCGCTGTGGTTGCTCTGTGTATCGCGGCTGCTGACGCAATGTGAACCGGTGGTCGGGAAGTGAACGCGGATTCAACAGGAACGGCGTGAGATTACCTGCAAGAGTGCCTGCGCCACACAAGAGGCGTGCTCTCCGCGACATCTGCTCGCCCTTCATCGATCAAGCGCCAACCACTTCAATCGCATACGCTCCATCATCGCTTCAAAGCGCGGATCGGTCCGGACCCGATCAAAGAACCAGTCATGGTTCGCAATGTAGGGATACGCCGCGTAACCGCGTTCGATCGCGATGTTCATCCACTTCACGGCGCCCTCGGGATCACCAAGCAACGCGAATGCCTCGGCCACCCATGACGCGTACTGCAGGTCATGAGTCGCTGTATCCTCGACGCCCTTCGTCAACATCTCGTTGAAGCGCGAGCGGTCTCCCTCGGCTCCGAAGCGCCACATAGCCGCAATCCGCGTGAACGGATCTTCAGGCGCTCGATGCAGCAATTCCTCGGAGACGCCTACCGCCTCGTCAAATCGTTTTGCCAGCATGAGGAGCTGGATCCGATAGGCCGTCTCGAACGGCACCGTCTCGTCGAGGCTACGCAGGTTTTCCAGCGCCTGATCAAACTCACCCTCCATGTTCGCGAGCACCACTGGTGCCCACCTGCTGAGCCACGACATGGGATCGAGAGAGATGAGTCGCGTCATCAGCGGACGGGCTTTCTGGTTGCGGCCCGTCAGAAAGAACAGAAAGGTCAGAATTCCGACGGAGTCCACGTCGCCCGGATCTCTTTCAATCGCTGCGGCCAGGTATCTCGACGCGCTGGCTGGATCGCCCCGGGAGAGCGCTACCAGTCCGCGGAGGGTGATTGCCCGCGGCGCGCCGGGCTCGAGCCTTTCAATTCTCTCAGCCAGCTCCGCGGCGCCGTCGAGTTGCGCGGGATCCGGCCGCACGCCGGCGTTGAAGTACTGCCAGTGAATGATTCCTTTCGTCGCGAACAGCAGGACGTTGTCGCCCGCCAGTTCCAGCGCGCGATCGATCTCCGACATGGCCGCGTCCAGCGTCTCGCGGCTGAAGTTGAACATGTTTTTCCGCGCGCGGAGATAGCATTCGTATGCCCGGATGTTCTCGATCGGCCGCGCGCGAATTCTGCCGCTTTCCTCGGGAGTCAGCTTCAGGCGAAGCTCCGCGGCGATACCGCGGGCCACGTTCTCCTGGATGTCGAAGATCTGGTCCATCGTGCCGTCGAACTTCTCTGCCCAGAGAGTCGCGTCGTTGCGGGCATCGAGAAGCTGCACAGTCAGCCGCAGCTTCTCGCCGGCACGTCGAACGCTCCCGGTCACGAGATACTCGACGCCGAGGGCCTTTGCCACGGAGGGGACCAGCTCGTTCGTTCCTTTGAACTGTGCCGCCGATGCGCGCGAGATCACCCGGAGTGCCGCGATCTTCGACAGATCAGTCAGGATTTCTTCGGCCACGCCGTCGCCGAGGTAGTCGCTGTCCTTGCCCGGGCTGAGATCATCGAAGGGGAGGACGGCGATGGAGTGGTTTCCGGATCGTTTCGGCTGCGGAGACTGAGGCCCGCGCATCGCATGCGAAAGATCCGTCGCTACATCTCTGATGGATTGGTATCGCTTCTCGCGATCACGCTCGAGACAGCGATCGACGATCCGCTGTAGTTCCTCGTCCGCTGGCAGATTTAGCGGCGCGAGTGATTCATGGAGCATGCAGCCGTACGAATAGATGTCGGCGCGGTGATCGACGTCGAGGCCGAGGGCCTGCTCGGGCGCCATGTATCCCGCAGTTCCGACGACCATATTCGTCTCCGACTTCATCGACCGGACTGCAGTGAGGTGTTCCGCGCTCGTGAGATCAGCTTCCGCTTCCGGTGCCATCAGCTTGGCCAATCCGAAGTCGAGCACTTTGGCATAGCCATCCGTGGAGATCATCACGTTATCGGGTTTGAGATCACGGTGAACGATCCCTGCGGAATGGGCCTTTGCCAGCGCTTCAGCCACCTGACGCAGCCACTCGATCACAGCTGAACGATCGAACGTGCGCTGCAGCTTCGTCCGCAGCGTTTCCCCTTTGATCAGCTCCATTGCAAGATACCAGGTACCGGAGTCGGATCCGATGTCGTAGATGTGAATGATGTTGGGATGATTGAGGGCCGACGCCGCCCTCGCTTCGCGCTCGAACCGCGGAATCGCGTCGGCGCGTGCAAGGAGCGCGGGCGAGAGCACCTTCACGGCGATGTCGCGATCCAGGCGCCGATCGTGCGCGAGATACACTTCTCCCATGCCGCCGCGACCGAGAAGCGAGACGATTTCATAGGGACCGAGCTTGGAGCCAGGTTCGAGAATTTGACTATTATGCACCGGCAACGATCTGCTCTCTCAAGACCCAATTCGCCATTGTTCAAAGCAACCCTTTAATGAAATAAAGCGGCGGAAGGGTTCCGGGCGACTGAGCGAAAGAGAGACTGCGCAGTATCCGCCGGTCGCGCCTCTCAGCCCCGAAGGGGCGGCATCGATGTAGCCACGGCCGTGAGGCCGTGGACCGCACCCACCGCGCATACGCAAGAGCCCCGGCGGGGCGGCATCGCGACGTTGAACTCTGAGCCTGCCTAACGCGTTGCAGCAGTCTTGATGAATACCGCTTCCGAACACCCCTCGGCGCCGAAGCGAAGAAACCTCGATGCCGCCCCGCTGGGGCTTAACGACATGGCGAGGTGTGCGTCCCAGGCCTGACGGCCTGGGCTCCTCAATGCCGGGCCTCCGGCCCTGTAAGGCGCGAGAGACCTTTTGTGTTCTTAGTGATGAGCGGAAACCTATTCCGTAGATTCCTCAGTCGCACTCGTATTCTTCTGCAAAAAAGCGAGTTTGGCGTGCTTCTTCGGGAATGACGTGGCGGTCTGTTGAAGCAACATAGGAGAAGCTGTAATGTTGAATAAACCTATGAGTTTCTTAGTTTTTTTCTGCGCAAAAGTGGAAATGCTGCACTCACAGCGCAAACCTCTCACGACCCGGCGGCGGCCATACGCTTGTTGATCTCGTCGAACCAATCGACGATGAAGTTGAAGTGCCGCGCCTCGAACTCTCCGGAGCGCGAGATCATCAGGAACGTTCCGTCAGGCGTGACGTCGCCACTGTCCGTCAACCAGTAGGTGCTTCGGTTCGAGAAGAGTTTCTCTGGCTGACCAGGCGAAAAGGTCGCTCCCGCGGTGATTGGAACGCGGTAAAAATCAGCACCGCTCCAATAGAACATCTCGCGGCCGTCCCGCGACCACTGCGGAAACTGTCCGCCGTCGATCGACACCTGCCAGCGCCCCTTTCCGTCGGCAAGCGAGCGGACATAAACCTGGTCTTTGCCAGACTCGTTCGACTGGTAGGCGATCCATCGACCGTCAGTGGAGAACTTCGCATTCTGCTCGTTGAACGGAGAATGCAACAGCGGTGTGCGCTTGCCATCGACGAGAGAAAACAGCCAGAGATCGGGCCCGGTAGTTGAAGATGCCAGCGAATAGAGCAGCATCTTTCCGTCGGGCGAAGCCGACGTCGGAAAAATCGTTTCGCTGGCGCGCAGGAGCTCGACGGCCTCCCCACTGCCATCCGCAGCCCGCGACGCGATCTGCCACAGCCCCGCGCCCGGCACCTCGGCTGAATAAAATACGCGCGAGCCGTCAGCGCTCCAAATGGGTTTGTCCTCGTTTCCGGGCTCGAAACTGAGTCGGGTGGTCGTACCCCGTGCCAGATCGATCAGCACGATGTCGTCGTTCGCAGCACCACGATTCACCGCCACGGTTCGACCGTCCGGCGAGAGACTCGCCCCCGCGAAACGATGCGACTGGCTGGTGATGACCCGTTCCCGTCCAACTCGATCGACAGCAACGAGACTGACGCCTGGTGTGAGTATGCCCGGCAGGTCCACCAGCGTGCCGCCCGGCGAGAAAGAGAATTGCGCTGATCCGGTGTCAGGATCGACGAACACGCTATCGAGAACGCGTACCGGCGTGCCGCGCACCTCCATCGTCTTCAGATCAAATGCCACCGCATACAAGCTCGAACCGCGCGCGAAGACCATCCGTCCGCCCGGGATGTAGCGGGCGAACGTTCCTCCATCAAGGATTCTCTTCGTTTTTCCGTCGGCCAATGAAACGACACCGATCTGAGCGTCGTCGAATGAAGAAATTCCGAGAGTCTTTATGGTGACGAGCATATGTTTCCCGTCTGGGAGAACCTGCGGCCACCGATGGCTCAGCTCCTTCCTTTCGACACTCGGACGCGAGACCGCGACTGGGGCCGTACCCCCTGAGGCAGAGACGCGGTAAATACCAGTCGCAGCAGCTGGCGCGAAGTAGATCATTCCGTCGCGGCCCCATTCCGCTCCGCGATCGTTCGGAATACATCCGTTGCAGATGGTCACCGCGGCTCCGCCGTGAACCGGGACCTTGCGTAAACTGGCGTCCGCCACGAAGCCGACCCACTGGCCGTCTGGAGAGAAAAAAGGGGAGGTCGCACCTTCCGAACCGGCGATGGGAGTTGATTCGAAACTGTCGAGCGACCGGAGGAAGAGCCGGCTCGTGGCGCCACCGTATCCAACATAAACGAGAGATCGCCCGTCCGGTGTCAGGGCCACAGGTCCGTTCACTCGACGGTCGATGGAAATCTCGGGCGGGACAGCCAGGTCGAACCGCCGAACTGTGGCGCCTTTCGCGCTGCCGGTGTTGACACGCGACTGCACGTAAGTACCGATTGCAATCGCGGTCGCTACGAGCGCAACCGCCCATGCGCCACGTTCTCGCCACCGCTGCTTCGGCGAAGCCGTCACAAGCGTATTGGTCTGCGAACTGCTCTGCGCGATCCACTTGAGCTCTTCGCCCAGATCATGTGCTGACTGCCACCGATCGTCAGGCTCCTTGCTCAGACACTTCTGCACCACGTGCTCGAAAGCCGGAGGTGTGAGCGGCAGGATCTCACGCATGGGGCGGGGCTCCCCGCCCACGATCTGGGCGATGAGACTCGTTCTGTTCTTGCCGTCGAATGCCCTTTTTCCGGTCGCCATCTCATACAGCACGGCGCCGAAGGCGAAGATGTCGGTCCGCGCGTCGGCTTCTTCCCCCGCCAGCTGCTCCGGCGCCATATACTGAAACGTTCCGAGGATGGTTCCTTCCTGCGTGAGCGGTCGATGCTGCGTCACTCCTTCGAGCGACACTGCCGACAAAGGCGCAGCCATGGGGCTGCTCTTGGCCAGTCCAAAGTCGAGCAACTTCGCTCCGGTTCGCGTGATCATGATGTTGGCCGGTTTGAGATCGCGATGGACGATGCCGGCGCGATGCGCGCGATCGAGGCCTTCGGCAATCTGCGCTCCGTATTTCAGCACGTCGGGCATCGAGAGTGATCCCCGCTCCAGGCGATCGATGAGCGACTCACCTTCCACGAGTTCCATGACCAGGTAGCTCACGCCTCCCTCTTCTCCAACATCGTGCAGAGTACAAATGCGGGGATGATTCAGTTGTGAAATCGTTTTCGCTTCGCGCTCGAAGCGAAGCTTGAACTGGGAGTTCCCCGCAAATTCCGCAGGAAGTATTTTTATGGCCACGTTTCGCTCGAGCCGCGTGTCGCGCGCCTTCCACACCTCACCCATCCCACCAGCACCAATGCGCGAAGAGATCTCGTAAGGCCCGAGCCGTGTGCCTGCCTTGATTGTCATTGAATGAGAAGTCTAGCACCGCCGAAGAGATCATGAACTCATCGGTGCCGACGACGGGTCCGCGTCGATTCCGACGGTAAATCTCCTGGGCATGAATTCATTCAGCCGAAAACGGTCGTTGGGCGATCCGTGTGCTCCTAGAGACCGTGGATCGCCTTTTCGGTTCGGTAAACCGGCGCGGCGGCGCTGCCAGTGCGTGCGCGCCGGTTGAGCCGCAGTAGCGTCCCCGGATTCAAGGCCAATTACTGCTGCGCCAAGTCAGGGCCATGTCGCGTCAACCCAGACTGTTTCCGTATCGACTTGAGAGGCGAGGGTGGTTCGACTCAGTGGCGGGGACCTTCGTTGAACGATTCGCGGTAAGAATGCGTATCATCATCCGGTGCACGAACAGATCGCCGAAACTTCGGAGGAGGAAGCTCCTTTCTGCAGAAATTTCGGAGCGCGACTGGCTGCAAGACTCTGCTCGGATTACGGACTAAAGAAATCTGATCGGAGACAGCACGCGAACCGGAACGTTCTCGGTCACACGTCGCACGACCACACGCACTCCGACACGAAGGTTTTTCGCAACCCGATTCCACCTGATACGCATCCTGGGAGCATGATTCGAGACGATCTCGCAGGACGCCGAGGGAGCAGCGGTTTCTGAATGCACCCCGCCTTCGCACGCACTGACCATCGACCCTGGCCCCTCCCGCCAGGTCGGTGGACGTGGCGTCAGCGCTGGTGCGATCTGCTTTTTGCGCACTGGCCGATTCCTGCCGCTGTACTCAGGCCGCTGGTGCATACATCCCTGCGAGTCGAAGAGTTCGACGGAACTTCGTGGATCGGCGTGGTCCCTTTTCGAATGGAAGGAGTGATGCGCCGTCCGCTGCCCGACGTTCCATTCGTTTCGGCATTCCCGGAATTGAACGTCCGGCTGTATGTCGAACGCGACGGAAAACCTGGCGTCTGGTTTCTGAGTCTCGACGCCGCGAATCATCTCGCTGTGTGGGCCGCCAGACGCTTCTTCCATCTGCCTTACTTTCATGCCTCGATGAGCGTCAGGCACGTCGGCGATCACTACCTGTACCGATCGGAGAGAACAGGCGGCGGCGCCGATTTCCGCGCGGAGTACGCTCCAACGTCCGCACCCTACCAGTCGGTCCCAGGCAGCCTCGAGAGTTTTCTCACGGAGAGATATTGCCTCTACGCCGAGGCTCCGGACGGCTCGATCCTCCGCACCGATGTGCAGCATCCTCCCTGGCCGCTGCAGCGTGCCGAGGCCGCGATCGAAAAGATCTCGATGACCCTTCCCTTCGGAATCGAACTGAGCGGAGCACCCATCGTTCACTTCGCAAAGAAGATCGACGTGGTGATTTTTCCACCCGCTATCCTGCCTGTTCGTTAGTTTCTGCTACTCGAGTTCCAGTTCGCGGCCTTCGTCGGCCGGACGTCCCGACCTACAACTCAAACGGCACAACCGGCGGCGTCAACCCACTCCCTCGGTCGCGCTCATTCTGCGGAGCGATCGGCTCGAGTACACCCGTTTCTCGACACCTCCGTCTGTTCTTTCGCGAAGCTTGTTGCAAGAGTGAATTTTGTACTTATCCCCGGACGCCAGCATTCGATCTCTCCGCTTACTTCCGCAGTGCGCTCGTCCAGTGCATGACCACGTCGACTGGAGCGGACGTTGCGCGCTCGGTGAGAATAGGCATCAGAAAGCGCTGGCCATCACCGGTAACATCAAACCCATGTTCGTTGTAGTTGAGCTTTGGTTCGAAGAGCAGCTGCGGGACGCCTGCCTCGAAGCTGTCTTCACTCGAAGTCGACACGGACATCAACTTTCAGCGCGAAAAAAAGAGTAACTCCCGGCCGTCAGCGCGCCATCGCGAACCACGGGAGAAGTGTTCGAGGCAGGCCGTGCAGTCCCACTATTCAAGATCAACCCTCTGCGATTCAAGGGGGCGGCGAATCTATTCGACGTCAGTGACGATGGGCAGAAGTTCCTCGTGAATTCGAGGCTCGCTGGTTCGGAATCGCCCCCGGTCGACATCATCATGAACTGGACGCGTGGCTCGGATAAAAGCTGAACAGGCCTCGCCATCGATTACTCAGCTAAGATGCAGAATCGAATGTCAATCGCTACCGGTTCCCGCCTCGGACCCTACGAAATTCTCGCGCGCATTGGCGCCGGTGGAATGGGAGAGGTGTGGCGCGCGCGCGACACGCGGCTCGAGCGTGACGTAGCGATCAAGGTTCTTCCCGCATCGCTCGCGCATGATCCGCAGTTCCGCGCACGGTTCGAGCGCGAGGCGAAGACGATCTCGCAGCTCAATCATCCGCACATCTGCCAGATTTACGATGTCGGCGAGGCGGCGGAAGATAAAACTTCGTACCTGGTGATGGAACTACTGGAAGGAGAGTCACTCGCCGATCGCCTGGTGCGCGGCGCGCTTCCGCTCTCCGATGTGCTGCGTTACGGAGCGCAGATCGCCGAGGGGCTGGCTGCGGCGCATCGCGCAGGGATCGTTCATCGTGATCTGAAGCCGGGCAACATCATGATCACCAAGGCGGGCGCAAAGCTGCTCGATTTTGGATTGGCGAAAGGGGGAGTTACTCCTTCGCCGGCGATCGTTGCAGGGACAGCGTTCTCCGGCGAGACGGAACACAAGCCGCTCACTCAGGAAGGGACGATCATCGGGACGTTTCAGTACATGGCCCCCGAACAACTCGAAGGCCTGCAGGCGGACGCACGAACCGACATCTTTGCGCTGGGAGCTGTCCTCTACGAGATGGTGACCGGAAAGCGCGCCTTCGAGGGAAAGACCAAGACGAGCCTGATCGCCGCGATCGTCGACCGGGAGCCGCCTCCCATCTCGCAGTTTCAGCCGCTCACTCCGCCCGCGTTCGAGCGTCTCGTGAAGACCGCGCTCGAAAAAGACCCTGACAATCGGTGGCAGACGGCCCACGATCTGCTGCTTCAGCTTCGATGGATCGCTGAGGCGGGGTCGCAGGCGGGGGTTCCGGTCCCGCTGCTGGTGCGGCGGAAACAGCGGGAGCAGCTCGCGTGGATTTGTGCGTTTCTCTTTCTACTGACCGCCGGTGTATTCGCGTTTCTCTGGCAGCGACTGGCGCAGGAGCCTGTGCGCCGCGTAGAGACATCGATCCTTCCTCCTGAAAAGAGCTCCTTTAATTTCGGCAGCGGCGGCCTCGCTCTATCTCCTGATGGCCAGAAGCTGATTTTTGTAGCCTCGACAGATGGAAAGATACAGTTGTGGATTCGCCGTCTCGGCGCTGGAACAGCGCAACCGCTCAGCGGAACCGCTGGCGCGAGTTATCCTTTCTGGTCGCCCGACAGCCGCTTCGTGGCGTTCTTCGCAGGTGGAAAACTGAGGAAAATCGATTCGGGCGGAGGCCCGCCTCAAGTCATATGTGATGCCCCGAATGGGCGCGGCGGAAGCTGGAATGATGAAAATCTCATCCTCTTCGCGCCGAGTGACCGTGACCCGATCCATCGCGTTTCCTCGGGCGGAGGCGTATCCACCGCGGTCACACAGCTCAAGAGCGACACCGAATTCAGCCATCGCTGGCCTTCGTTCCTACCCGACGGCAAGCATTTCCTCTTTCTCGCGCAGAGCGTCAGTTCAGAGCGGCGTCGCGGTCGCATTCATGCAGGCAACCTCGGAACGAACGATAGAAAAGAGATCCTGATTACCGACTCACCCGCGTTGATCTCAGCGTCAGGTCACCTCTTGTTCGTTCGTGATCGTTCGCTACTGGCCCAGCCGTTCGATGCTGATGGGCTGGTGCTGACCGGAGAAGCTTTTCCAATCGCTGACCGTGTCCAGTATGTTCCCTCGACCACCTGGGGAGCTTTCACCGTTGCGAAGAATGGCACGCTCGCCTATCAATCGGGCGGAACGAGCGCTGCCACACAGCTGACCTGGTTAGATCGCTCGGGAAAAGCGCTGGGAGTACTCACGTCAGCAGGTCAGCACGTCAATCCACGACTCTCGCGGAAGGGGGATCGTGTCGCTTATGAGCTGGCCGATGACGAGACAGGAGACTCGGATATCTGGATTTACGATCTCGCGCGAAACATCCCGACGCGTTTTTCTTTCGAGCCGGGACGGGAAGCGAGTCCTGTGTGGGCTTCCGACGATGCGCGCATCTTTTACTGCGCGGAGGACGAGGGCCGTACAACGTGGAGCATCGTTCAGAAGGTTTCCAGCGGTGCGGGGCGCGAGGAAACTGTTCTCGCACCCCGCACACAGTTTCTTTCCACTGTAGATATCGATCGCGACGGACGCCATCTCAGTTACAACCGGATCGACATCAAGTCCAGGGCAGGCCGCGACCTCTGGATCTATTCCTTCGCAAATCGACAGACGGTTCCTTTGCTCCAGACCAGATTCCAGGATATGGGCGGCTTTTTCTCCCCCGACGGCCGTTGGATCGCATATGTTTCGGACGAGTCTGGAGCGCGTGAGGTATACGTTCAGCCGTTTCCTCCTAACGGCGCCAAGTGGCAAATCTCTTCGAGTGGAGGTGGTGCACCGCGATGGCGACGCGACGGAAGGGAGCTTTTCTTCGCAGGTGAAACGAAGATGATGAGTGTTGCGGTGACGACGAACGAGAGTTCATTTTCCGCCGCAGTTCCTCAAATCCTGTTCGACGCCCAGGTGTTGAGTGGTTACGACGTAACCGCCGACGGGCAAAGATTCCTGATCAACAAGTTGGTGAATGACGAGGTGCAGCAGCCGGTCACAGTAGTGCTCAACTGGGCTGCGGAACGGGAGAAGTGAGCGGTGAAACCGGCTCTCAGCTGTCGATCATCATCGACTGGTCTTTTTTTTACGGGGTCGAGGGCCAGGCTTCTCGACTTGCGTTCCGGTGCCGATCGGATTCTTCTTCCTGTTGACGTCTGGTCTCTCGAAGGTGGAGCGGGCGATCAGTTGGTCGTGAGGTCGCGCCGCGTCGAACGCCACGTCTGAGACGCCAGCACTCGATTTCTCAACTTACTTCCGCAGTGCGCTCGTCCAGTGCATGACCACGTTGACTGGAGCGGACGTTGCGCGCTCGGTGAGAATAGGCATCAGAAAGCGCTGGCCATCGCCGCTAACATCAAACCCATGCTCGTTATAGTTGAGCTTTGATTCGAAGAGCAGCTGCGGGACGCCTGCCTCGAAGCTGTCTTCACCCGAAGTCGAAACGGACATCAACTTTCCGCGCGAAAAAAAGAATAACTCCCGGCCGTCAGCGCGCCATCGCGAACCACTTCCACCTTCCGTCGAAATCTGCCATCTCCCGCCATCCGCCGCGAGTGAGAGAACGTACATTTCGGAGCGACCCGTTTCCTCCGAGCTGTACGCCAGCCATCGGCCGTCTGGAGAAATTCTCGGATATGCATCGGGAAAGTCGGTTTTCACGACGGCTCTCCCTTTACCGGTCGCCAGCTCATACATCCAGATGTCCATTCCCTTTTCTCCGACTTGTTCGGTCGCGATGAAGCGCCCATCGGCCGACCAGTCGAAGTGATGCACGCGAGATTCGCTCTGAACCAGTTTGCTTTCCAGCTGAGTACCATTCGACCTCTTGGTGTACAACCTGCCCGACCCCTCCCGATCGGAAATGAATGCGATCGTTCGCCCGTCGGGCGACCAGGCAGGGATCCAGTCCGGGCGTGCATCAAAAGTGAGGCGCGACATAGTTCCACGGGTTGAATCGATGATCCAGACGTCCCGCGACCCGGAGCGCTCGGCGCGATCAACAGCCACGAACTTTCCATCAGGTGATGCGTCGGGGTGATCGTAGCTTCCGAGGGGGCCGACT
>JBKJUK010000132.1:0-14603 GCA_046590705.1 Thermoanaerobaculia bacterium
GTGCCCGAAAAACACGATGGACGCGGTCGGCGCTGCATCGAAAATCTCGCGCGCGTCATACTCCGTGAAGAGGTACTCGTCTTCATCGACCGGCGATCCATGGCAGAACAGCACGCCCATCTCATCCTGCACCGGACCCTCGGGTAGCTTCTTCAGAAAATGGGCATTCGTCTTACTCAGCTGCCCCCTGGTCCAGAGTGCAGCGGTGCGGGCAACCTGATTGAACTCAGCGCCGTCGTCGATCCCGGCAATGACACGATCATGATTTCCGCGAATGTAGAGCTTCGAGGTCCGTACTGTACGCATTCGATCGAGAATCTGATTCGGCTCCGCGCCGTATCCTACGAAATCGCCTAGACAGACCATCTGATCAAAGCGTTTTCGCTGCACGAACGACAGTACGGTGCGGACCGCGCTGTCGTTCGAGTGCAGATCACTGACGATCACCGACCTCAAAGTCGAACCCCTCGACGAACACCTGCGAGTATGTCCCGCGGGAGCGTCAGGATCAACCGCTCAACGACTTCGCCGACTGTCTCGCTCTCGCGGATTTCCAGAGTGATGTCCGACATTTTGTAGTATTTGAGACGATACTGGTAAAGATCCCTGGTCGCAACCTCGTCACGAAACAGAGGACGGTCCTCCATGCGCGTTCCGACACGAGAAGTAACGAGCTGAAGCGAAGCAGCCAGATACACGGAGATCCCTTCACTCTTGATGAACTGGATATTGTCCTCGAAGGTGAACGTTCCCCCTCCCGTTGCGATCACGCCGCGCGCGATCGGGCGAGTGGCACGCAGAACCTCTCGCTCCCGTCTTCGAAAATAAGGTTCGCCCTTCCCGGAGAAGATATCTTTGACCGACGTGCCCTCACTGGTCTCTACCAGTTCATCGAGATCAAAAAAAGGCATTTCCAGCCGTCGCGCGAGTTCTCGCCCAGCCGTAGTCTTTCCCGCACCCATGAAGCCGACCAGAAAGATTTTCATCGTCGGGCTGCACTGATTGCTTCCATCAGACGATGGATGTTTTCGGCTACAGCACCACCAGCGTAGATGCCACCTATCACTGCGCATGAGTCTGCGCCGGCGCTCATCACCGAGGCGATGTTTGCTGCGTCGATCCCCCCGATCGCCACGATCGGTTTTGTCACCGCCGCCCGCACTTCGGCGAGCAGATCCAGACCGAGAGGCTCACGTACAGTCTTCGTGGAAGATCGAAAGATCGGACCCAACGCAATGTAGTCGACCGCAGCATCCGCATCTGCCGCGATGGCGTCGGAGAGCGAATGCGTCGAGAAACCGATCCACAATGGTCGCGAGCCCGCCACCCGGCGCACCGCTTCTGCCGGAAGGTCGTCGAGCCCCAGATGCACGCCGTCGGCATGGCAGGCCAGCGCCATGTCGGAGCGATCGTTGATGACTAATTTCACTCCTGCGGGCAGGGCTCCGGCGATCTGCTCGATTTCGCCGTAAAGGACGTCGTCGGCGACTCCCTTGGCCCGAACCTGTATCCAGCGAAGTCCCGCTTGAATCAAGGCGTCGGCATTCTCGCTGAGTGAAAGGCCGGACGACGGGTCGGTCAGTCCGTAGAGAGGCGGCAACGTGTCAGGGGACGAGGTCACGACTCAGCGCTTGAACTCTTCCATGAAACGTGTCGAAAATTCACCCCGAACGAACCTTTCGTCGTCGAGAATCGCGCGATGCAGAGGGATGGTCGTCTTCACACCTTCAACGATGAACAGATC
The DNA here is from genome assembly GCA_046590705.1 of Thermoanaerobaculia bacterium. GTDB lineage: Bacteria > Acidobacteriota > Thermoanaerobaculia > Gp7-AA8 > Gp7-AA8 > JBKJUK01. Next base: position 1,745 of record JBKJUK010000132.1, read on the forward strand.
GAGGGCACGCTTCCCTCTGGCGATAGCCTCCTCACGATCCTTGCCGCGAACGATGAGCTTGGCAATCATGGAATCGTAGTGAGGAGGGATCATGTAATCGCGGTAAGCCGCGGTATCGATGCGAACTCCCGGTCCGCCAGGTTGATGGAAGGCGGTAATTCGACCGGGATTGGGAGCGAAGGTGACCGGGTCTTCGGCGTTGACACGAAACTCGATGGCGTGACCGCGAAGTCTGAAATTCGTCCCGGTCGGGACCGACAGCGCTTCTCCGGCTGCAACGCGGATCTGTTCTTTCACGAGGTCGATGCCGGTCACTTCCTCAGTGACTGCATGTTCGACCTGAATTCTCGTGTTCATCTCCATGAAGTAAAACTCATCACCATCGACCAGAAACTCGATCGTACCGGCGTTGACGTAGGAAACGAACGTGGCCAGCTTGATGGCCGCATCGCCCATTCGTTTCCGGAGGTCCTCGGTCATGGCCGGTGATGGAGATTCTTCGAGCAGCTTCTGATGCCGCCGCTGGATCGAGCAGTCTCGCTCACCCAGGTGAACGACTCTTCCATGCTGATCCGCGAAGATCTGAAACTCGATGTGTCGCGGGCGCTGCAGATACTTTTCGAGATAGATTTCGCCGTTCCCGAATGCCCGTTCGGCTTCGTTTCGTGCCGTATCGTAGGCGTTCTGGAGTTCGCTTTCGTCCCAGCAGATTCGCATTCCCCGACCACCACCGCCGGCCGAGGCTTTGAGAATCACAGGGAATCCAATGATCCGCGCCACTTCCGTCGCGTTCTCGATCGTAGGCAGAGGCCCGTCACTGCCCGGAATGATGGGGATTCCCGCTTTCTTGGCCGTCTCTCGAGCACGCGACTTGTCGCCCATGAGCCGGATGACCTCGGGAGGAGGCCCGATGAAACTCAACTTGCACTCACGGAGAATCTCAGCGAAGTGATCGTTCTCCGCCAAAAAACCGTAGCCCGGATGAATGGCGTCAGCCCCCGTGATTTCTGCAGCGGCGATGATGCTGGAAATGTTGAGGTAGCTTTGACCTGAGGACGCGGGCCCTATGCAGACGTCGTCGTCCGCATACTTCACATGCAGGGCGTCACGGTCAGCTTCCGAGTGGACGGCCACGGTTTTGATGCCGAGTTCACGACAGGCCAGAATCACGCGGAGCGCAATCTCGCCTCGGTTAGCAATCAGTATTTTCTGGAACATAGTCTGGATACTCCGGCACGCAGCGAACGCCCTGGTTGCAGGAGTCTAGTGTAGTGAGTCGTGAATACGGTGGATTATGTTACGGGCGCCGACAATGCAGATGCGAGGCGCTGCGACGAGCTCGATGTTGTTCATCGGAGAGAAGCGGCAACGAAGCAGATGCGTCGTCGCCGCCAGGTAACGTAGTCCAGCGTATTGACGACTCACTGCACTACATCCTGATGGCGAAGAGCTTCTCACCATACTCGACCGGCTGACCGTTCTGAGGAAAGACCTTCGCGACTACACCTTCGAGATCACTCTCGATCTCGTTCATGAGTTTCATGGCCTCGATGATACAGAGCACTTTTCCTTTCGTGACCTGATCGCCGACACTGGCCAAAGTCTCTGATTCTGGATTTGCGGCGCGATAAAAAGTGCCAACGATTGGCGAGGTAATGATGTGCCAGGAGGGATCGACCTGCTCGGCATCATCGAGTGTTTGCGCAGCGGCTGGAGAGACAGCGGGTTGCGGCGCAGCGGGTGCCATCTGCATCATCTGCGGCATCTGTTGCATCTGTTGCTGCGGTGCCTGTTGAATGTACTGGTGAGCAGGCTGCTCGGCGTGTCTTCCTTCGATTCGTACCTTCACTCCGGCAGACTCGATCTCGACGGCGGAAACGTCCCGCTCGGCCACACGATCGATGAGTTCGAGGATTTCTTTAAATGTTAGCGTTGCCACGTCAGCTCAGCTCATCCCGGAGTAGATATTTGGCCTTCATCAATTCAAACCTTGCACGGCCATAGTTTCCGCCGGGAGAAATTACCATCAAAAGGTAGTAGTCGGAAGTCACCGCAGACAAAAAAGTCGTGTACCGCTCGGTCACGAGTGAAAACTGCTCCACCTCACCAGTGTCGAGTTCGGTGTTCGAAAGGCGGATTGATTTGATGAAGGATCCGAACTCCGCGCCCAGACTATCGAGCGGGACCACTCCGTCCGAGATGGTATCGATTGCGATTCCGTCGAGTCCAATCAGGCTGACGGCCACGCTTCCTTCCACACGTTGCTGAATTCCGTTCAAGACTTCTCTAAACACGCGAGTTCCTCCCGACCGAAACTTTCTGGAGCCACTGGTTGAGTGCCCGGACCTTCCGATGACTCGAATCATCCGGCGCAGGAGCAGAGGGTGCGTCGCCGCTGAGATGCGCGAGTTTCTGGCGAACCTCCGGCTGATCCGGATCCTTCGAGAGAAGTTTCTGATAGATGTCGCTAGCGGCCTCGCGATGACCCTGGCTCGCGTACAGGTCCGCCAGAATCAGCGTGTCCGTCAGGGCACTCTCATCGTCGGGTTCCGACTCGAGGGCGGTGTCGTCCTGATCGAAGAATCTTTCGGAGCCTCCGGCGTCAGATTGCGCGGCGTCCGCAGGTGCGGCCAATGCGGGCGTTGCGTACTCGGAACCGGCGAAGTCGGCTATCGGCGCCTCGTGAATCGCATGATTTTCAGGAGCGTCTGGAACGATCTCAGGGATCGAATTCACACCCTGAACCTCTTCCTCGTCGTCGCCAAACACATCGCCTTCCGACGCATGATCGTCTCTGTCGGGAACGGCGTCTGATGACCAGGCAATAGCGGGAGCGGCGGCGACCTCGAAGACACTCTCCGATTCCGCTACGGGTGTCGAGTCTTCAATTGACGAATCGCTGGGCGAACCAGCGAACGGATCGTCTTCGCTCGTTGCTTCCGTCGCCGCACTCGATCCGTTCTCGTCGACCGAAGATCGCGAAGGAGTCTGTTCTTCCTCGTCCTGGAAGGGGCTTTCGAAAGTCGTTGCATTGGTGTCAACGTCCCCATCGCTTTCGAGCTCGGGTTCGTCCGTGAAGTCCAATGGCGACGGGTCGTTCTGCTCGAGCAGAGGCTGCACATCTTCGCCCGTGCCCTCAGAGCGGCCCCTGTCTTCGTCAGGTGTCGGATCGGATACGGCGACCGGATTCAACTCCAGATCAATGGTGGAGATGATCGCCTCGACCTCCTGATCTCCGGGCATCAAGGCGTGGATCAGCTTGTACTTTTTGATGGCTTCGACGTGTTCGCCCAGTGCGTAATATGCGTCAGCCATCAATCTGGCCGGGACGACATTCCCCGGATCAAGAGACATCGCCGTCTGGAGGACATCGACGGCCTCACGCTCGCGTTGCTGATCGCGAAGGACACGCCCGAGGCAGATCCAGGCCGAGAGGTAGGTGGCATGTCTGGTGAGGCCGTCCCTCAGAAGCGTCTCCGCTTCCGCGAGCTGACCGTCTTTTCTCAACTCCTCGGCGAGCGGGAAGAAGAGTCTCGAATTCGGCTCCAGCTGGACCCTGCTTCGGAGCTCATCAATCTTCGGATTACCAGGCGGCATTCGTTTATTCTCTGCGACTCATGATCAAAGTTGCAACGGCTGAAAAGGAAAAGAGGTGACCGCGGACGGTCACCTCGCAGAGAAAAGAACTTTGAAGACTAGGTTCCTGTGCCCGATGCGGTCACCAGGAAGCCTCCAGCGGAAGTAGAAACCGTAAGGTTGGCTGAACGCGCACCGAGCGCAGACGGGTCGAAGGCCACCTGGAAGGTGTACGTTCCCCCTTCCGCTATGACCGTGCCAGCGGTGAACCCGCTCACGGGGAACTCAACGCCATTGGAGTTGCTCAACGCGGTGACGGTAACCGGCCCGCTCCCAGTGTTGGTCACGGTGACGTTTTGCGTTGGTGTCGGGCCTGCAGCCACCACCTGCGACGGAAATGTGAGCGCCGCAGGAGTCACGGTTGCTGATGATGCTGTGCCGGTGCCGGTTGTGGTTGCCGTCACATTCCCCGCCGTCGTCGAAACGGTGATGGTGCCCGTTCTGGCACCAGTGGTATTCGGGTCGAATCGCACCTGGAAGGTGGTGGTGGCGCCCCCGGCCAGGACGGTCCCGGCCGTGAAGCCGCTCACTGGAAATTCAGCTGCGTTTGAGCTTCCCACGGTATTCACGGTGAGTGGAGCGCCGCCACTATTGCGGATCGTGAATGTCTGCGCTGCGGTCGGTCCCGCGGTGGTCAGTTGCGGACCAAAGTCTGCGCTGGTCGGATCGACAGCTACGGCGGCGGCAACACGGCAAGTTGTGTCTGCCGGGTTCACCGTCAGCGCGCCGGTCATCGTGTCAGTGCAGCCCGTGGTGGAATTCGTGAATTTGATATCGAGATTCGTCGGGAGGGACTGGATCCCTGCCGCTCCTCCTGAGGTTGTGCAAGCCTGCGTCGTGAAGGTGAGGTTTGCGGGAACGGTCGCGGTAAATGTGGTCACTGCGCCGTCCGTCACGGTGTTCGTTGGGGTGACGAAAGCCGTTCCAATCTGCAAGCGCGTGATCCCGGGCAACACATTGAGCACGCTTATCTGGATTGGCGAACCTGGAGTTGTGGTAGTCGGAGAAACGGATGTGATGCGGGCCTGCGGCACCAGGTACGTGAAAGTCAAACCAGTGCTCACCGCGGTCTGTCCATCCTCTATGTTCGTAACGCTGATTCCTCCGGTTGGCGGGACGGGTGCGCAATTCACGATCTGTGGCGCACCGGTAATGACGACGATTTCGGTTCCTGATACACGAATGGGCTGCGCAGCGATCCCTCCGATGCTTACTGCGACAGGGTCGTCGAAGCCGGAGCCGAAAATCGTTACCGAGGTTCCGCCAAGCGCGCTCCCCTGGTTCGTACTGATCGCGTTGATTCGAATGCCTGGTCCGTAGCGGAAGGCCAGCGGAAGCACAGCGTCCTTGTTCGAACCGACATTCAGAACGCGGAGGGTCACCTGCTTGTTGGCCAGTTCGGCGCCGAGTCCCAGCGCAGGGGGTGTGACCGCGATGATCTGCCCGAAAGCGACGTTGATGATCTGCAACTCAACCTGATCGGTCAAAGGCGATCCAGAAGCGCCGCCGGTTCCGAAAAACGCCCTGACTGCGGCTGAAAGTTCTCGCCGATGATGGTGATGCGCGTATTGCCCTCATTCGGGCCTGAAGCCGGGGAAACCGTGATGACGTTCGGTGTAAGAATATCGAGCGCGAAACGGAAAAGCGTTCCGGCTACAACCCGTTGTTCATCGGTCGTTCCCGCACGAGAGATCACGGTAATGGGAACGTCGCGGGTCGGCGTGCTTGGCCCGAGTACAGTGGGAGGAGTGAGCACCCGGATTTCCGTCGAGGTCACGGAAATAACCTGTGCTTCAACGGTTCCGAAAAGTACGCGAACCGGCGCGTCGAAGTTGGTACCAGTGATGGTGATCACCTCTCCGCCTGCAACTTTTCCGGTCGCAGGATTGACCGAAGTGACCGTGACGGTTGTAGAGACAGGCGGTACTGGCGCCCGGAACGAAACCACAGCCGTACGAATGGCGTTGTTGACGCGAACGGTGACAGTGGCAGAGCCAGCCGCCGCAGAGGACAAGGTGGCTGTGGCCACGCCGCTGGTAGTTGTTCGGATGATTGTGGCTGCGCCATTCTCAGTGAAGGTACCGAAGGTCGTGGTGAACTCGACCGCGGTTCCGTTCGGAACAGCAGTTCCGTTGTCCGTGACCGTGGCGCGAATGACCGAGGTGGTGCTGGTCAGTGGCGTGGTATTGGAAGTCTCCAGCGTGACCACGATGCCTGCCGGTGTCGTCGGACCACCGCCGCCGGGAGGGTTCGGATTCGAGCCAGGAGGTGGCGCCGTGGGCGAGTCGCCCTTACATCCGACGAGAACCGTCAGCAGCAACATCAGAACGATCCAGACTTTCGCCCGGTTTTGTGTTGATTTCATTGTGGCCCCCATCCTTCCTTGTTCACGCCGTCGCTACACGCGACGAGCGGAACTCCCTCGCTTCCTGTGTTCTGTTATTTGCTGCCGCAACCCGCGCAGAACGTGAGCGGAAAACGAACCCTCGCCGAGACGTTCTCGCCTGAGAGTGTCTCTCCGAAAATTTCCATGATTACGTCTAATTTCACAAAACTCTGGCCCGTCTCCGGATCGCGATTCCCGTTCTGCGGAAGCAGCGCGGCGAAAGGGGCCTGATTCGTAGCGTTCACGTCGAAGACTTTGAACGTATTCAATGTCGTTGGTGAACCACCAATCGGAACGATGCCGGAAACGGATTCCACGAACGTGTTGGGGACTACTCTCCCACCGTCTGTGCGGACGTAGGAAACCCTGTACGTGCGTAACTGAATATCCAGGAATCTGGTATCGGCTCCCTGAGTTTTTAGAATGTTCCGAAGGATGATTGAACCGAGTGATCCCGTCGGGGGTGCCACCAGGTCCACCTGTGTCACGCTCTGCTCGACAGTGGCGACCAGTGTTACAGGAGCCGCTTCCTGGCTGATGTCTCCGCTGCAGGCCGTGACCATGATCACGCCGAGCGCCAGCAGCATTGTCGTACGCATCTTTTTGACCGAGTTCCGCATTGAAACCCCTCCCACTATCCCAGAGTTGTGCTACGAATTCCGCACGATGCGCGGTGTGATGAAGATCAAAAGCTCATCATGTCTCGAACTGATGACCCGGTTGCGGAAGAGGTTCCCGATGACTGGTACGCTCGAAATGAAAGGAACGCGACTCTGTGCGTTGTTGTCCGTGGCCTGATAGATACCACCGATCACTGCGGTACCGCCATCTTTGACCATGAGTTTGGTCTGCGCCCGCCGCGTGATGAGCGGTACGTTCTGGCCGCCGGCCACATTCAATCCTGCTGCAGGCTCAACCTTCTGGACCTGAATATCCATGATCACTGTGTCTTTTTCCGTGATCTGCGGCGTGACCTGCAGCCTGAGCGTTGCATCGATGTAACTGACTGTGGTGGTGAAGTTGACGCGGGTCTGAATCGGAATCTGCACGCCGCTCTGGATTTCAGCAGACTGATTGTCCTGCGTGGTTACCTTCGGTGCGGAGATGATTCGTGCATAACCTTCGTTCTCGGCTGCTGTGAGTACTACGTCGAGATCGAAGGTCCCCAGCACGTTGGCGAGTGTGAGGCGCAACACGTCGTCGCCGGCCGCTAGATTGAAAGGACCGCCCGCAACGCCAATGGTACTGGGAAATGTGAGGCCCGTTCCCGTTCCCAGGGCCGGGTCGAGGGAGCCATTGAAACCGAACCTGATTCCCAACGCTCTCGAAAAGGTCTTGGTGGTCTCGACGATGCGCGCCTCGATCACCACCTGCGGGGTAGGAATGTCCACCGTATCAATCAGATTGAGCATGATCCTGAGGTAGTCAGGAATCTCGGTGATGACGAGCTGATTGGTGCGGGCGTCGACGATGATTTTTCCGCGCGGCGAGGACATCTGCGACAGCAGCGACTGCACTTCGGTGGCGCGGGCGTAAGAGAGATGCTTGATCACGGTTTCCAGCGGAACGTTCAGACGCTGATCATCGGAGAGTTTCCGCAGCTGAGCCTGCTCTGCGGAGAGTCGATCGATGGTGCCGATGCGGATGACGTTGCCTTCCTGTGAGAAGCCGAGCCCGTTCTGCTTCAGGATGATTTCGAAAGCCTGATCCCAGGGAATGTCCGTGAACTCGACGGTGACATTGCCAGTCACGCCCGGGTCAATGGCGATATTCAACCCGGTGAGCTGTGCGAACGTACGGAGAACATCCTTGATGTCTGCATCCTTGAGATTCAGTGAGATCGGATCACCATCGTAGGTTCTTTCACCTGCCGTCAGGGTGCGCGTGGTGCCGGGACGAACCGAGGATGCCGAACCGGATAGAGTCGTGACTCCCGATGGACCGGTTGGGGCAATTGAAGGCCGGGTCGTACCCTCCACGAAGACATCTTCCACGGGAGTGGCACGAACAGTTGACTGCGGGGTTGTCGCTCGAACCGTGCTCGAACGCTGCTGCATCGCAGGCGCGGGCGTCGGAGTGGTCGACATGGAAGTCTGCGGCACGATCGTGGCGATCGCCGGCGGAGCATCGTCGTTGGCAGAACGAATGACAGCAGTCTCAGTCCGTACCATGGCCGGACTCGGGCGTCTGACAGGCGCTGGTACTGCAGCCGCAATCTGGGCCGGACGCTCGTTCGACTGGCCGAAAGCGAGCTGCAGGCCGCTGGACTTTCTGGTGACTCGGTACTCCACCATTTCATTCAGATCGAGTACGACTCTCGTCACCGGACGAGGGGTGGACTGGAAGAGCGACACCCGCACTCGTTTTACGTTCGCGTCCGAAACGGGGAAGGACGATTTCTTCACTGCGTTCTTCACGCCTTTGAGGTCGACGACCAGGCGCAACGGGTTCGATAGCTTGAACGAACTATGCTCGAACGCTCCGTCACCTTCCATTTGGAGGACGAGGGAACTTCCGCTGCCTTCGATCGAGACATCACGGAGAACACTTCCGGTGCGGAACGTTTCCTCTGCTTCGACCGTGACCGTAGCCACCGCAGGTTCGGAAACTACCTCGTCGGACGACAAGATTTCCATCGAGGTCGATGGAGCAACTACAGCGGCGAGATCTGAGACCGGTTGCTTCTCAAACGAAACGGCAATGCTGTCGCCCGTGGCGATGGCTTGCGGCGAGACGGGAGATGTGAAACGAAAAGTCACTCGGGTCAGCGCCGTACCGAGTTCGATGGCCTCGTCAACCGCCACGGACGCGAGAGGCGCAGGGAGGTCCGACGGCATCTTCATTCCTTCCACTCGCGCAGTGCGAGGGAAGTCGAGAATGAAGACGTCCGGCTGAGGGCTGTACGCTGTGTAGGTCGGCTTGCCGGTGGTCTGCAGAGTCACCCTCGGTACGGGGGTTGTCTCAGCCCTCAGCGATTGCAGACTCAGACCTGCCGGAGCGGCCGACTTGAGTTGTCCTTGCGCGTTTTGCGTCTGCGACGAGACAGGCTTCTTCGCGCCAGCCCGGGCGTCAGGCTTCGACGCACATCCGCTGAACGCGAGGACGCTCGTCGCTAGAAGAAGCAGCGTTCCATTCTTCATACTTTCCCCTGTCATCATCACACCAACCCTCCACACAGCCAGACAGCCCGGCGAGACTTCTACGGCCTCTTCGATCCGGGAGGAACGAGTTCCTTGATCACTTCGCGGAACCGCTCGATACGCGTCGGGTCGCTGACTTCCTGACGGAAGACCACCGACTCCTGCGCAATCCGAATGACTTCGCCGTCGAATACTTTGTCACCAACCTGAATCGTATATCCATTGTTGTCAGGGCCCTTGATCATGGCCACGAGCCCCTGCTTGCGGCGAATCACACCCTGCAGATCGATCTCGTCGATCATGAAACCGGGGGGGCCGGGAGGAGCATTTTCCCTGTTCACCTTCGGTGTCGGTCCGATGAGCGAGCGAAACGGGTCGCGCCGGCCCTGAGGATCGTAGCGATAGGCGTCGCCGGCCGCAGGTTCTTCGAGAATCTGCTGCAGATCCTGCTCAATCGAGCTTGCAGTGTCGGTGGAAGTTGACGTCGTCGCAGTTGCCACGGCCGGGGGAGTCCCCGCTGCCTGTTGCGCGTACATGGCACCAGCAACCAACGACAGCGAGAGAATCGTGATCAGCATGTTTCTGACGATTCCGTTCATCTTCACTTGACACCGCCAGCAGGCGCTTCACCGCCAGGGACGCCGTCCTTGGCTGGTTCGGCTGCCTGAGGTTCAACGTACACGAAGGTCTTGGCCGTGAAATCGCTGCGAATGGTTCGCTCGGTCTGCGGCTGCAACGAGGTGATCTCGAACTGTTCGACGTTCATGATTCGGGAAAAATTGCTGAGACGATTGAAGAGGATGGCCAGGTCATGATAGCCGCCCTCCACCGAAATCTTGATCGGCCACTCGGCATAGACTTCGCCACCTGCGGCGCTTCCCAGCGGCGGGAAAGAGATGCTGGTGAGAACGAAATTGCCCTGATCAACGAGTGCCTTGATCTTCCTGATGATGTCCTCGGTGTTGCGGCTTGACGGAAGAATCCGGCGCAGCTTCTCGAGTTCGGTCTCGAGGCTCTTGACCTCGTCTCTGAACTTTGGGAGATCCCGCTGTGCTGCACGGCCAGCCTCGACCTTCTTCTGAAGTTCGTCCAGCTGCCCTTGATTCGACGCAATCCGCTCATTGATTCCGGTGATCAGCAGGTAATGCACGGCTGCGAGGATCACCAGCGCGACCACTGCGCCGATTCCAAAGCCGAAATACCAGGGTTTCCCTTGAAGTCCAGTGTCGATGGCCATGTCCCGCCGCTCCCTAACTCTTTGGTGCAGCGGCGGTCGAGGTCGCTGCCTCGCCGCCCGCACCAGCCACTGCCGGCTGACCTGTCGCGTCAGTGGTGGCGTACGAGAAATTGAAGGTCATGGTGTACCGGTAGACAGCCATCCCCACACCGGCGCTTTCCTGCTTGATGTCGCCCACTGCCGGCTCGTCGAAGAGCGGATCGTCGGCAATATTCTTGACGAAGTTCGCGATGGCATTCGGGTTGAGACCCCGGCCTTCCACCGAGATCTGCGGGCCGGCCAGAATCATCTTCTCCATCCAGACCAGATCGGGAAGATCCTGCGAGATCCTGTCGAGGATCCGCACAGGACCCTTCTGATTCTTCTTCAGGTCATTGATGACCTGAATCTTGGTCTCGAGCGAAGTCTTGCGTGCCTTGTAGTCGTCGACTTCCTTGATGATGGACTCCAGCTTCTGCGCTTCAGCAGCGCGTTCAGCGACCTGCTGTACCACCGCTGCTTCCTGCCGGTTCTTGATGAACCAGTAACCGGCCGCAGCGAGAACGCCGAGTCCGAGCATCGCCATGAGTAGGATGTTATTGATGTTCGAGGGCCCCGAGGAAGAGGAGCCTCCACTGCCAGCACCCGACGCTCCACGAGCCGCCGACTTTCCCTCGCGAATCAAATTGATCTTGATCACGCGTCCCCCAGCTTCCGGATAGCCAGTCCGACAGCGATCGCCATGCTAGGCGCTATCTCAGTAATCCATTCGGGATTGAATTCGCTCTCGTTGAACTGAATGTTCTTGAAGGGATTCATGATCTCGACGGCGATTCCAAACTTGTCGCGCAGAATCGAATCGAGATTGAGCACCGCAGCTCCGCCACCCGAGAGCACGATCTCGTCTACACGCTCGGCGCCGGAGGTTGCAGTGAAAAAGTCCAGGGTCTTCCGTAATTCGCCGGCAAAGTCCTCGGAGACGGAGTTGAGGATGGGGATCACCTGCTGAATGGTGTAGTCGCCGGTTGCCTGTCCCCTCTTCAACTCTTCAGCCTGCGTGAAGGAAAGATTCAACTCGCGCTGGATGGCGTCCGTGTACTGGTTACCACCAAAGGTGATGTCGCGCCAGAACTGCGAGGTCGCCCCGGAGAGAATATTGACGTTCGTGACCGAGGCTCCGATGTACACCAGCGCGAGCACCTTGTCGTCCTCGATGGGATGATTGACCTCGTAACAATTCTGAAGAGCGAAGGCGTCGACATCAACCAGGACTGCATTCTTGCCGGCCTGACTGATGACGGAGGTGTAGTCGTTGATTTTTTCCTTCTTCACCGCGACCAGAATGACGTCGATGTTCTCGCCGGTCCCCGGCTGCGTGAGCGGGACGTAGTCGAGATTGACGTCATTGATGTCGAACGGAATGTACTGCTCGGCTTCCCACTGGATCGACTCGGCGAGTTCCTCAGCAGACATCGCAGGAAGCGAGATCTTCTTGATGATGACCGAGTGCCCGGAAAGCGAGGTACAGAAGCTGGAATTCTTCACGCCTTGCGAGGCGTTCAGACGTTGGATTGTCTCCACGACCATCGAAGAGTCCATGATGGATCCGTCGACGATCGCTTCAGGCGAGAGCTGTTCCAACCCGATCTTCACGAGTTGGTATGCACCCGCCTTCTTCTCCTTCAGTTCGACGAGTTTGATCGCTGAAGAGCCGATATCAAGCCCGACAAGATTTTTGCTCTTTGAGAAGAACACCGCTCGCCCCCATCCATCTCACTAACTTCTCGTTTGGCTCTGGTCTGTGAAGTTGTAGGGCGAAGCTACACTCTTTTAAAAGGCGTGTCAACATAGCTCGGATCAACGACTTGCGTTCACACCAGCCCGCTCGTCTGCCCGGGTGACCCTCGCCATCGACCGCAGTATCCGCGCATCGCACAAGCTGGACACTATCCGCGAGCGCACTACAGGACGCGACTCGAAACCTGCCGCCGACGTCGCGGAAAAGAGAGCATTTGTCTTTAAGAGCGGTGGCGATTACAATACCCGCCCTTTGGATTGGAGGTTTTTTTCATGGCCAAGATGTGTGAAGTCTGCGGTAAAAAGCCGGTATTCGGCAACCGCATCAGTCATGCTCACAACGTGAGCAGCCGTCGTTGGATGCCGAATCTGCAGCGCGTACGCGTGATGATCGGCAATGCAGTTCGCCGCATGAATGTCTGCACCCGCTGCATCCGCTCCGGAAGCATTCAGAAAGCCTCTCGCTAGCAGCGCCGGCCGTGCACCGGCCGCGACGCTTGCTCCTCCCCCGACAAATTCGCTCCACCTCCATGGCGTGGCCTCTCGTGACGACATCGGTCGGCGACTGCTGTTGCTTCGCTGTTCGAGAGCGTGCTCGAACGTTGTTTTGTGGCGGGCGAGGCTCTGGCCTTGAGCTGACGATGTCGCGCCACAGGCAGGATTGCCTGTGCTCCACAGGTCTCG
>JBKJUK010000100.1:0-8103 GCA_046590705.1 Thermoanaerobaculia bacterium
GTCGCCGCCAGAAAGAGCGGCCGATGTGGGGCTGCGCCCGCACCATTGTTCTCCTCTCTCTCATCGCCGCCGCAGTCCTGATTTTTATCGTGGGAGGTGGCTACTACTACGTCGGGACTTCGAACTTCAACGACCTAATCAAGCTGAAGATCGAGAAAAATCTCGAGTCACATCTTCAACGCGATGTCCAGATAAGGAAGGTCACATATCGCAGGAGCAGGTTAGGGACCGTCACGCTGGAAGGGCTGACCATCGCCAACGCTCCTGGAACTTCCCGTTCTCACTTCGTCGAAGTGAAACGCGTCGAAATCGTCGGCGGAATCGGCTCATTCTGGACACGCACCATTCGATTGGGCCGGATCGACATCATCGATCCGCGGATGAATTTCGAAGTGCTCGCGGACGGCAGTCAGAACTTTCCAAAGTGGATTTCCAGCAAGCCAGCGCGGTTCGAGATCACCCGGCTCGAGCTCGACAAGCTTTTCGTCCGCGGTGGCGCGTTCGAGTTTCTCGACAAGCGTCACGACATCGAAGCATTGATGACCGGCCTCAGTGCCGAAGTCGATCCACGTCTGCGTAAGCAGATCTACGAAGGCGTCGCGCAGAGTCCATCGCTGGTGATGCGAATCAAGGATTACGAGCCGTTCAAGGTGAATCTGCGAGGCGGCTTTTTGTTCAAGCCGGGCGTGCTCGATCTTCGCTCGATTGCCCTGCGCGGTCGTGGCATTGAGGCCTTCGTGTCCGGAAAGCTGGATCCGCTGACCGAGGCAAAGTATGACTTCAAGCTGACCGCGAAGACAGAGCTGGCGCGCATTCGCGAGATCTTCCGCGTTGCCAGGGTGCTCGATGGGCAGCTGCTGCTCGACGGAACCATTCGCGGAGTCAAAGGCGATTTTCTTCTCGACAGCAGCTTCCGATCTCCTGCACTGACTGCCGACATCTACAAGCTCGCGCGCGTGGAAGGCAGGATGCGTATCACCGAAGATGACGCCGACGTCGACATTCAACGCGCCGCATACGCCGGCGGCACGATCACTGGAAAGTACGAACTCGCGCAGTATTCCGATCCCTATCCGATGAGCGTAGATCTTCGTTTTCAACGCGTCGCCATCGAGAAGCTGTTCGAAGACTGGAACGTGCGGGAAACAGGTTTGCGTGGTGCTGCAACCGGCTCGCTGCAGTACGGATGGAATCAGGACAAGCTCCTCGATGGCAGGGGAACAGGCAAGGCCACGCTGAATCCCGGAGCAGTTGCATTCGGCAACGCTCGCTATCCGATTCCTGTCGGCGGGAAGACCAGCTTCTCGCTGAATCGCGGCGTCATCACCTTCGGTTCGTCGGTGCTGACCACCCCCGCCTCGGCGGTGAATTTCGACGGCACACTCGGGATCGAGAATCTCGAGGCCGGCCTCAATGTGAAAATCCAGAGTCGTGACTTCTCTGAGCTTGATCGTATCGCCTTCAACTTCGCGCGATCGGCAGGCAAGAACAGCTTCGACCTTCTCGGATTCCGCGGAGCAGGAAACATCGTCGGCCGCGTCGACGGCCCCTTCAAAGAACCGACCGTGGTGGCCACTGTCCGCGGCACCGATGTGGCCTACAACAACGTGCGCATCGGCAATGGCGAACTTGCGCTGCGCTACGATGGACGTGCGAGTCTGTTGCGATTCGACCGCGCGCGATTCACCGAAGGTCCCGGTGTGATCGCCATGACCGGAACGATCGGATTCCCTGCGCGCGGTGCATCTCCACTCTTCGATCTCCGGCTCACTGCCGACGGCTATCCGATCGAACGTGCGCTCGATGTCGTGAATCTCGATTTCGAACTCACCGGTCTCGCAACCGGGCCCATGACCGTGACCGGAACGCCGGACAGTGGTGTGGTGCGCTTCGAATCCATTCGACTGGCCAAAGGCGAAGCGACCGCCCTGGTCGACGGCTCCGTCAACTGGAAGCCGGGAAAAGGTGACGTTGGCTTCGACCTTGGAATCAATGCCACAGACTTTCCGGTCAAGGAAGCTCTCTCAATCATCAAGCTTGATTTCCCATTGGAAGGTCTGGCTACCGGTAGATTGAAAGTCGCTGGCAGCAGCAACTCCGGGACTGTGACCTTCGAGTCGATGCGTCTGGTACGAGGAGAAGGTGTCGCGGATGTAAGCGGTGAGGTCAACTGGAAACCGGGCCAAGGAAACGTCACCTTCGATGTGACGGTGGATGCCAGCAACTTCCCCGTCGCTGAAGCGATCGCGCTGGCGAAGCTTGATCTTGCAGTCGCGGGACTGGGAACCGGCCGCGTTCGCGTCACTGGTTCTGCCGATCGCGGAGACGCGCGTTTCGAGAACATGGTGGTCCGCTCGGAAGGCGCGCGTTTGAATCTGAATGGTCTGGTGGGATGGCGTCCGGGTGAGGGCAACCTTCAGTTCGATCTCGACATCGGCTCCGAAAATTATCCACTCGCAGACGTACTGGCTTTTCTCGACATGAAGGACATTCCGGTAATGGGTCGCATGACCGGAACACTCCATCTCGAGGGTCCAAAGAAGGCTCTCGAGGGAGCCGGGTCGCTGACGATTCGTGATGGTTCGATTTACGGCGAGCCTGTCTCGCTGGCCAGCGCCGATCTTCTGTTCACCGCTGGCTCTCTTCGCGCTTCGAACCTGAGCGCCACGCTTCCCGCCGGTGTCATCACCGGGCAGGCCGAGTTCGACCTGGAGCGGGAGACCTTCAGCTATCTGGTTCAGTCCTCTGATCTCGACACCGCTCAACTCAAACTGGCAGCGGGGCTTTCGAAACTATTCAGCGGCAGGTTGTCCATCAACTCGAGTGGGAGTGGCACATTCGACAGACCCGAGATCGTCATCGAAGCGAAGTTGAATCAGGCATCCGTGAATGGGGCGGCCCTTCCCGCCTCCGCCGAACCGCCTGCTCTTTACGTCGCTGTGCGTGATGGCAAGCTGGTTGTGCGCGGCAGCGCTTACGAGGTGGTGACCATCACGGGTGATGGCACGTTGAGTGACGCCAGCGACCTCTCCGGCATGGTGCGCATCGAGATCAGCGACATTGCCCGATTCACGACCATCTTCGCCCCTTCCGCAGCCCTGCCCGCAACCGGCAACGTAGTCATCGACCTCACCCTCGGCGGAAAGATCACACCGATCGAATCCCTGACAGTGAATGGCAGTATTCCTACGCTCAATCTGACGGTGTCCGACCATCAGCTGACAGCTGCCAAACCGATCCGCTTTGCCCTGCGCGACGGGCGCATCGTGCTCGAGTCATTCGATCTCATTACCGATGCATCGAACTTCAGAGTGGCAGGTTCGGTCGGCGTGCTCGGCAAAGACCGTTCCATCGACCTGACTCTGCAGGGTCTGGTCGAAGCCGTGTTCCTTCAACTCTTCATCAAAGATCTCAAGGCCGAAGGTCACCTGCTTCTAGCGGCTGGCGTGACCGGCACACTCGACGCTCCGAAGATCAACGGAACGGCGGAACTGCGTGAGGCAGAATTCAGGATCCCCGGATTCCCCCAGGTGATCGACGATGTCACCGGGACGCTGGTGTTCCGCGGTGATCGCGTCGAACTCGATTCTCTTCGCGCTACGATCGGGGGCGGCACTGTGGTTGCCGGCGGCTTCGTCACGCTGGAGGGTATGGTGCCGCAGCGCGTGCGCCTGAACCTTCAGGGCACGGATGTCTCCATCCGTTACTTTGAAGGTGTCACAGTCGACGGTGACTTCAATCTCGTGCTCACCGGCGACGCCGATCGTGCCGTGCTGCAAGGGGAAATCATCGTCGACCGAGCCCTCTACTCACGCGACTTCGACCTCACCTCCTCGATCCTCAATCTGATTCTCGATCGTCGAGGTCTGCTGCCTGCCGTTGCGGCTACGTGGCAGGACCGCATCAGTCTGCGGGTCGGCATGAGGGCGCGCGAAACGCTGGCCGTGAAGAACAATATTGCTGATCTCACCGGAAGCGCCGAGTTGGATCTCACCGGCACACTCGCCAACCCGATCGTTCTCGGGATCGTGAGCATCGATGAAGGTGGACGCGTCCGACTGCAGAATGTCGACTACCGCGTTCTTCGGGGGACCATCAACTTCCAGAATCCGTTCCGGATCGATCCCTACTTCGACATCACCATGGAAGGCCGGCAGCAGGAGTATGAGCTGACCGTAAGCATCACCGGCACGCTCGACCGCATCACGCCCACCATCACCAGCGACCCACCTGCCAGCGATCTGACCTTGCTCTCACTTCTGGGGGGGGCGGCTTTGACGGGTGCCCTCTCCGGTACGTCGCTGCAGAGTGCTGGAACTTCAGTTCTGCTGCAGAGCGTCGGTGGTCTCCTCGGCTCACGCATCCTCTCGTTCGCCGACAACGTCAGGCTGGAACTCGACACGCTCAACGACTCATCGAATCCCGAGCCAAGAGTGACCTTCGAGAAGAGGGTGTCCAGTGATGTGCGTGTCGTGGTCAGCTACTCCACGACTACCAACGAGAATACGGAAGTCATCGAATGGCAGATCACCCCTGACTGGATACTGCAGGCGACTCGCGATTCCGAGGAGCCCAACACGTTTATCTTCAGCGCCGTGGACGCCCGCTTCCGTCGCAGGTATGAAGCGCATTTCGGCGGAGGCAATGACAGCCCGCGCGACGTGCGGCCACCTGCCGGTGCTACGGCGGCGGAGAAGGCTGCAGTCATCGCTCCTGAGCCAGGAAGCGAGGTGCTCACGCCCGCCGAGGTTCGTGGGGATACGGTGGCAAAGATCGATTTTCTTGCGGACGCGGCCTATGACGTTTCGCAACTCGCGGCGCTGGTGGATGTGAAGCCGGGAGACGCGCTGTCCTTGCGCGAGCTTCAGAGTTCGATCAAGGCTCTCTATGGAACGGGCGACTTCCGCGACATCCAGGCCAGCGTAAATCGCGAGGGTCTCGATCTGCGCGTTACCTTTTTTGTGTCGGTCAGCTTCAGGATCGCGAAGATTACTTCGGAGGGATTCGAGAATTTACGGACCAGCGCCTCACGTGAGCTGCAGGTGCGAGTCGAGGACGTACTCAGTCTCGACGCCGTCGATCGAAGCGCGGTTGCGGTTCAGTCGCTCCTGCGCAGGCAGGGCTTCATGGAAGCCACGGTTGATTCAGAGATCAAGTTTGCTCGCGCCAGGAATGACGCGGAGGTCATCTTCCACGTTGAGCGCGGCCCGCGGGCGAAGATCGCCAGCGTCAGTTTCGAGGGCGAACTCGGCACCTTCACGGCGGCGAAACTGAAAGAGCGCATGCGTCGCAGCGAGGGCGAAGAATTCTCCTCGATTGAAGCTCGACGGGATGCGGACCGGATCAAGCGATTCCTGGTGCGTGAGAAGTACCGTAAAGCCGAGATTCGTTACCTTGGCGAAACGTACGACCCGGTCACCGACACAGCTGCGCTGCGCTATCGCGCAATCGTGGGACCGAAGGTTCGCGTCGAAGTCGAGGGGGTCAAGCGTCGCGCCGTTCGTCGCCTCATTCCCTTCGATCGCAGTGAGGAGTATTCGGAAGATGTCGTGATTCGCGCTGCCGAGGACATCACCGCTTCCTATCAGCAGAAAGGATATTTTCTGGCCACGACGGACGTGAACGAAGAGATCGCCGGTAGTGAGTTCGTCGTCACCTACGACGTCGAGCCGGGTCGTCGGTTCACTCTCGATGATGTGGTCTTCGAAGGAAACGTAAAACTGTCCGACAAGAAGCTGGAGGGAGTCGTGGCCACGCAGCGGCCCGGCTTCGTGCGCTCCACGCTGGCGACTTTGCTCCGCCGTGGAATCGGAGTCACGCAGGAGCAACTCGGCGACGACAGAGACGCTGTGGAAACCTTCTATCGTCTGCAGGGATTCTCCGAGGCGAGAATCTCAACGCCGGTCGCGCGCACAGAGCCTGACGGGACGCTCGACGTGGTCTTCCCTATCGTCGAAGGACCACAGACTCTCGTCACCGCCATCACTATCGAAGGGAATGAGCAGGTGAAGGCGGGGAAGCTTCCGGACCCACAACTCGAAGTTGGTTCGCCGTTGAACCCGCAGAAGCTGCTCGAGGATGTTCTGGCACTGCAGACCTACTATTCCGATCGCGGAAACGTTGAGATCCAGGTGAATCACCTGACTGTCGTCTCCGCGGACAAGAGCGGCGCGACAGTGACCTACAGGATCGCCGAAGGTCCACGAGTACGCATGGGCGACGTCACTGTGCGCGGGAACAGTTACACGGACCGCGATGTGGTGCTGCGTAAGTCCGGTCTGCGAAAGGGTTCCATCTTCAGTTACAGACGTCTGCTCCAGGCGCAGCGCGAACTTTACAGGCTGGGGATTTTCCAGCGTGTCGACGTTGAACCAGAGCGCACCGGAACGGCAACGAGCGAACGAGACGTGATGGTCACGGTCAAGGAAGGGAAGGATCTTTCGGTAGCCGGTTCAGTCGGATTCACCAGTCGCACCGGCGCCCGTGTCTCGGCCTCGGTCGCGCACCGCAACCTCTTCGGCACGGCGCGCTATCTCTCGCTGGAGGGCACGGTCTCGCAGCAGCAGCGCGATCAGCGTTTCGTGCTCACCTACCGCGAGCCGTTCCTCTTCGAGTACAACATTCCGACGCAGCTGACGATCTTCCAGAGTCAGGAACTTCGTGAAGCGGGAGACATACTTGAAGCGGTCAGAGTCAAACGAAGTGGCACGTTCATCGAGCTCTCGCGTGTCTTCGCAGAGCAGACCCGATGGGCCATGCGTTACGAGTACAGGATCGTAGAGGTGGAATGCCTCAGCGATAAGTTACAACCGCTCTGCAGCGGCGAGGTTCCGATTCCTGATCTGCCACGGGAGGATCAGCGCATTCAGATCTCCAGTGTCACACCGACCTTCTTCTGGGATCGCCGTAACGATCCCATCGATCCTCGGAGAGGTTTCTTCGTCAGCGCGGCCATCGAGTACGCATTTCCGCTCTCCGAGAAACTGAAAGCCGACGAGCAGACCCAGCCGAACGCGAACTTCCTCAAGGGATTCACGCAGGGTTCCTGGTATCGACCACTCTCCAGCAGGACGCTGCTGGCCGTTTCGGGACGACTCGGACTCGCAGAACCTCTGAGGCAGGGCAGCAGCTTGTCGGCCGTACCGTACTCCGAGCGTTTCACCGGCGGAGGCGAGACGTCTCATCGTGCCTTCGACCTCGACACACTCGGCTACCTTGGAAGTGAGAACAAGGATGGATCGATCACACGGGGGACTCTGGTTTGTGTCGGAGAACTCAACGGTGTGTTTACGGTGTATGAAACAACCTGTCCGGCCGGCGCGGACGTCGTGGCTTTGGGAGGAAACGCCCTCGCGCTGATCAATGCGGAGCTTCGATTCCCGATCTTCGGTAGTCTCGGCGGCGCGGTCTTTGTCGATGCAGGAAATGTCTGGCGCGAAATCGGAGACATCGACACAGCAAACTTCCGTTATGGAACAGGAGCCGGCCTCCGCTATCTCACTCCGGTCGGTCCGGTGAGGTTCGACATCGGATACAAGCTGGATAAGAAAGAGTACGAGAATCCATTCGCGTTCTTCATCAGCCTGGGCTACGCGTTTTAGTTTCTGAAGCCGCGTGATGAAACGGGGCCAGCTGCTTCGTTGTCGCGTCGAGCCGCCGACTCAACGTGGCTCCCGCCACGCCTCCTCGTCGACTCTAGCTCCGCCTCGCATCTGACCCCGTTTGATCACGCTACGTTCGGGGGTGCGCGTGTTGCCACTCGCGCTGGACTTCGTCCCGCTCTCGATCTCGTATCCGACACGTGTGGAGCACAGGCAATCCTGCCTGTGACGGGACCCTGTGACTTCGAAGGAGCTTCTGATGAACGCAGAACGCAGAACGCAGAACGAACGCGGACGACCTGCCTATGAGAGCGCGAAGGTGTGGAGCACAGGCAATCCTGCCTGTGACGGGACCAACTCAATTCCAAGGCTTCCTGATGAACGCAGAAGTCTGAACGCAGAACGCAGAAGTGAGAAAGAAAAACTGACATTGAAGTTGACCCCTTTCTTACTTCATCGTTCTGCGTTCAGACTTCTGCGTTCATCAGGAAGCCTTGGAATT
>JBKJUK010000118.1:0-14272 GCA_046590705.1 Thermoanaerobaculia bacterium
GGCGCGTTGCGCGCGCCCGCTCTCCGGTGCACTTCGACGGGCGGCCGAGGGAGCGGACGAGCGCAGCTCGCCCCTACGCGGTCCCGACGCCAGCTATCAGCAGTGGTAAGGCACCAATCGAACTCCCCGATCCCGGATCAGCAAGAAATACATCGCACATCCGGATCTTTTTCCGCACAATCGCGCTTTACCCGAGTATCGAAGAAGGAGCACGCTACATTGCCGCAGACCAAGAGCGTCAGAAAAACGAAGACTCGCCAGCGAACTGGAGAGTGGTCCACCGCGGATGCCGTCGATCTCTACATGATCGACCGCTGGGGCGGCGGTTACTTCGACGTGCAAGCTGACGGCAAGCTCACTGTCTCTCCGCTTCAGAAAGCCGGTGCGTCGATTCCACTGCTCGACGTCGTGCAGGAGGCCTTCGACCAAGGTCTGCGGACACCGATGCTGGTGCGCTTTCAGGACCTGCTTCGTCACCGTGTGGAAACGTTGAACGAGGCCTTCCAGGCTGCACTTCGCGAGAACAACTATCAGGGTCGCTACCGCGGCGTGTTCCCTATCAAAGTGAATCAGCTACGCGAAGTCGTGGAAGAGATTCTGGAAGCCGGAAAACCGTACAACTACGGGATCGAGGTGGGATCGAAACCTGAGATTTTCGCAGGCCTGGCGGTCCACACGGATCCGGAATCACTCATCATCTGCAACGGCTATAAAGACGACAACTACATACGAATGGCCCTGATCGGCCGAAAGCTCGACAAGAAAGTGATCATCGTCGCCGAGAAACTTTCCGAGGTCAGAAGCATCGTGCGGATCGCGCGCGAACTGAATGTGCAGCCCTGGATCGGCATGCGTGTCCGTCTCCTCTCCAAAGGCGCCGGAATCTGGGCAACCTCGGGTGGCGAACATGCGAAGTTCGGTTTGTCGACCGCTGAGATCCTCGAAGCGACGCACATTCTGGCCGAGGCCGGGATGGAGGACGCGTTCAAGCTCGTGCACTTTCATATCGGGTCGCAGATCCCCGACATTCTCACGATCAAACGCGCGGTAAGAGAGGCGGCGCGCTATTTCGCCAAGCTGGCCAAGCTCGGTCACAAGCTCGAGTATCTCGACGTCGGGGGCGGACTGGCCATTGACTATGACGGTTCACGCTCGACCTTTCACTCCTCGATGAATTACACCGTCGAAGAGTACGCCAACGACATCGTCTACAACATCATGGACGTCTGCGACGAAGAGAAGGTGCCCCATCCCAACATCGTCTCGGAGTCAGGTCGTGCCATCGTGGCCCATCACTCGGTGCTGGTGGTGGAGGCCTTCGGCGCGATCGAGAAGACGCCACTGCAACCGTTGACCGTACAGGCCCGTGATCACAAACTGATTCGTGAACTCCTCGAAATCGACGAGACCCTCACCGAGGACAATCTCACCGCTGCGTATCACGACCTCATTCAGATCAAGGAGCAGTCGCAGAACATGTTCGAACTCGGCATTCTCGAGCTCGACGTGAAGGCTCGACTGGAAACACTTTTCTGGCAGGTCGCCGAAAAGATCCAGCGACTCACGCTGACCATTGACAAGAGCGATCTGCCTGAAGACCTGCAGAACCTCTATAAGGAGCTTGCGGATCAGCACATCTGCAACTTCTCGGTCTTCCAGTCGCTTCTCGATCACTGGGCGCTCGGACAGCTCTTTCCCATCCTGCCGATTCACCGGCTCGACACGGAGCCGAGTGCCGAGAGCACGCTGGTGGACATCACCTGCGACTCCGACGGCAAGGTTTCGAAGTTCATCGATCTCAACGATGTGCGAGACACGCTGCCTCTGCACGACATCGACAACGAACCCTACTACCTGGGCGTGTTTCTGACAGGCGCATACCAGGACATCATGGGAGACATTCACAATCTTTTCGGGCGGGTGAACGAAGTGCACGTCTTCCTGGATGCCGACGAGGAAAGCGGCTACTACATCGAGGAGACCATCGCCGGGGACACCATCGGCGAGGTGCTCATCATGACGCAATACGACATGCGCGATCTTTCCAAGAAGATGAAGCAGCAGTTCGATGCCGCCATCAAGGAAGACCGCCTCAAACCGAATGAAGCGATGCGGCTCCTCGCAGATTACGAGAGAGGTTTGAAGGACCAGACTTATCTCAGCCTGCCGTAGGAGATTGGGACGCGAGACGCCATCTTTGAAAGGGTCGCGTTGAGCGCGCTGACTCTTCCGTGCATTCCTTCGAACGGCCGGGGCGCAGTTCGCCCCTACGAGTGCATCCTGCCGTCATGACACCCGACCCCGGCCCCCGGCCCAATCACGGCGGAATGAGATCAGCCGGGCAATCGTTACAATCGTCCACACACTGAAGGAGACTATCCATGCGCAAATATCTTGCGATTGCTGCACTAACGATCTCTGCTCTAGCCACAAACGCCTACGCGATCGGAGAGGCCCGCATCAGCGGTAAAGTCGTCGATGCCCAGGGACAGCCGCTCGCGGATGTACAGATCTCGATCAGCGCCGCGACCAAGGCAAAGAACTTCAGCACCAAAACCACCACGAACAAGAAGGGACAATTCTCCGCCTTTCTGCTCGACGGAACCATTCAATACAAGTTCGTCTTCGCAAAAGAAGGCTTTGCAACGTACGAAGAGACCATGAAGCTCAAGCTGGTACCGGAAAAGAACGAGAAGACCGTCACGCTCAACTCCGGGAGCGCGACAGGGACCGTGACCGAGGTCACCGTGCCGGCCGCCGCCGCCAAACCTGATCCTGGTGTGGTTGCTTACAACGAGGGCGTCACTCTGGTGAACGAAGGAAAGGTCGCAGAGGCCATTCAGAAGTTCGAGACAGCGGTGGCAACGAAGCCGGAACTGAGTCAGGCTCATGCGATTCTCGCCAAGCTGTACGTACGGGAAAAGAAGTACGCCAAAGCAATCGAGAGCGCCAACAAGGCCCTCGCCATCAACGATGACGGTTCGCTGAACGGGGTACTCGCTGAGGCCTACGAGAAAAGCGGTGACAAGGTGAAAGCCGCCGAGTACAAGAAGAAAGCACCGGCAAATCCGTCCTCACTCTTCAATGAGGCAGCACGACTCATCAACAGCGGCAAAGATGCCGACGCTGAAGCGCTGCTCAAGCAGGCTGTGGTCGCGGACGAGAAGTTCGCCCCTGCCCATTACGAACTCGGAATGATTTACGTCCGGGCCGGCAAAAACAGCGACGCCAGAAAGCATCTTCAGAAGTACCTGGAGATCGAGCCGAATGGCAAAGATGCCGCCACCGCGAAAGAGATGCTGAATTACGTGAAATAGCTGCCCGGAACAGATGTCAGAACAAGGCGGGCAGATCTGCCCGCCTTTGCTTTGTGCACCCACTCGTCGAATGACGTGAACGCGAATGGAGCGATCGCGGGGACGATCCCCGCCAGCCCAGCAGATTCAATCACTTCGCGTCATTCCGATGAGCCGCGCGATCGCCAGACCCCCCGCAGTTGCAACAGCGAAGAGGAATCTCCGATCCGCGCCGATACGGTGTAACGTCACGACCATGGCGGCGCGGAACGGAGATTCCTCTTCGCGTGTCACACCTCGCAGGCTCACCGCAGCATTCCCATGCTCATCGGAATGACGGTCTGGAGGGAAACGCAAACCTGCTGGCTCAGTCGCCTTGCCCGGCCCCCGGCTCCGGCCCCCGGCCGCCTCTCAGTCCGCCATCGCATCGAAAGCGACTCCATGTTACAAATGCGCGGACTTTTGTTTCGAGGAGAGTTGCATGAGCTGGATGTCCGACCCGCAGGCATGGATCGCCTTTCTTACACTGGTGGCTCTCGAGATCGTACTCGGAATCGACAACATCATTTTCCTGTCGATTCTGGCGGGCAAACTTCCTAAGGAACAGCAGCCTCGCGCTCGAACGATCGGGCTCGGTCTGGCTATGGGTATGCGCGTCTTACTACTGCTGTCTCTGGCCTGGCTGGTCAAGCTGACGCAGCCGCTCTTCACCATTCTTGGTGAAGCCATCTCCGGCCGCGACCTCATTCTCATCGGTGGAGGTCTCTTCCTCATCGGAAAGAGCACACATGAGATTCATGGGAAACTCGAAGGCCAGGAAGGTCATGTCTCCGCGAAGGTAAAACCGTCCTTCACCAGTGTGCTGATCCAGATCGCCCTGCTCGACATCGTCTTCTCACTCGACTCCGTCATCACCGCCGTGGGAATGGTCGAGAACATACAAATCATGATCTCGGCCGTAGTGGTCTCGATTTTCGTCATGATGTTCTTCTCCGGCCCGATCGGCCGGTTCGTCGAGAAGCATCCCACCGTGGCCATGCTGGCGCTCAGCTTCCTGGTAATGATTGGAGTGGCCTTGATCGCGGAAGGTTTCGATCATCACATTCCCAAGGGTTACATCTACTTCTCGATGGCCTTCTCAGTCCTGGTGGAGATGTTGAACATCCGGCTCCGCAAAGAAGCGAAGCCGGTAAAGTTGCACGACGCCTACTGATTCGCGACAGAGTTCTGTTTTCATGGTCCTGAACCCGCAGTGCTCGCAGAGTTTTCAGCTGCGGGCACGGAGAGCGCCCGGCGACGAAACCTCGTGAGAAATGCGAGCTGGCGAGCGGAAGTGGAAGAGCAGGGCTGCTGCGCAGCGTTACTGTAGGCATGGAGAAACAACGCATGCTGAAAGCAGCCTCGCTCGTGTCCCTGGTTTTGATCCTCTCCGCCTGCGGCTCAGCAGGAAACTCAGCCTCAGATGTCACGCCTTCAGGTCTGATTCCGCCGGAAGTCGAAATTCGCCAGATCGGCGGAGTCGGTGGCGCGGCAGCTCGCAACATCACCGGCCCGATCGCGATTCAGCTGCAGGCAACCGTGCTGAATCAGTCCTCCGAAGCGCTGACCCTCGAGCGTATCGAAGTACAGTCTCTCGGTGCAGGCGCATACACCGTACAGCCGACCACCCGGCCCTTCAGGGACGCCATCATTGCATCGGGCGCAACACAGTCATACGAGTTCTTCGTTTCCGGCACCGCGGAAGACACTGTGATGGGAGTCAATGGGCCGGTGACCATGCGCGTGACTGCGTACTTCAACTCCTCACTCGGGCGCTTCCGCAAAATCTACGTGCAGCAGGTCAATGACCAGTTGTCACGTCCCCGCTCTCCGAGATAACGATTCTCTGCAGGGGCAGTTCATCACTGCTCCTGCAGAGATCCGCCTCGTCAGCTCGGTTCGTAGGCCAGATTCGGCCTGAGCCAGCGCTCGAGTTCCGGCACAGTCATACCCTTTCTGCCGCTGTAGTCGCGAACCTGGTCGGCGTTCACCTTCCCAAGTGAGAAGTACTTCGCCTCCGGATGGGCAAAGTAGAAACCGGAAACTGCCGCCGCAGGCGACATCGCAAAGTTCTCGGTCAGCCTGATCGCTGTCACGTTCTCGACACCCAGCAACGTGAAGAGCAGCGCTTTCTCGGTATGGTCGGGACAGGCCGGATATCCGGGAGCGGGGCGAATTCCTCGATATTTCTCGCGGATCAGTTCGTCCGTGGTCAATGCTTCGTCGATTCCATAGCCCCACTGATCGCGCACCTTCTTGTGCAGCCATTCCGCTAGAGCCTCGGCAAGTCGATCCGCCAGAGCCTTGGTCATGATGCTGTTGTAATCATCATGATCACGCTCGAATTCTGCAGCGAGTTCGTCCGTCCCGATTCCGGCGGTCACCGCGAATCCGCCGATGTAATCGATCCGGCCACTCTCACGCGGAGCGATGAAGTCCGCCAGACAGAGTTGCGGCTGACTGCCTGCCTTATCGACCTGCTGTCGAAGAAAATGTAGCGTCGTACGGACCGTCGAGCGCGACTCGTCAGAGTAGATCTCCACATCGTCACCGACCGAGTTCGCTGGAAAAATCCCGTACACAGCCTCTGCGCGCAGCAATTTCTTCTCAACAACCCGTCGGAGCAGTGCCTGGGCATCGTCGAAAAGTTCCTGGGCCTTCTCACCTACGATTGCATCGGTGAGGATGGCCGGATAGAGCCCGCGCAATTCCCATGACTGAAAGAACGGAGTCCAGTCGATGAAAGGAACGAGTTCCGCTAGCGGTACGTCACTGAGCACGTCCGTTCCGAGCTTCGAGGGCCGCTCGAGACTAGCGTCGAAATCGAGGACCAGCCGACGCTTGCGGGCGTCTTCGAGCTTCAGCATGGCGCGGTCAGATTGTCGATTACCGTAATCCACGCGCAACTTTTCCTGTTCGGTTCGAACTTCCTTTTCAAACTTCTCACGCCGCTCTGCGCTGAGAAGATTCGAGACCACTCCCACACAACGTGAAGCATCGATCACATGAACGGTCGGTCCCTCATACGCTGGGGAGATGCGGATGGCCGTGTGCAACTTGCTGGTAGTGGCTCCGCCAATCAGCAGCGGCATGCGCATCTTCCGATGCGTCATCTCTTTCGCCACGTGCGCCATCTCGTCGAGAGATGGAGTGATGAGGCCACTCAGGCCAATGACATCGACCTCACGCTCGACTGCAGTATTGAGAATTTTCTCGGTTGAGACCATCACACCCAGGTCAATGATTTCGTAATTGTTGCAGCCCAGCACGACACCGACGATGTTCTTGCCGATGTCGTGGACGTCGCCCTTCACCGTCGCCAGCAGAATTTTCCCCTGCGTGCGCTGAGCCGATCCCTGCTTCTCCGCTTCCATGTAAGGCATCAGATGCGCGACCGCTTTCTTCATGACCCGCGCACTCTTGACCACCTGTGGCAGGAACATCTTTCCCGCTCCGAAGAGATTGCCGACCACGTTCATGCCAGACATGAGAGGACCTTCGATAATCTGCAGTGAAGTAGCGTAGCGAGTCCTGGCCTCTTCGAGATCCGGCTCCAGGAAATCGACGATTCCCTTCACCAGCGCATGGGAGAGCCGATCGTCGACGTCTTCGTTCCGCCACGCTTCTTCCTTGACCGCACTCTTCACCTGCCCCTTCACCGAGTCGGCGAACTGAAGCAGTCGGTCCGTGGAGTCGGGTCGGCGATTCAAAAGAACGTCTTCGACGAGTTCGAGCAGGTCCTTCGGGATCTCTTCGTAGATGGCCAGCTGCCCGGCGTTCACGATCCCCATGCCGAGCCCGGCTTGAATGGAGTGATAGAGAAATGCGGCGTGCATGGCTTCACGCACAGCATTGTTCCCGCGGAAGGAGAAGGAGACGTTGCTGATCCCTCCGGAGACATGGGCCAGAGGAAATTTCGCTTTCAAACGGCGAGTGGCTTCGATGAAGGCCAGCCCGTACTCGTTATGTTCTTCGATTCCGGTGGCCACGGTCAGTACGTTGGGGTCAAAGATGATGTCTGTGGCCGGGAACCCGACTTCGGTCGTGAGAATCTCGTAGGCTCTGGAAAGAATCTCCAGCTTACGTTCAACAGTATCGGCCTGTCCCTGCTCGTCGAAAGCCATGACCACCACTGCTGCGCCGTACCGCCTGATCAGCACGGCCTGCGCACGAAACTTCTCGACTCCCTCTTTGAGGCTGATGGAGTTGACCACGGCTTTACCCTGCACGCACTTGAGTCCCGCTTCCAGTACGCTGAACTTCGAGCTGTCGATCATGATGGGCACGCGCGAAATGTCCGGTTCCGCGGCAATCAGGTTCAGAAAAGTAGTCATGGCGAGCTCCGAGTCGAGCAGTCCCTCGTCCATGTTGATATCGATGATGTTTGCGCCGCCGTCGATCTGCTGTTTGGCGATGGCCAGGCCGCCGTCGAGATCACCGGCGTGGACGAGCTTGGCGAACTTTGGTGATCCGGTCACGTTGGTACGTTCGCCGATCATGATGAAATTCGAATCAGGGCGAACCGTGAGCGGCTCGAGGCCACTCAACCGAAGTAGCGGGTCGGGACTCGCGGGCACCCGAGGTGGAAGTCCGCGGACTGCAGCAGCAATGGTGGCAATATGCTCCGGTGTCGTCCCGCAACAACCACCAATCACGTTGATCCAGCCGTTCGCCGCGAACTCCCGCAGGACCTCAGTCATCATCTCCGGAGTCTCGTCATAACCTCCGAGCGCGTTCGGCAAGCCGGCGTTCGGGTAGCAGCTGAGATAGACAGGCGCGATCGTAGAGAGTTCCTCGACGTACTGCCGCATGTCGGCCGCTCCGAGCGCGCAGTTGATGCCGACGCTGACGATGTTCGCGTGAGAGACCGAGTTCCAGAACGCTTCGACAGTCTGTCCCGACAGTGTGCGACCGGAGGCGTCAGTGATGGTGACTGAGATCATCACCGGCAGACGTAGATTCGAATCAGCAAAATACTTTTCGATCGCAAAGAGTGCGGCTTTCAAATTCAGCGTGTCGAAGGTCGTCTCCGGCAGAAGGATGTCGACGCCTCCTTCCACGAGTCCGTCCACCTGCTCGTAGTAGGCCTCGACCAGCTCGTCGAAGGTCACGGCGCGAAAAGCGGGGTTGTTCACATCGGGGGACATCGAGGCGGTGCGGTTGGTAGGGCCGATTGCACCTGCTACGAGGCAGACCCGGCCCGGTTCGGCGCGCATGACATCTTCAGCGGCGGCTCGCGCCAGCCTTGCCGCAGCGACGTTGATCTCGCGAACCAGTGGAACCATGCCGTAGTCAGCCATGGAGATGGCGTTGGCGTTGAAGGTGTTGGTCTCCACGATGTCGGCGCCAGCCGCAAAGTACTTTCGATGGATCTCCTGAATCAGATGCGGGGCCGTTAGACAGAGCAGATCGTTGTTGCCACGGACGTCGGACGGATGGTCCGCGAATCTCTCGCCGCGATAATCCGCCTCCTCGAGTTTGTGCTGCTGGATCATGGTGCCCATCGCACCATCAATAATGGCAATCCGGGTTCGGAGAATCTCGAGGAGTTTCGGTGCAGTCGAGGTGGTGTAGGTCATCGTCGTCACGTCCAGAAAGAAAAAGCGCCCCACGAGTCGATTCGTGGGGCGCGAATTGGCAGACGGAGTTTTCGCGGCAGAATTTAGCTTTTTTTAGCCTGGTTGCAAGCAGCCCCAAATCACTCCAGGTACGGTGAATGTATGGCAGGGGGAGATGTAAGTCAATGGAGAATGGAGAATGTTGAATGGAGAATGTGAGGACGCCCGCTGGAATTGAGAGAACGAAACGAGAGCGCTGAGCCGTCGTCATCCCGAGCGGCGGCTGGGTGGGTGCGAGGGATCTACGCACAAGGACCGCGCTGTGAATGTAGAGCGCGACCCCTTCGCGTAGATTCCTCAGTCGCGGCTTCTTTCGCGTTGCAGACCGAGCACCGTGTGCTCCTTCGGAATGACGATGCGAATGCAACTCCTCCGGATGACACCTCCATTCCTCATTCTCCATTCTCCATTCTCCATTCTCCATTCATACTTAGCCCATGAGCACCCCCTCCTTCCCCGTTGAACATTCCGATCCGGTCAATGCGCAGATTCTTGCCGTGTCGGAAGACAAGATCGCCGGCTTCGTGCGAAATCCGATCGGCGAAATTGCCATGAAATCGGGCCTGCCGGCTGAGACGGTGATCGCGCGCATCAAGGCCATGCTTCGCGCAGGCACCATCCGACGCGTGCGCCAGACACTGATGGCTACGAATCTGGCCGAGGGTGCGCTGGTGGCGTGGCAGCTGCCCGCTGAGAAGGTAGACGCCGCCTTCGACTTCATGTTCCGGCAGGATCCATTCTCGGGGCATGTAGTCATTCGATCCACGGACGCAGCATCTCCCGGCTCCAACTACCGGCTCTGGACCACGGTGAAAGTACCGCAGGGCTTCTCGATCGAGTCCCACTGTGAACTCCTGCAGAAGAAGACCGGGGCCGAGCACTTCAGGATCATGCCGGCCCGGCGGATTTTCGCCCTGGGTGTGGGGCATGTGCGTCGCAAGGGAATGGAGCCCGGAAGCAGGTCCGAGGAACTCGCGGTGGTGAAGGACACCGTCAAAGTCGAGTTGTCGGATCTGGAGTGGCAGATTCTCGTCCCCTTGAAACGTGAATTTGAAGTGGACGAAATCTCGGAGAACTTGTGGGAAGGTCGAGCCATAGAAGCAGGCGTGTCGCTCGAAGAGTTCTACCGCGTCGCCGAAGATCTCAACCAGCGCGGCGTGGTCGGCAGATTCTCGACGTTCCTGGAGCATGTGAAGCCGAGCGCGAGCGGCGAGCGGGTCACCCGTTTCAACGCTCTGTTTCACTGGGCCGTTCCGGAAGGACGGGAGCTCGAGGCAGGACGCGAGATCGGTCGCCATCACATCCTTACTCACTGTTACTGGCGTGAAGGCGGCCCGGAGTTCCGCAACGTGAATATCATGGCTGTCGCGCACGGAACCGATAAGACAACGGTCCTCGCACACAAGGACGCCATCGATCGACATGTAGAGTCGATCGGCATCCCAGTCAGTTACACCAACGTGTTCTGGGGCGGCCGGAGCGAGATCAAACCATCAGAGATCGCGCCCTCGGAATATGCGAAGTGGCTCGAGTCCTTAGAAATTCGTAGCCAGTAATCGCAGCGTAGCTGGAGTGTGTGGCACAGGCAATCCTGCCTGTGGCAGGACGCAGAAGCCACAAGCCGCTACCTCCGAGGCGCAACTCCACGACGTCGGGCCCCCCTCGCCTGATCGAGCAGAAAATCGACTCCCGAACGGGTGGACCCTACCATGAGCGTCCCAGGCCCAGTCGCGCCTCGCGCGAGTTCGGGCGCCGTGACAGAGCGTCGCGATAGTTCGCTTCTGCGGTGCGAAACTCTTTCTCTTTCGCGGTCAGTACTGCTTCAGCGATCCGCGCAGCTGTGCTTTCCGCTGCATACAGAGGAGAGGTTGCCGCACGAACTGATGTCACGCTACTCCAACTCAAACCTCGAGTTCGAGAACTGAAATTTCTTCAGCAAATAAAAAGCGCCCGATTGCTCGGGCGCTTTTCGACTTCGTGTTGAAGAAGATGACTCAGTTCACGCCGCAGGCGCTCCAGGCATTTGCTACCTGAACTGCCCACGCACCGGTCGTGTCGAGTTCATTGGCGGACTTGATCCAGGCTGCGCGATTCTGAGCGTAGGTTGCGCCCGAAAGACCGACCAGATTCACCGTGTCGGCACGGAAAGCGATCTTCGCAGCTGCGTCGATGCCAAGTGCGGTCACGTTAATGGTGGTATGGGTGGTCACAACCGCACCGGCTGCGTCGCGGTGTACATTCTGACCACCTACAGACAGAAGGTAGAAGACCTTGTTCTGCACACCGCTGTTGGTGTGCACGCCGTAGTTGTCAGCGCTGGTGAATTCCCAGAAACCTGTCTCTTTGTAAAAGTCGGGATCATTTTTGGTCGGAGGGTTTGCCATGTCGCGGATCATTCCCGTTCCTGACTTGTAGAGATCCTCACCGATTTTCCAGTCCGTTGCGTACACCTTGCCACCAAAGCCGGTACGAGAGCCTGTGTAGAACTCCACCGCCACACCGAAGATATCGGAGAACGACTCGTTGGCAGCCCCTGACTCATTGTTGTAGGCCAGGTTCGAGGTACGCTCGGTGATGCCGTGCGTCATCTCATGGCCGACCACGTCGACCGAGTCAAACGGGTTGAAGGAAGTTCCGTCGCCGTCGCCGTAGGTCATTGACGAACCGTTCCAGAACGCGTTGTTGTAGTTACGGCCATAGTGCGTACGTGACAGCATGTATCCGCTACCGATGGTGGTGTTGCTCTTGTTGTCGATGCCGTCGCGGCCATGCTTCGCCAGAAAGTAATCGAGTGTCTTCTGAGCGAACCAGTGGGCGTCGACACCGATGCTGGCGCGATTAGCCAGCGAGCCGTCCGAGCCGAACTTTGTCGTGCCCGAGGTGTAGATCGTGCCGCTGCCTGACTGGCGGTTGTTGAGATCAGTCGTGCGAGAGTTATACGAAGCCGTTCCGTTCGCCGTAATCGTGTCATTCAGGTAATACGTCGTGCCGCTGCCCGAGATGTACAGATCCGCGACCGAGCCGGCGTAATAGCCTGCACCGGTCCCGATTCCTGTCTGCAGGTTGTTCATCCGCTCGATGGTGGCGCCGTTGTGCGCGTCGATGAGGATGAATTCCCTGCGTGGGTTGTCGGAAACTGCGTAACCAAAGGCATCGCTCTCGATGGTGTTGGTGATGTCGACGCGATAGGCAAGCTGATAGGCGTTGCCATTGGCGCGCGGAACGACCACGAGTTCAGAAGTGGCGAAGCCGTACTCACCAAAGCTGCTGCGCGCCGATGCGATTGCATCTGCGGTTGAGATGGAGGGTTTGCCATTCACATTGATGTTTTGAAGACGAACGTCGCCTCGTTCAGCGGCAAACGATCCACCAGGAAGCTCCTGGGTGACGATCTGCGACTGCAGAACCTTGACACCATCGGCAACCTGATCGAACACCGTGTGCTGATGTCCGAGGTTGTCAGTGAAGGTGCGGTTGACGCGGAACTGCGTGGCGTCGAAACCTCTGCTCTGCAGACGCTTCGCGGCGCGGGCTTCGACGGCACGATCACTCTGACCGAAACCGGTAACTGCAAATGTCATTGCCGCAACATAAACGAAGAACTTTTTCATGCAGGTGAAACCTCGGCTGCCAGTGAGTGACTTCGCGGCTCAGCGCGAAACCTGGTTGAAGGAAAAGCCCGGCTCGCGCCGGGCTTCAGAAAACATCCGCTGAACTCATTTCCCTGTTTTCGCAACAGCAGCATCAGCGTTGACGATGCCGCGTCCGAAGGTGGTGTCGAATCCTGCTGCCCCGAGGTCCGTGCACGTCGAGAAGAGATAGCTCTCAACGGTAGTGTTGCTGAGTGCCGGATTGGCCGACCAGATCAACGCGACAACACCCGCAGCGTGCGGTGTGGCCATCGAGGTTCCGTCGTAATAGTCCCAGTCGCTGGTGCTGTTGAAGAGGCTGTTCGTCGAGCCCGTGGCAATTACCTGACCGGCCTCGAGGGAGAGCGAGACGGCCGGGATCCAGGTGCGACCATCGGCGGTCTTGTCAGTTCCCAGCGTTCCGGTGAAATCTCCGGCGACGTTGTTGTAGATGACCGCGGCGATTGCGCCCGCGTTCATGGCGTTAGTTACTTTGTCAGAAAAATTGATGGTCCCACGCTGGATCAGCGCCACATTACCCGCCACAGTTGCCGGAAACTCACCTGCCTGGCCGAGTCCGCATTTGATGAAGATGTCAGTGATTCCAGCTGTCTTGCCCGCGAAGGTCATGCCGAAAGCAGTGGTCGAATTCACGCCTGCCTCTGATCCAGCTCCGGCTGGAACTGACGAAAGTACTCCCACTCCAGGTGCCACGACGTCGATTGCGCTACCCTTGTTGGAGAAGCTGGCGATGGCGTTGGCCTTGTCGACTGCGCCTACAGCAATGTTCACGGCGTATGCGGCGGGGTACGAGACTCTCGTTGCGCCGTCGTTTCCAGTTGCGGCTACAACGAGAGCACCTTTGGTGCGCATTTCCTTGTAGAAGTTCTCCTCGGTAATGGACTTGAGTCCGCCACCAAGGCTGAGGTTGATGATCTTTGCGAATTTAACCTCTACGAGGTAACGAACTCCGCGCATGATGTCAGCGCTGGAGCCACCGGTCGGTCCGAGGACGCGGGCGTGGACGAGAGGGGAAGTGTAAGCAACGCCATAAACACCAACGGCGTTGTTCGTGCCGAGGATTGTTCCAGCAACGTGCGTAGCGTGGGTTTCCGTGTCGAGTCCTCGGAAGTCACCGGAACCCGCACCCTTGCATGGAGCCGAGGCCGTGCCACCCACACAGTTGAAGGTGTTGGTGCCGAGTCTTGCCGAGATGTCGGGATGCTGGCTGTCAATCGACGTATCGGCCACACCGACGATGACTCCCCCCGTTTGGCCACGACCATGGACGGTCGTCGCTTTGGTGGTGATCAAGCCATAGAGTCCGTTCGATGCCGTCGGCACCATCTGCGTGGTCGAGAGACCCATTTTGTAGCGCATAGGCACCTGCTCGACATACTCGACACGCGGACTGCGCGACAGAGCCTCGAGGGCCTGCGGGTTACGAGTCGAGATGGAGATGGCGTTTTGCTGCGCGAACTCGCCAGTGACGCGTGCGCCCTGGGCTTTCACAGATGCAATGTCGTTCTGATTGAAGCCGCCGCGGAATGCGACGAAGTATTCACCATCGACTGCTTCCGGTCGTCCTGCGAACGCCAGGGTTGAAGAACAGAGCAGTATTGCGATTGCCAGGAACTTTTTCATTGAAGGGCTTTCTCCGTAAGTTTTTTCCCGCGGTAGCGGCACCTGA
>JBKJUK010000131.1:0-11168 GCA_046590705.1 Thermoanaerobaculia bacterium
CTGCCCCGCCCCCGGCCCCTTACTTTCCTACTTCATCGTTCTGCGTTCGTCGTTCTGCGTCCTGCGTTCATCAAAAAGACATCTACTGGTTACTGGCTCCTGGCTACTGGCTCCTGGCTTCTGGCTCCTGGCTACTGGTTACTGACTTATGCCCCTGTTCCTGACCATGGCCAGGATTCCGCTCACCAGCAGCATCAGCCCGAAGATGCAGACGATGGTTGGTCCGGTGGGAAGATCGAGGCTGGCCCACTCGGTCGAGAGAATCAAACCACCGATTCCGGCCACGAGAGCGATGGCCCATCCTATAGCCAGTCGAATGCCTATGCGGGAGCTGAGTAGAGCACCGCAGACAGCGGGAACGATCAGGTAGGAAAAGACGAGATAGACCCCGGCAATCCTGACGAAACTCGTGACCACCAGCCCGAAGGTCGCGTAGAAGATGAAATCCCAAAGCCTGACGTTGATTCCCGTCCGTTCCGCCTCTTCCAATTCGAAGCTGATCAGATAAAACTTTCGGCGCAGCCAGTAATGCAGAGCGCCCACCGCCGCGAACAGACCGAAGGTTCGCAGCACCTCGTTGCGTGAAACCAGAAGGATGTTACCGACCAGCAGATTCTTGATCTCTTCGTCTCCCGCAGCAGTGCGGCTGAGAACGAGTGTCGCTGCAGCGGCAGCAACGATGTAGATGATTCCGATGATGGCTTCCTGCGGAACGCGCGGGTGTTTGAAACGAGTAAGCGAAAACAGCGCCGCACCAGCCAGGGTGAAGATAATGGCCAGTGTGTAGGGAAGGATGCTGTGGTCGGGATCGGCACCGAGCAGCACCGCCGTGGCAATGCCGAGGGCTGCGATCTGCGCCAGCGCCAGATCGACGAAGATGATTCCGCGGCCCACGACATGAAGGCCGAAGTAGACCAGTGCCGCCGGAAGCACAATCAGCGCAACCAGCGGCCAGAGCCAGAGTGTCAGCAGGTCCATTTCATCCCCTCACTTTGCGGCGAGGGCTGCAGCGACGCGTTTGACGACTGTGTCAATCAGTTGAACGTAAGTGGCAGTACCGGGAAGCGCACCGGGAAACTGGCTGACATCGACCAGAATGCCGCCGGTGCGGGAGACCACGGCCTGCGCTGTCTTTCGCGGCTGATAGGGCTCGACCAGCAGAACCCGAATCCCCTCCGCCTTCATTTTCTGCATGACCTTGGCGAGGTGTGGTGGCGAAGGGGGAATCCCTGGCTTTGGCTCGAGAAAGGTGTCGGCACGCAGTCCGAACCTGCGCCCGAAGTAACGCCAGGTAGGATGATACGTGACGATCTGACGTCCGGCGTAAGGCGCCAGAATCGCAGTCCACTCCTTCATCTTCGTTCCGATGGTGGTTTCAAAACTCTTTAGATTCGTTGCGTAGAGAGCAGACCCGGTCGGGTCGAGTGAAGAGAAAACTCTGGCGATATGCCGGGCCACAATGACGGAGTTCAGAGGGTCGAGCATGAAGTGCGGATTACCGGCAACGTGTGTGTCGCCCTGCGAGCGATCAGCTGCCAGAGGGATATCGAGGAGTTGCACTCCCTGCGAAGCCACCACCCGGCCAGGCGCGCCGGATAGAATTTTTGCGTTACGTGCCCCGTCGAGCAGAGGCGGCATCCAGCCGACCTCGAGTTCCGCGCCTCCCTCGATCAGAACATCGGCGCGATTGAGCGCGACGATCTGACTGGGACGCGCATCGACGAAATGCGGATCTTCGGTCGGTTTGGCGATCGTCACCACCGAGACTCTGGCGCCACCGATCTGCGAGGCCAGTGCTGCATACTCGCCCGTCGTCGCAACAACCTTCAGTGCAGCGTTAGCTGGAGATGCGGCGGCCAGTAGTGATACCGCCAGTACCATCATAGAAGTTTTCATTTGTCTGCTGTCCCTCAAAATTTATGCGCTGCGTGCGCGCCAAGCAGGAACTCGAGCTGCAGCCAGATCGAATGCTGCGCCTCCTCGAACGCGTCAGCGCGATCGAAGTTGTACTGCAGACGCAGCTTGGAGTACTCGGTGGGGAACCAGGTGAGTACCGGTGACAACCGCAGTCGAGGGGCAAGCGAGCCGTCCTGAACATCGCCCTGGTCGCCGCCGACCTTATCGACGCGGAGACCCAGCACATGTCCCGCGGTGTAACCCCAGTTGACCTGCAGGTAGCCACCCCAGTCCCTGTACGTTGCGGAATCAAAATCATTGGCTACGGCTGCAACGGAAGCCTCCCGTCGCATCAACTCACCCTGCACCTTGACGAACGGGAAGCCGCGGAAGGCATTGGACGGTTTCCACTTGTAGTAGCCGTCCAGACCATAGATCCTGGTTTGTGCGCCCTGCCCCGTACCGTTAGGGCCGAACGCTGCGGAGCCGCCCACCAGTACAGTCTGCGTATCACTGAGGTCGAACGACGCGCTGTACCGCGGCACGATCAGCATGTCAGCCAGACTGGCGACCGGTCGCTCCACGATGTCTCTGCCGAAGAAGGTCTCCCCCGGAACACTGCGAAAGCTGTTGAGCGTCTCGCCCTGGCTGTTCTGCAACGTGATCGATGCTTCAGAGAAAAAATCCGTCGGCGTGAGCCAGGACGCCCGAACTCCGACCGAACGCAAACCATCCGGGCCGAAGAAACGCCCGTTGACCAGGGGCTGATCGACGAAGTCCCAGGAATGCGGATGCTGCGAATTTAGCCGTCCGAAATCGGTGAAGAATTGTCCTGCCTTGACCTGCAGTCCCCGCGGAAGCGAGGTTGAAGTGGCGTAGGCTTCCTCGAGCTCGACGATTGTTTCCCCGTTCGGATCGATCTGGAGAATGACGTTGGCCTGTCCTCGAAAATATGGATCGACCGCACCCTCAAAAACGGCCTCCACGTTCTGCACGGTGAACCCCCGTTGCGCCGGATCATGACCTCCGGTCTGCAACAGTCCGACGTCCGGAGTGGTCGAGGTTCCGGCCGCGATGAGAGCGTCGAGCGAGAGATTCAGAAAGTTCTTCCCCCCCGCTCCAGAGGCGATGGTGACAGGAGCTGGCGCAGTTGGTTCGAGGGCAGCGGCCGCTGCTGCTAAATCGGCAGCAGTGACCTCGGGCGTTTCGGTGAGAGAACTCGTTTCGGTCGGTGCGGCTGCGTTTGGATCCCGCAGAACAGGTTGCTGGCCCTTGAGTGTATCGATGTCACTGCGAAGCGAGGCGGCCTGTTTCAGCAGTTCGTCGAGTTTCTTTTCAAGTTCCTCGATTTGCTGAGCGCTCTGCTGGGCCTGCATCGGAGCGGCGGCGAGAATGAAACAGGTCGCAAGAATCGCGACAAATACTGATCGGCTTCGCACGTAGCGAAGAAACATGGGTATCTCCTCTGATCTGGAATGAAACGTTGACGGAAGGTCAGCGTTAAACCAGAGGAGGTGCGCGCGAGGAGAGCGTTCCGGCAAATACGGCGCAGGTCGCAGGCGTGCCCGGAGTCAGCGGGGCACTCTCGAACACGTTCGGAGGAACCAGTTGCGCATGCGCAACCGGCAATGCGCTCTGGGCACTCACGCAGAGCGCGCAATTTTGAGGCGCGGTCTGATGATCGACGAGCGAGCCACCCAGGGCGTGCGCGTGCAGCAGTCCGTGCATCGAGGCCGCGAAGGCCAGGATGACAAACAGACGACTCATGTGACGTGTCGAGAACATGCCAGTCAGGAGAAGCATCGTATCACTCCCGGCATTCCACACCTCACCGGCACGGCCACCCGCCTTCCTCCCCCAATGAAGAACGGCGCCGCGAAGTTCACGGCGCCGCTCCAGAGAGGTTACTCGATCTGCACTCGATCGTTCAGAAGTTGACGCGCGTGCTGATGCCGAAGGTCCTGGGCTGATTGGTCACGTAGCTGACGCGGGCTCTGCTTCCCCGCTCCTGATCCAGCGACAGGTACGCATTCTCATCGGTGATGTTGTTGACGAATACAGCCGTGTCCCAACCACCCTTCAGCACCCCGACGCGGAGGTTGATCACGTCATACGCCGGAAGCTTGGGATCGAAGCGAAACGTGTTCTGTGTGTATGGGCCACCGATGTTGTTCGGATTGAATGATCGCAGGTTGACTGTTCCAAACCCGACAGCCTGATCGCCGATCTGCGTGAAGCGACTACCGACATGCTGATAGGCGGAGGTGACATATCCAGCCAGCGTGTCCGTTCTCCATCGATAAGACGCTGCTGCTGCCGCCTGAAACTCAGGAACGGTCGGAAGCCGATTCCCTTCCTGAATACCGCCTACCACGCTCACCACTCCAGTCGAGTTGGTGGAGGTGAGCGTCGAATCCAGTTCAGCCTCGAGTTTGGTGGCTGAAATGGCAAAATCAAAGCTGTCGGTCGGTGCAAGTTCGAACTCCAACTCTACGCCGGTGCTGTGTGCTTTCGGCACGTTGAAGACTACCCGGGACGAGCATGAACCGGCAGTCACCGTGGCCTGCA
This sequence comes from Thermoanaerobaculia bacterium, assembly GCA_046590705.1. Taxonomy (GTDB): domain Bacteria; phylum Acidobacteriota; class Thermoanaerobaculia; order Gp7-AA8; family Gp7-AA8; genus JBKJUK01. The sequence goes on from JBKJUK010000131.1 coordinate 4,465, forward strand.
GGTCGCTGATGTCGGCATGAAAAACCGAGGCGTTGAACGAGCCGCGTCCACGCCCGAAAGAAGACTTGGAGCCGACTTCGTAGTTCCAGAGTTCTTCGTCATCCCAGCTGTCCTGTCCTCCGAACGTGGCCAGATCCTGCGGTGTGCAGAGTGGCTTGTTCAACGGATCGTTGATTCCTCCGAGACGGAAGCCCTTCGAAATCTGGGCGTTGAACCGCGTAGCAGCGGTCGCCGCGAAACTCGCGATCACGCGCGGGGCGAATCCATCGGCTGACGTCGATCCGCGCGAGGTGCCGGACTCAGCAAAGATTCCGTCAAAGGTCTGCCTGCGATCTTCCTCGAAATCGTAGTAGCGGAGACCACCGGTAACGTCGAACCGATCGGTGACTGCGTAGGTGGCCTCGCCGAAAAGCGCCAGCTGTTTGAAGTCGTAAGAGAGATCGGAAAAATAGAGCACGTCTCTTGCGGCTCCAAAGGTTCCGGCCGTAGGAATCCCCGTTCCAGCCTGGAAACCCTTCACAGTGAGGCTCTGGCCATACTCTCGATCGTTGCTGCTGTAGAACACGCCGGTAACCCAGTCGAAGCCTGCGCTGCCGCCGGAAAGGCGAACCTCCTGCGTCAGCGAACTTGCCTCGGTGGCGTCGTCGAGCGGGGCATCCAGCGAATACACCGACGCAGGCAACCCGATCGAACCACCGGTAATGCTGGCGGTGAGCGCCGTGGCATCGCGCACGACCAATACATCACGATTGGTGAAGGAGGTGACGGCCGTGAGCGTCAGCGCTGGAGTGAGATCGAAGGAAACGTTGACATCTCCGAGCAGGAATTCATCCGAGAAAGTTTCTTCGAACTGCGTGAACTGTTCGCGGTCTCCCAGCTTTACTGCGGGACGAGTGGTGGTGAAGGGATTCCCGAGAATATTGAACACATCCGTGCGATTGAAACCGTCCGTTTCGATCTGTTGATAAAGAAGGCGTGGCGTCACCGTCAGCCGCTCACTCGGCTTGAAGGAGAAACCGAGTCGCACACCGGCGCGATTACCACTGTTCACGTCCTCGTTCACGCTGAGATCCGGCTGCACGGCGTCGGTGTAACCGCCGAACTTCGTGTAATACGCAGCCACGCGCATGGCCGCTTTATCGCCGAAGGGAACGTTCACGGCGGCCTTGGCGTTGCCGCCAATTCCTCCGTCAGTGATCGAGCTGAGTCCAAACTCACCGATGGTTTCCGACACGCCGAACTTGGGCTGGTTGCTGATGTAACGCACGGTTCCCGACAGCGAGCCCGAGCCGAAGAGCGTGCCTTGAGGTCCACGAAGAACCTCGATTCGGTTCATATCGAAGAGGTCGATGTCAGGAGTGAAGAGCGAGAGCGAGATCACTGATTCGTCGAGATAGACACCGACCTGCTCCTTCACGCCGGGCTGGTCCCGGACGATCTGCCCTGCCGATACGCCGCGCATGGCGATCTGACTCTGTCCAGGTCCGAGGTTCTGCACTGTGAATCCTGCGACGTTGGCGGCTACATCTTCGATGTTCTCCGCACCGACGTCGCGCAGTTCCTGCTCGGTAGGCGCAGCAACCGAGATGGGTGCGTCCTGCACGGTTTCTTCCCGCTTTCGTGCAGTCACCACCACTTCTTCCGACATTCTTTGCCTCTCATCCTGGGCCGCCGCGGTTTCCTGCGGAGTGGCCTGAACCGGAGGGGTCTGCTGCGCCAATACTTCCGTCGCAGGATAGGTAAGACCACTGAGCAGAAGCAGAGCAAACAGATTCTTCGAGATTCGTTTCATTCCATAGCCTCCGGAACTCACTGGCGAGTCTGCGTAATTCTCAGGCAAAGGCGGGAGGGCGGTCAAGTACCGACGACTTCAGCGGAGCGATAGGCAAAGGTTATTTGTGATACTTCGGGTGGTGGATAGAATCGGGCCGGTGGTCTGAGTGAGTGACAACACCCGTGAACGAGACGCACCACAGCAAATGCGCGCTCTGCGACGCGACGTCATTCTGACGAGCAAGCGACGCCCGTGCGAGCCCATGCGAGGTGGAACGCGCGAGGATGAATCTCCGTTCCGCGCCGCGAGGGTCGTACTGATAAACCGCGTCTGCGCGGAACGGAGATTCCTCTTCGCAGGCGCACCTCGTGCGCTACCAGAACCATCTCGTGCTCATCGGAATGACGGCGTGGCGAGAGCCCGCCGCAGTCGCGCCTCTGCTCGGCCCAACGATTACGACCCCCGGCCGCCCACCCACTCAGCGCCGTGGACGGACTCGTATCGACAGGTTCGTATCGACCACGAAGCTCCATTCACCGAAAGGCTGCGCAGGATTCCCGGCACGGTCTGTCGCTTCGAGCCGAACCCTGTGCGTTCCTTCCGTCAAAGCTATCGCCGGTATGTAGCGAACATGCCCGCTCACCGGATCGAAGGTTGCCGCAACCTGCTGACCATCAACGAGAAGGCGGATCGAATCACCTGCAACGCCGCTACCGGTATCGGTGATCGTGCCGCCGATCTCAGGTTTCGAGGTGGCCACGCGAACACCACCTGCAGGCAACAGCTCGCGGACCGCAGGCCCGACCACGTCCTCATCTGAGTTGCTGTACACGGCGCGCAGGTCGTCGAGAAAAATGGACGATGCGTCATCACAAACGTTCACAGTCTCCACGATGTAAATCCGCTCCCACTTCAACGGAAGAATTGCGTCGGCCGGAAGGGCGGTCTCGACATACTTCCAGCCGATCCAGTCGATTCCGCCAGTTCGCGTCCTGCAATCCGCAGCCACTATGGGCGTCGGCGTAGCTGCCGGCGTGAAGTCTATGGTCTTCTGCGAGCTGTTCCCGTCGCGGAAATGACCACGCAGCCAGTGACGGCTGCCATCTCCGTAAACCCACACACCGATGCGTAGAGGGCGATCCTTGATTGGCCGATACTCCGGACCGGGATGCTGTACGTACACGGCCGAGGTTCCGGCAGCATTCAGGTTATAGGTGAGCCAGCCTGCGCGTGTGCCGTGCCGAACGGGATTCGGGCGCATGGCGAAGGTGAAGGTCGCACTCGCGCCGACTGTCTGCACGACCATGTCGCTGACGTCTTCGTAGTCCTCGAGAATCTCCGGCACTCTTCCAACTTCGACGGTAGCGGTCGCACCCACGCCGTCGGCACTTGCCCCTACGGTTCCATTACCGATTGCCGAAGCGCTGAGCACTCCGTTCGCATCGATGGTCCCGATCGGTCCGGAGGCGACCCAGGAAGCGACGTTGTTGTCGACCACCACTGCACTTCCTGTCGCATCCCGTCCGATGAGAGAGAAACGCTGCTGTGCGTTCGGACTCACAACGGCAGGGTTAGGTCTGATCTCGAGTGAGGAGAGTGTGTCCACGACCCTTGCGCCAGTCGACCCGGTGACTGTGCCAACACTCGCACGAACTTCCCCGGAACCAGACGCGCTGCTGGTGAAGCGTCCCGCGGAAGTGATCGAACCAATGCTGGTATTGCTCAACGTCCAGACTACATTAAGAGGATCAACGGCCACCTTGTTGTACGCCGCGTCCTGTCCCTTCACGCTGTAACTCGCACCGCTGCCAACTAGAAATGTCGTATTCGACGGATTCACAGAAGCGATCGCCAGCGCTCCGGTAGGCGCTGTACTGAAGAGAATCAAACCGTTACTCACTCCGCGCTCGAACCCGTCCGAACCTCGATTGATCTGAGCCACACCGTCATCACCAGGTTGACGCACGGCCAGGGTCGTCGATCCGCCACCGTCCATGTTGATTGCGGTGACGGCACCACGACTCAGTAGCAGTTCTCCGAGTTCGTCGAGCCGGACACCGATACTGTATCCCGGTTGCCGGCCATCAACGACAGCCATGATCAGTGCACCCGAAGCAGTCAATCCCAGGGCAGTACGCGGATGGGTCACGTCCGAGAATCCAGGCGTGTCAGGCGCGATGCTGATCGCGCCGCCGCGGACGATGAAATGACCGCCCCCGACCACATGCGTCGCGTTCTCCCATCCAGCAGTGATGGTCGTAGTAAACGAAACGTTTTGACCGACAATCATCGCGCTCAGGAATGTAGCCGCAGCGGCAGAGCCGGATAAAACGACCTCGCTCTGACCGATCGGTGTATCTCCGGCCGATGTCCGCACCTGGCTCACCGTTCCGGAGAACGTTCCGCTCTGGCGAAGTGGAAGTGCTACTCCTGTGAGTACGACTTCGGTTCCGCTCGCGTCAGTACCGGTCTTCGCTCCGAAACGCGACGTGTAGACAACGAAGTCACCAGTGCCTCGCGACAGATTGACTTTACGTGCCGTGAGCGCGATTCCGTCGCTGCGCGTGACACGGGTGTTCACATCGGCCAGTGCGATCATCAGTTCTCGAGTCGGCTTCACTCCGAAGGTTGGTCGCGGGTCACCGCCGTCGGACATGAGCTCACCGAACTCAATGTGCATGCCGACGGGCGCTTCACGCGTGCTCCAGAAATCCGCATTGGTCGCAGCGACGGCGCGATGGCCTTCTCGGTTCTTACGATTGGCCTGCGAGGTCATCGTCTCCAGCCCGCTGATCCGATCGTTCGACAGCGACGCCTCGAATGAGAGCACGAGCTCGAGCGGATTCACTTCAACGATGTAGGCGGCCTGTCGCCCGGCAGTCGTGGTGATGAACGTACCTCGGTCATACGTCGTTCCCGGCGCGATCGTGACCTTGCCTTCGGAAACGAAAGGTGTCGTAACGGAGGCAGACGCAGAGATCGCGAAGAGCAGCAGAGCCAGAGTTATACGCATCGCTGCATTCTAACGGAGTGCGCGTCCACACGCGACGAGGAGGCCGGGGTCGAGTGGCCACCGTCACGCATGTTCATCGAGCGGCGCGCTCCCGCTCGCTAGCCCGCAGCAGACGGCAGATCTGGATCGGGATCGGTCCGGCTCGTACGGCAGGGCAGGTTCGGTCGGAGTGGCGCACTGCGCTACTCTTCGCGGGAGGATTGTCATGAATGAGATCGTAGTGATCGCAAATTTTCGCGCGAAAGAAGGTAGGGAAGCACAACTGCTGGAGGCCTTGCGTGAGGCAGTGCGGTCGACAGTGGAAGAAGCAGGATGCCTGCGTTACGCGCTGCACCGCTCCACTGATGACCCGCGAAGTCTGGCTATGATCGAGCGCTGGACTTCGAGCGAAGATCTGGAACGCCACCTCGAGAGCAGTCACATCAAGACCCTCTTCGCCGTCACTGCACCGCTGCTCGAACAGCCCGCAGTCATCTCCACCTGGCAGCCGCTCACCGACGACCTCGGAGATCTGGCCCGGCTCTGATGCAATGCCGCCAGGAAAAGCCCAGAGTTGAAAACTCTGGCCACCTTGATTCCTCGCATCGCCCGCACTCCTTGCTGCAGTAGGACCGTCGACGATTTCCAGTGGCCAAAGTTTTCAACTTTGGGCTTTCGTCTCCACCCTGGAGATCGTTAGACAGCCGAGAGGGTGGCGGCGGGTCGCACGTGCATCGACCTCCCGTTCCATTCCGGACTCCGCGACTCCCCAACGATTCAAGAGCTTCGAACCTGCCCCCGCTTTGAACACAATGGCTCAATGCCTGACAATGAACTGAGTATCGGCTGCACCGGACGACCGCCGGACTGATGCAGCGCGGAATCAATCAACAGTACGAACGACATCCTGACTGAATTCGCTCTGCGAGATCGGTGGGATCAGAGGAAAGACAGATGAAGATTCTCACTCCGCGGATTCATGGAATTCTAGATTTCGTCGTTGTGGCGCTGTTCGCTCTCGCACCAACGCTCTTCGGATTCAGCGGGGCCCCGGCCACCCTGTCCTACGCTCTCGCGGTCATTCACCTCATCCTCACGCTCATCACAGCGTTCCCCTACGGCATCCTCAAGCTGGTTCCGTTTACGATCCATGGCGCGATTGAAGTGATCGTCTCGATCTTTCTTGTGCTTGCCCCCTGGATCTTCGGCTTCGCTGCAGAAGAGAACGCCAAAATGTTCTACATCGGATCGGGCATCCTGATCTTCATCGTCTACCTCACCACCGATTACAAAGCAGCTGCAGCAGACCCTGCCTCACATACACGCACCGCCTGAACCTTCACGCGACCGGCTCGCAGCTTTGGCAGCCGCAGCCGGTCGCACATCCGATCAGATGAAAGCAGCTTCCCCATTCGTCACCATGTAAAGCCGGACGGCCGCAACGGCACAGTTCCGTTTCACTGTCCAGCGAGTCGCGCACAAGAGCCCAGCGGGCTGCGCATGGCGTGCCCGACACCCTTCGTGTGAACATCCGGTGTCGTGATGCCGCTCACAAGCAGCGCCGGAGATTCGATGGATCATGCCTCTCGGTAGTGAGGAGAGGAACGTGACGCACAGCGAGTGGCTCAGGAAGGCAGTGACAGAACTCGAAAATGAGATTGCAGGCAGCAGCATCTTCGAGAGCGCCTTTCCTCCCAGCATCGACGAGATCCGCGAGCTGACCAGACGAATCGTCATCCACCGCTTTCTGCAGCAGGAACTCGATCGCCGCGACGCAGAGGCGGAAACATCATGCTCTGTCGATACGGCCCGCGAGGTGACACAGAAAAGAGTTCGGAACGACGTTCAGGTTCTCTCGGTCTGCTGAATTCGATCAGTTCGGAAACCACAGCACAATGGTAGGGGCGACCTGCGGTCGCCCGCTCCCCTGACGTTTCG
>JBKJUK010000169.1:0-9574 GCA_046590705.1 Thermoanaerobaculia bacterium
CTTCTGATTTTCGGTTGTTTACCGGCCGGCATCATTCTGATGTCGATCACATTGCGCGAAGCGTGGCAATCTCTCTTCACCCTGCTGCTGGTGTTTCTAGCTCTACGATTGCGACAACGTCCGGGTGCTTTGTCGGTTTCACTCGTCTGTTTCTCGGCCGCCATCCTGGCCGCAACCCATCATGGTGTCGCCGTCTTTGCGATTCTTGCTGTAGTTCTCAGCGTCGCCTTCGCCTACGGCCATCGAGCCGGAACTTTTAGAAATGTACGGAGGACGTTCGCCATCGTGGCGGTGGGTGCGTTGATCATTTTAGGTCTGAGTGGCCCTCGGTATGTCGGTGCCCTCGGAGCACTGCAGAGCGGCGAGATTCTCCACGAAGTCAGTTCGTTCAGGGAAAGAGTACCCGTCGAAGGCGCGAGAACGAATTACACAGTTGAGTTGGACGCCTCATCATTTCTGAGCCTGGCTGTCAGCCTCCCGCCCGTTCTGATTTACTATCTTTTCGCGCCATTCCCGTGGCAGGTGCAGACTCTCGGCGACCTCATTGCGTCCGGCGAGAGCCTCCTCCGGCTCCTGCTGATCTTTTTCTCGTTTCGCGAGTGGCGTTCAGCAGAGCAAGAGCGTCGGAAGCGATTACTATTCGTCTTCGCACTGTTCTGGTTCGCGGAGGCCTTATGGTCACTCGGCACAGTTAACTGGGGAACTGCCGTCAGGCACCACCTTCCAGCTTACGGGCTGCTGGTCGCCACTGGAGCGCCCGGTCTGATCGACGCCGTTCGTCGCGGGGCCCTGATTTTTCTCCGCCTGCCGAGACCGGACAGGCGGACAGGCGTATGGGCCCGCCAGTGATGAAAGTGGTTCATGTGATCACCGGGCTGGGGCTGGGCGGCGCGGAAACAATGCTCTGGAAGATATTATCTTCGTCATCGAGAAAAGTTGTGGAGCACGTGGTTATCTCGATCGCAGGAGGAGGTCCTCTCGCGGTGACTATGCGCGCTGCTGGGTTTAAAGTATTTGAACTGGATATGCGCTCATGGAAGGCGCCCGCCGCTTTCCTGCGGTTGATACTTCTGGTGCGTCGAGAGAGGCCCGACGTCGTTCAGACCTGGCTCTATCACGGTGACCTGTTCGGTGGCCTTGCCGCGCGACTTGCGGGCGTCCGCAACGTTGTGTGGAATGTGCGGGCGAGTCAGGTGAGCGCGACATCGATCGGTCGCGCCACGATGGCAGTCGTGAAACTCTGCGCCCTTTTTTCGAGGTATCTACCGCGGGTGATTATCTGCTGTTCTGAAGCGTCTGTTCGAACGCATAAGCAACTGGGGTATGCAACGGAAAAGATGCGTATGATTCCGAATGGATTTGAACTCGAGCGATTTCGTCCGGATGCAGCAGCGGCAGGGAAACTCCGGCGAGAGCTTGGCATCCGTGCCGATGCGCTCGTGGTAGGGCTCGTCGGCCGATTCAACATTCTCAAGGACCATCGGACCTTTCTCGCCGCGGCCGGTTTGGTTCATCTGCAGTTTCCCGACGTTCACTTTGTTCTATGCGGGAACGATATCGTGGCTGAAAATGCTCAACTCGGCGCCTGGGTGGACGAGGCAGATCTGCGGGACAACATTCATCTGCTCGGGCCGCGGCGCGATGTTCCGACCCTGAACGCAGCGTTCGATGTCGCCACCTGTTCTTCATCGAGTGAAGGTTTTCCCAATGTTGTCGGCGAAGCGATGGCATGCGGCGTACCGTGCGTCGTGACGGATGTCGGAGATTGCGCGCTAATCGTCGGGGATACTGGTATCGTCGTTCCGCCAATGCAGCCTGCACTTTTCGCAGACGCTCTCATTCGAATGATTGAGCTGGGGCCGGCGCGACGCGCGGAACTCGGACGATCCGCTCGAGAGCGAGTCGAGAAAAATTTCGAGATCGATGAAATCAGACTCCGGTATGAGCGTCTGTACAGTGAGGTTGTTCTTGAAGAATGTCGATGAAGACGTCGTTTCCGGGTTTGCCGACGAATGGAGCCGGTTCGATCAGTCGGAAGCTGACGAAGGTGAACTCGAACGGGCATTCGAAAGCTATTTCTCTGCCTTTCCATGGAGTTCGCTGCCTGAAGACTCAGTCGGATTCGACCTCGGATGCGGGAGCGGACGGTGGGCGAAGTTTGCGGCGCGGCGCGTGGGGCATCTCCACTGTGTCGATCCCGCTGCCGGTGCACTGAACGTGGCGAAACGTAATCTGCAGGATCTACCGAATGTCAGCTTTCACCTCGCGACGGTGGACGCCATACCCCTGGCACCGGCAACAGCCGATTTCGGGTACAGTCTGGGTGTTCTGCATCATGTTCCCGACACCCAGGCGGGAATCAGCGCGTGTGTTTCGAAACTGAAGCGCGGCGCACCATTTCTGCTTTATCTCTATTACGCGTTTGATCACAGGCCGGCATGGTTCAAAGTCTTGTGGCGTGCCAGCGAAGGGATTCGGCGGGCCGTTTCCTTGCTTCCGCATCCGATCAGGTATGCGGCGAGCCAGATCATCGCTGCGTTCGTCTACTGGCCGCTAGCGCGCACGGCGGCACTGTTCGATCGGGCCGGATTGAATGTGGAATCGTTTCCTCTTTCGTTTTATCGGAACGAGAGCTTCTACATGATGAGGACCGATGCCCTCGATCGTTTTGGCACCAGGCTGGAGAAGCGTTTCACCAGAGCTGAAATCAGTCTGATGATGTCCACCGCCGGACTCGAAAAGATTCAGTTCAACGATCACCCGCCCTTCTGGACCGCGGTGGGATTCAAGGCATAACGTGTGCGGCTTTGCGGGTTTTCTCGTTACGCGAGAGGGCCGTCGTCCGGACCAGATTGCCACGACGGTGCGCCACATGGCTGATGCGGTACGGCATCGAGGTCCGGACGACGCAGGCGATTGGGTCGATGAGGCCGCCGGAATCGCGCTGGGATTCCGACGGCTTTCGATCGTGGATCTCTCGCCGCTCGGCCATCAGCCGATGGTTTCGTCGACCGGGCGGTACGTCATTGCGTTCAATGGGGAGATCTACAACTTTCCTGAACTTCGGCAGGAGCTTTCGCAGCGCGGAAGTACGTTTGCCGGCCATTCGGATACCGAGGTCATACTCTCTGCTTTCGAGCGGTGGGGGGTGCAACCCGCAGTTGAACAGTTCAACGGCATGTTCGCAATAGCCTTGTGGGATACCCACGAGCAGGAGCTCTGGCTTTGTCGCGATCGGGTCGGGAAGAAGCCGCTTTACTTCGGTTGGTTCGATGGGAATCTGCTTTTCGGATCTGAACTGAAGGCACTCCAGCGCCACCCATCTTTCTCACCACGAATCAGCGCCGAGGGCCTTTCTCTCTACATGAAGAAGGGCTACGTTCCAGGCACCCTAAGCATTTTTGAAGGGGTGAGCAAAGTTCCGGCGGGTGCGCTTCTGAAATTTCCAAGCCCGATATCTGCGGCGACTGCTTTCCAAAAAACTTCCTATTTCCAGCTGAGCGACATCGTTGCCGAAGGGCGGTCGAATCCTTTGACCGGAGGTGAGGATGTTGTGCTCGACGAGCTTGAGCGACAGCTGCAGGGAGCGGTGAATCGTCGAATGGTAGCTGATGTGCCCCTCGGGGCTTTTCTCTCCGGCGGAATCGACTCCTCCCTGATTGTGTCCTTGATGCAGAGGAAGAGCGACCGTCCGGTGAAGACGTTTACCATCGGATTTCACGAGGAACAATTCGACGAGGCGGCACATGCCCGGCGTGTGGCGCAGTGGCTGGGGACGGACCACACAGAGTTGTATGTCAGTGCGGCTGAAGCTCTGAGTGTCGTGCCCTTGCTCCCGACGATTTACGACGAACCATTCGCCGATTCTTCGCAGATACCGACGTACCTGGTTTCTTCTCTAGCGCGCACTGCGGTCACAGTGGCGTTGTCCGGCGACGGCGGTGACGAACTTTTTGGCGGGTACAATCGCCATGTCTGGGCTGACGGACGGCGGCCCCTCGCGCGCTCGGTTCCGCGACCGCTGGCCAGGTTGTGCGCGGCCGCGATATCGGCGACGTCCACTGCCACCTTCGACCGGTTATACGACATTGCTGCTCCGTTCATTACATCGCACCGGAAAGTAGCGTCATTCGGAGAGAAGGTACACAAATTTGGCAGAACTCTGGCTGCCGGATCTGCGGATGATCTTTACAACAGCATCGTCGATTACTGGGAGACTCAGGTACTTTCAGAGCCAATGCGCCGCACGGTGATTTCTACGACGGAGCCTGCTCCCGAGTTTCTCTCGCTCGCCGAACTGATGATGTACCGCGACTTCCGAGAGTATTTGGCGGACGACATTCTCGTGAAGGTAGATCGCGCCAGCATGGCGGTAAGTCTCGAAGCCCGAGCGCCGTTCCTGGACATTGAGGTCATCCGCACTGCGTGGCGCGTCCCCTTGGAGTTGAAGATCCGCGGGTCGCAGGGAAAATGGATTTTGCGGCAACTGCTGGACAGACACGTCCCGCGACACCTCATCGAGCGGCCTAAGGTAGGTTTCGGTATACCGCTCTCGGAGTGGCTCCGAGGGCCGCTCCGCTCATGGGCCGAAGAGTTGCTCGATGCAAGAAAAATGGAGGCCGAAGGAAATCTCGATCCAGTGCTCGTGCATCACCGCTGGAACGAATTGCTTAAGGGGCGGGGTAACTGGCAGCATCATCTCTGGATCGTGCTGATGTTTCAGGCGTGGCTGCGGAATCTTTCGTCACACCCCGAAGTACTTTGTCGGAAGTGAGCCACTGTGCGTGGCGGACGGCGGTAGTACCGATAAACTCCATAGATCGGGTGCTCGCGATCCTCCGCGATGCAGTCAATGAATCTAGTGCTGCTGATTGGATCCGCGGCGTTGACGTATGGTTCAGGATAATCTCCGTAAATTTCGCAGCCGACCAGCACCACATTCGGTTTGCGGCTCCAGACGCTCCAGTTCGTCGTGCCCCAGATGAGGCAGCGGACGAGAAGCAGATCTGCTGAATCACCGGAGTCGGCGACGAATCCGGAACCATTGTTATTGATTGTCGTGACCTCAATGAACACTCCATTACGGCAGATCGCGTTTTCTGCTTCAACGTCGATGCCGGCGCCGGGAGAGCTGGAAATGCGTCCTTTACCGTTGTGATTGAACTGCGATCTAATCACGGACAGGGAATTTCCTCCGACCCAGGAGAGTCCTTGCCGCCCGTTATGATCAGAGGTCACGTCGACGAGCGTATGCGGCTTCGGCGTATCCGTAAGCGTGAGGCCCGGATGACCGATCTGGATACCATCCAACGCGTGGTGATGGATATTAACGTCCGAAATTCGGAGCCGCTCATTTGCGCTGGTGAAGATGCCGATCGCAGGGATCTGCCACCCGGTGTCTCCCCACATTCCGCCAAGCTGCAGACGATCCGAGTTACCGTCTAGCTCGAGACCGGCGATCTCGACGTCGACGCAGCGTTCTACTGAGATCATCGACCCGATCGTTGCCTGATAGTCACGGTCGACGAACGGCATCTCAGGGGTGAGAGCCTGTTCTGTTACGGGATGAAACGAACCGAATTTCAGGCCGTCAGCAAGGCGGAGGCTGGCCTTGCGTCCGATGATGCGGACCGGATCTTTACAGTCAACGAGAGAAATAATGTCTTGTCCGCGGTAGCCGTACCCGAGACCGGGACGCGCGGCGCGTGTCTGCCGTCCGACGACGTATACGCCGGGGGGGATCAGAATGGTCCCGCCGCCTGCCCGCTGAATCTCGGCAGCGGCGCGTTGGAAGGCGGTGGTGTCGTTCCTCTTGCCGTCGCCGACCGCACCGTAATCTCGAACGTTGAGGACAAGACCCACTTTGCGATAGGCCTCCCGAGCGGAGATCTTGTTCGCGAGCATGACCGCATCAGCTATCGCGTATGCGGCCTCAGCCGTCTCCACACGATCGGCGTGTGCATTGCGGAATGCAGAAACGGCTAGAATAATCACTAATGTAAGACGCGAGGCAAGCGCAAAAGCTTTCACTGCTTTAGTAACGTTTTCAGCCGCGCTCGATTCCTGCCTAGCTCCGGCGGCGAAGGCGTTCGGCAAATCTCAGAGCTCCCCAGTAGCGGATGTCAGTAGCGCGGTGCCTGCGCTTGACGGATACGGAACGCTGCCTTAATCTACGGCCGCCTTTCCTCCCACGTGAAGGTCCTCCCGGTTCGGGCATCTGGTTCGATCGCTGATCTCCGTGATGCTGCCTCAGCGCCAGAGTGAAATGGAGAGCAGACATATGTCTCACAATCGTCGCATCGGCGTAGTCGGTCTCGGTTACGTTGGTTTACCCGTCGCCGTAGCGTTCGGCAAGAGCACTCCCGTAGTTGGGTTTGATGTCAATAAGGAGCGGATCGCGCAGCTTACTGCCGGGGTCGACAAGACCGGAGAAGTCGAGCCGGACGACCTGAAGGCGGCCAAGGTCAAATACACCGCTGACCCCGCCGATCTCAAGGCTACCGACTTCCTGATCGTCGCAGTGCCGACGCCCGTCGACACTGCCAACCGCCCCGATCTTCGGATCCTGGTAAGTGCGTGTCGGACGGTCGGACGGAATCTCTCGAAGAACTCAATCGTAGTTTTCGAGTCCACTGTATATCCGGGGACGACTGAAGATGTCTGCGTACCTGTTCTGGAGCAGGAGTCAGGACTCAAGTGCGGGCAGGATTTCTGGGTGGGCTACTCACCTGAGCGGATCAATCCCGGTGACAAGGAACATACCTTTCGCACGATCGTAAAAGTTGTCTCTGGGCAGACTCCCGAGGTTTGCGATATTGTCGCGGACGTCTACGGCGCAGTGGTGGATGCCGGAGTCTTCCGAGCGGCGAGCATCAAGGCCGCGGAAGCGGCAAAGGTCATCGAGAACACGCAACGGGATCTGAATATCGCCCTGATGAATGAGCTTTCGATCATTTTCAGAAAGATGGATATCGACACGAATGACGTTCTCGCTGCTGCTTCCACGAAATGGAACTTTCTCAGGTTTTCACCCGGGCTGGTCGGCGGTCACTGTATCGGCGTTGATCCCTATTACCTGACGCACAAGGCTGAAGAACTGGGGTATCACCCTCAGGTGATTCTGGCAGGACGTCGTATCAACGACGGTATGGGCAACATCGTGGCGGATCAGGTGATTCTCCGGCTGGTGAAGCAGGGACTTCCCATTCTGGGAACGACTGTCACTGTGCTCGGCCTCACCTTCAAAGAAAATGTACCGGATCTTCGAAACAGCGGGGTGAGCCGCATTCTCTCGAAATTGAAAGAGTACGGAGTCGATCTTCAGGTACACGATCCTCTTGCTGATCCGCACGAAGCGATGGAAGAGTATGGCATCGAACTCGTGCCTTTCGAAAAACTGAAACCGGCGCGGGCCGTGATTCTTGCTGTCCCTCACGCTGACTTTGCAAGCGGTGGTTGGAAGATGATTCAGCAACTTCTCGAGAACGGCAAAGGTGTGGTAGGGGATGTGAAGGGACTGCTGCCCAGAGCCACGAAACCGGAATCGATCGACCTCTGGCGACTCTGAGGCGCAGGAGAACTGAATGCGAGTACTCGTAACCGGAGCTGCAGGGTTTATCGGCTTTCATCTCGCGAAGCGTCTTCTCGAGCGAGGCGACGAGGTGGTCGGTCTCGATAATCTGAACGATTACTACGACGTGAGTCTGAAGCATGCACGCCTTGCCCAACTGCAGGCTAAGTCCGGCTTCACGTTCGAGAAGGTCGATCTCTCGGATCAGACAGCCATCGAGAGAATATTCAGTGACCAGAAGCTTGAGTCTGTCGTCAACCTCGCAGCGCAAGCCGGCGTTCGTTATTCACTGCAGAATCCGCACGTCTATCTGCAGAGTAATCTGACCGGTTTCCTCAACATCCTCGAAGGCTGCAGGCATCATCCGGTGAAACATCTGGTGTACGCCTCTTCGAGCTCGGTTTATGGCTCCAACACCCGTATGCCTTTCAGCGTCCACGATACAGTGGACCATCCTGTGAGTCTTTACGCAGCGAGCAAGAAGGCCAACGAACTGATGGCGCATACGTACAGTCATCTATTTCGAATTCCCACTACCGGACTCCGATTTTTCACGGTCTACGGTCCCTGGGGACGCCCGGACATGGCTCTTTTCCTTTTCACCAAAGCCATCCTTGAGGGAAAGCCCATCGACGTCTTCAACGAAGGGAAAATGCGCCGCGACTTCACGTATGTGGACGATATCGTTGAAGGTATCGTCCGTGTACTCGATCGCCCGGCCCCGCCGAATCCCGAGTGGAGTAGTGACCAGCCCGATCCTGGTTCGAGCAACGCTCCGTATCGCGTGTACAACATCGGGAATCACCAGCCTGTCGAGCTCATGGAGTTCATCCGTCTCATCGAGCAGCGTCTGGGCCGAAAGGCGGAAATGAATCTGATGCCTATTCAGCCGGGCGATGTTCCGGCCACGTTCGCAGACATCGAAGACCTCAGCCGCGATGTCGGATTTCATCCTGCCACCCCGGTTTCGGTCGGTATCGAGCGCTTCGTGGACTGGTACGTCGACTACTACAAAGTTGAAGCCCGGACTGGAAACGAGCAGGGCTGATTGAAGCGGATCCTCTACCTGCTGAATCACGCGGGTTACTTCGTTTCGCACCGACTTGCGCTGGCAAAGGCAGCAGCAAACGCTGGGTACGAAGTGCACGTGGCCACTCCCATGAGCCGTCACGTGCAAATCATTCGCGACGCAGGACTGCAGTGGCACCTGGTGCGTCTGACGAGGTCCGGAAGAAATCCGCTCGAAGAATTTCGGGCGCTTCGCAGCATCGTCGGACTCTACCGAGAGGTGCGTCCTGATCTCGTTCACCAGGTCACGAGCAAGCCTGTGCTGTACGGGACCATGGCCGCCCGTATCACCGGCGTGCCTCGCGTGGTCAACGCTTTCGCAGGCCTCGGGCATCTCTTCATAAGCCGCAAGCCGACTCACCGCGCGCTCCGCAAGCTGGTGGGCACGGGCTACAGACTGACGCTGAAGCATCCTTCGATGAAGGTGATCTTTCAGAATGCCGATGATCGGAATCTTTTTGTCTCTAACGGTTGGCTCAAGCAGAGCGATACTGTGCTCATTCGCGGATCGGGCGTCGATACCGATGCCTTCAAACCCACGAGGCGGGAAGCCGGTCAGGAGGTCGTCGTGGCGCTTGTCGCTCGAATGCTCCGGACCAAGGGAGTTCTGGAGTTCCTGTCGGCGGCGCGAGAGATCAAGGAGGCCGGGCTGCCAGCTCGCTTCCTGCTGATCGGCGATCCCGACCCCGACAATCCTGCCAGTATCGAAGAAGCGACTCTGCGCGCCTGGCAACGTGAGGGCGTCGTGGAGTACCTTGGTCGGCGCGACGACATAGCCGCGCTTCTTGCTGGTATCGATATCCTCTGTCTGCCTTCCTATCGAGAGGGATTGCCGAAATCGCTTCTGGAGGGTGCCGCCGCTGGTCTGCCGTTGATCGCCACCGACGTACCGGGCTGTCGTGAAGTGGTACGGGACGGCCAAAACGGCTTTCTGGT
>JBKJUK010000205.1:0-5446 GCA_046590705.1 Thermoanaerobaculia bacterium
ACACAACTGTTTAACCGGGGAAGCGGACGCTTTCATTTCGCGACGTCGCGATGTGATGGCTGTTCCCCTCGTATCGTTACTAGACGTCGGTAGGCCATGCCAACCGCGGGGGCTTTCCCGCACACTCGCGCGTCATTCCGATGAGCCACGCAGTGCTCAGGCTCGCGCTGTACGAACCGCGAAGAGGAATCTCCGGTCCGCGCAGACGCGGTGGTGCAACACGATCCTCGCGGCGCGGACCGGAGATTCCTCTTCGCGAGTCCCACCACACGCGCTTGCATCAGCATCTCGTGCTCATCGGAATGACGTGCCGTGTTCGACGGAACGCCTTGGGTATGGTCTTGACCTGCCCCGGCCCCCCGACTCCGGCCCCCGGCCCGCACTACACACTCAGACGGCGATCACCACGATGGTCTGATCGTCCTTCTGCGGTGCACTCCCCACGAACTCGTCCACGGCTTTACTGACCGCAGCCGTCATCTCGTCGACAGAATTTTCGGCGTTCTTCGCCAGAATCTCGCACAGTCGGTCGTCGCCGAATTCTTCGTCCTGCAGATTTTCCGCTTCCGTGATCCCGTCGCTGTAAACGAAAAGCCTGGACCCCGGCGGGAACTGTTCGGTGCGCACGCTGTAACGCGTCTTCCCGAGGATTCCGATGGGAAGGCCATTGGAATCCAGCGGCGACACAACGGAGCCGCGCAGGACGTATGCGGGATTGTGACCCGCGTTCACATACCGCAGAACTCCAGCTTCGGGGTCGATGGTAGCGAGAACCATGGTGATGAACTTATTCTCCGAGGACCAGTGGTGGATATGACGATTGAGGTCCGTGGCAATGGCGTCAATGTCCTTTCCTTCGTCGACCAGTAGAGCCAGCGCCGCGTGGAGAGCGGAGACCAGAATCGCTGCTGGAACCGACTTTCCGGAGACGTCCGCCACGCAGATGGTGAGCTTGCCTTCGTGTTCGAAAAATGCGTGATAGTCGCCACCAAGCTGGCGCGCCGGCCGTGACATGGCTGCGATCTGGAATCCTTCGACCGTCGGCACACCGCGGGGAAGAATGTCGCGCTGGATGGTTGCGGCGAGTTCGATCTCCCTTTCCATGGTCTGTTTCTCGAGAGCCTCACGATGAAGTCTGGCGTTCTCGAGCGCGATGGCAGCCTGATTGGCGAACAGCGAGAGCAGTCTGACGTCGTTCTCCTCGAACGCTCCGACGCCGCCCTCGCGCAACTCCCGGTCCGCTGCAGCGAGCACACCGAGGCACGCCGCCCCGTTCTGGATGGGAAGAGCAACGAAGCTTTCACATCCCGGGAAAATGCAGTCGGCGCCCTGGTCGAATCGGATCGGGACACCTTCGAAGATCAGCCGTTTGGTGATTTCGGTGTCGATGTCGTCGCCGAAAAAGAGGGATCTCACATCGCCGAACGAACTGTGCAGCCGGAACTGCTCACCGTCCCGAAGATAGAGCGCGGCGCGGCGAGCATTCAACAGCGAAACGGAACGGGTGAGAATTTCATCGGCCAGCTGATCGAGATCGAGGGTGGAAGCGATGGAGAGGCCGATGTCGTAAAGCGCCTCGAGTTCCCAGAGTTTGTATTTGAGCTGAAACTCCCCCTGCCTGACCTCACCAGCCATGCGGCGGTTGCTCAGCAGTGCGCTGGCGAAGCGGGAGGCTGTTCGAACGAGATCGAGTTCATCCGGCGAAGGGATCGAAACGGAGTTCGTTCCGAGGGCGATGAAGCCGATCTGTTCGCGTTTCGAACTGAGAGGTACGATGAGAGGAGACCACTCCAGACGCTCGACGGCATTCTGCAGGGCCAGACCTGCAGCGACATGAGGTACTGCCTGCTGCGGTTCGTCAGGGAACTCGCACGAGAATCGTCCTGGCCATTCGTCGTCGCAGCTGGAGGCGGCCAGAAGGTGATCGCTATCGGTTGTGTCGCAGAAGTAGACCGCGCCACACTCGGCGCTGGTGTTCTGCAGAAAAGCGTCGAGGATGGTGCGGCCAGCCGCGGTGCGATCGACGGTTTTGACCGGCACGCGCTCGAGTTGCTGAAGGTCCCTCAGCAGAGCTGGGAAGGTAGTCGGATCGACGAGCGTGGCGGGGAGATGGGGGGCCATGAGAGGGTTCCAGTATGCCGCAAAATCACAACCCGATTACCGCATGTCTGCAGAGTGACTTCAGATCCGCCGATCACGGCGATTGGAAACTCTGATCAGAGTGCGAATTCGCGACGGGCAGTTTCTTCATCGGTGAAGATCGGCGCGTACTGCGCGAGACCCATGATCTGGAAAGTTTTCTGAATGACCGGCGTGAGGCAGCAGAAGCCGAGTTTGCCGCCCTTCTCAATCATCTTCTCCATGATCTCGATCAGAATGCTGATGCCGATCGAGTTGACGATCTTGGTATCGCGGAGGTTGAGAAGCAGTGTGTCGACGCCCTGATCCATGAGCTGGTAGGCATGCAGAGCGATCTCTTCTCCGCCCACGTTGTTGATGTAGCCCTTCGTGAAAAGAATTGCAGCGTTGCCTTTTCGTTCTACCGTTACTTTCAGCTCTTCGGTCATTGTGTTTTTCTCTCGCCGATCTTGATCATGTGCACGGTCGTTCCTCCGGTTCCGGAGATGATCTCGACTTTATCCATGTGCGCCTCCATGATCTGAAGACCCCAGCCACGCTTGCGCGGGCCCGCTGCTCCAGCCACAGCTCTCTTGTGTCTGACCGTGTCGGGATCGAATCCCTGCCCATGATCCGTGATCCACAGCTCGAACTTGGGACGACCTTCCTCGGTAGCAGACCCGACGAATCTTAGATAGATGCGGTGGTCGGCGCAACAGGAGTGTTCACGTGCGTTGATACAGGCCTCGACGATGGCATGCGCCATTTCGTCGATTTCATCCGGTCCCATCCCGATTTCCCTAGCGAGCTCTCCGGCGGCGGAGGCCGCGGTGATCTCGACATCAGGGATCAGAGGAAGGATCAGATCCACCTGTCGCTCCGCAATGTTTGTCATTACCTTCCCAACGCTCTCAACCTTATGAACATCGAATTTAAAACGAGAGGAACATCCCTGCCACCGTTCTCACCCAGTCCGGGATCATGCTGGCCCGGTCCAACCCGTAAAGCACCATGGTGTTCAGTGCCAGCACGGTGGGTAGAACGTATGTTACGTGGAGATTCGCTACTAGTTTCGGTTTCACACCAGCAATCCCGATCATTGTTGCCTCCCGACGGTCTTAACTCGTTCCCGTACTAGAGCAACCGGGCTGCCGTGTTGCCAACACTCAGCTTTGTACGCGCAAGCTACTGATTCGGATTGACTTAGCGCTCAGAGATCACTCGCTGCCATAAGAATCGATTTGGGGCGTTTTGTCCCGTTTGTGGCGAAGATGACAGCACAACCACATGCAAGACATTGATAATGCACTAGTTAACCTTCATATACCAATCTGCTACATCTGTGTCGTTTTGACCCATCGATGACTTTCGCCGGTATAGAGTCTTTCGATCAAGCCCAAGAATCCTGGCGGCCTCGCTCATATTTCCTTCGGTATGCATCAGAACACGGGCGATGTAACGCCGCTCCAACTCCTGCATGGGAGGCATGCCCTTGTCGATCCCGGACCCGGGATCGTTGACGAGGGTCTCCGGGATCAGCACCTCGCCGGCGTTGATTACGGGGTCGGTGGTCAGGGCCAGTGCGCCCTCGATGAGATTCTCGAGTTCTCGTACGTTCCCTGGAAAGGGATAGCGCATCAGCTTCTGAAGCGCCTCGTGAGACATCTTCACGTTGTCGATCCCTTCCCGCTTCCCGTACTTTTCGAGGAAATAGCGAACGAGCTTGGGGATGTCTTCCTTGCGATCGCGCAGCGGAGGAAGCACGACTTCCACCACGCGCAACCTGTAGTAGAGATCCTGTCTGAACTCGGTCTGCTCGATCATCTTCTCCAGGTCACGATGCGTCGCGGCCAGGAGCCTGACGTCGACCGAGATTTTTCGTCGCGCTCCGAGCTTCTCGATCTCGCGCTCCTGAATGACACGCAGGAGCTTGGCCTGCAGCGTCATCGGAATGTCGCCGATCTCATCGAGGAAGACCGTACCGCCGCGGGCCAGCTCGAATTTTCCTGGTCTCGCTTCGACTCCCGTTGCCACTCCTCGCTCGATTCCAAAAAGCTCTGATTCGAGCAGCGTCTCCGGCAGCGCAGCACAATTGATGGCCACGAACGGCTTGTCCCGGCGCGGCGAATTGCCATGAATCAGACGCGCCACCATCTCCTTGCCGGTACCTGATTCGCCGCGGATCAGGACGTTGGCCTGGCTGTCGGCGACTCGACCGATCACGTCGATCACCCGCTGCATCTGCGGTGAATCACCGATCATGAGCCGGTCGCTGTACTCGCGAATCATGCGGGCCTTCAGATCGCGATTTTCATCCTCGAGAGATTCGCGCACGAGATCGAGCATGGCGAACTTGCGACTGTTGTCGATCGCCGCAGCGCCGATGGAGGCCAGCGATTCCAGGAAGCGGCGGTCGTCTTCATCGAAGGCACCAGACTCGGCACCCCTGGCTTCTTTTCCCATCACTCCAATCGCGCCGAGCGTGCGGTCGCCTGCGGTCACCGGAGCCACCAGGATCGCGCCGCCCGGTTCATCAAGGAAGCCGGCGACCTCCATCGAGAAGGCCGCTCCTCCGGCCAGAGCCCGCCGGACAGGCTCTTCTGCGAAGCCGCGCTCGGCGAAACTGCGTCGCGCCATCCCGACGGTGTAGAGGTGCTGAAGCTGCGAGCGGTCGTCGAGCGAAAACGCAAAGCCGGTGGTGGCGTCGAGGATGGCAATCGCGCGCTGAAGCAACTCCTCGATCAGCTCCTCTTCCTGTCGCAGGGTATTGAGCGCACGCCCTACGTCGTAGAGAGCTTCCAGCTGGAGAAGTTTGCGACGAAGTTCGAAGGTGGACGTCGGCATCGTGTTACCTGCGACGCAGCATCAAGGTTCGCCCGAAGCGCTCCGCGCCTCGCCGAGGAGAAAGTCACAGGCCCACTCGTTGTAGAACGTCGGGGAGAGTGCGTAGATCCGAATGAACTGATTCGAAGCCTCTTTCCAGCGCTTCTGCTTCATCAGCGTACGTCCGAGAAAATAATTCGATCGAATCGTTTCAGGAGTCTGTTCGCCCTTGATCGCAATCTCTTCGAAAATACGGGCCGCTTCGTTCAGATCGCCGGTACGGTAATGACAAAGGCCGCTCGCATACGGCGTTGAAAGCGCACAGTCGGTTGCATTGGCCATGGTGGCGCTGAGGAGCAGCAGTGCGGCAAGTTTGAGCATCCTCACGATTATCAGCCAGATCAGGGTCAGAAGCAGTAGTTAGTAGCCAGTAGTCAGTAACCAGTAACCAGTAACCAGTAGGGGGAACGACAGGCGGCGATTTCGTTGGGTTCGCGCTCGGATG
>JBKJUK010000158.1:0-15902 GCA_046590705.1 Thermoanaerobaculia bacterium
AGACTGCAATATGGCTGCATCGCCGGGGACCCTCCTCTTAGCTTGATTCGCCAAAAAGAGTTTAGAAGAGACCCCGGCGTCTCCGTCTCCAAAAGTCTAATTTGGACAAGAGTGGCAGGATTGCCTGTGCTCCACACAAACGCGTGCACACACACGCGTTGGGTTCTACACTTCCACGATGCTTTGACCAGGCGGGGGAGGCGGCACGCGATGCGGAATCAGACCGAACAGAAGACCTGCAAAGAATCCTCCGAAATGCGCGGCATTGTCGATGCCTGGGACGGTGAAGCCGATGATCACATTCAACGCGGCCCAGCCCAGTAACTGCTTCACCAGATTCTGGGTCCAGGACTGATGTTTCCAGCGTGGGCTTCGCCGGATCCCCGTGATGAGTGCTCCGAGAATGCCGAAGATGGCACCGCTCGCTCCCGCGGCCGTTCCGTTCGTGAAGAAGACACTGGCCGCCGAGGCGGCGACGCCCGTTGCGAAATAAATCAGTAGAAATCGCGGAGTTCCGAACATCATCTCGAAGACAGCGCCGAGTTGATAAAGGGCCCAGACGTTCAGGAGAAGATGCAGCACTCCGATGTGGAGGAACAGGGACGTGAACAGGCGCCACAACTGACCCTGGCGGACCAATTCGGAGTTGAGTGCGCCGAGTCTGAGCAGGCCCTCTTCCGAAGAAGTATCGCGGATGATTCCGCTCGCGCCTGTGACGAACTCCAGGACGAACATGATCAGAATGGCGACTCCTATGATGAGAGTACCCTTGGCGCGACTCTTCATTTCCTTCCTTCGAGTCCGGAGGACACCGACCGCATCAGCCGATGGGCAACCTCCGGGAAGATTTCCTTCACCTTCATAAACAGCGCGGCCTGCCAGGGAACGATCGATCGCGACGCACCGCTCACGGCGACCCGAACGATGGCCCGGGCGACGCGCTCAGAAGAAATGGCCAGCACCAGCCGTGAAGCCGCCGGCATCTTGCCTCGCTCGGCCTTCTGAAAAAACTCCGTCTCGGTTGTGCCGGGACAGACCAGCGAGACTCGCACGCCTGAGCTGAAGACCTCGTCGCGCATGGCCTCCGACATGCCGACCATTGCGAACTTCGAGGCGCAGTAGCCACCCATGCGCTGGAAGCCCATGATTCCGGCAATCGAGGCAATGTTCACGATGCGGCCGGAACCTCGAGACAGCATACCTGGCAGCGCGGCCTGCGAGCACTGCAGAGCTCCCAGGAAGTTCGTGTCGAGCATGCCCGTGACTTCGTCGATTTTCGCGGCGACGGCATCGTCGAAGATCCCGAAGCCGGCGTTGTTCACCAGCACATCGACGCGTCCGAACAGCTGCTCCGCGCGCTGGATCATCTCCTGGCATTGCGCAGCGATTCGCACGTCGACGATGGCGACCTCACAGCGGACACCGAGCCCGCGACATTCCTCAGCGACCTTCTCGAGTTCATGTTCGCGTCGGGCTGCAATCAGCAGATTCGAGCCCTGCCGCGCGAAGGCTATCGCGGCAGCCCTGCCAATGCCGCTGCTGGCCCCGGTGATGACAACGGTCATGTCTTTTAATTGCACGCAGCGCTTTTAGTAGAACCGGCGGGAAGTAGCAAGGGTCTTCTGATGAACGCAGAACATTGGCGGGCCGGGGTCAGGGGGCCGGGGGCCGGAGCGGAAAAGCCGTGAACCGTCGCGAATCAGAGGACGCTGAAGGAAGACGAAGAGCAGGGATCTGCCTCTACCGCCTCTCCTTTCTTACTTCATCGTTTTGCGTTCTGAGTTCTGCGTTCATCAGTCCCCGGCCCCCTGACCCCTGCCCCCGGCCGCTTCACGTCTTCCTCCGATTGACAGAAAAAACCGGCCCCACCTATACTCGCCAGTCTTACCGGGCCCCGGTTTCGCATCCTCCGTCATAACCTCACAGGAGATCCCCCATGCCGTTCGAAGAAGTAAAGAAGATCTGGATGAATGGACGCATGGTGGACTTTGCAGACGCGAAGATTCACGTTCTGACGCACGCTCTCCACTACGGCTCCGGTATGTTCGAAGGAATTCGCTGCTACGAGACCGAGAACGGCTCGGCGATTTTCCGCCTTCACGATCACATCCGCAGGTTGTACGACAGCTGCAAGATCTACAGGATGCAGGTCCCGGTGGCCATGGCTGATTTCGAGAAAGCCTGCATCGAAGTCGTGCGTGCGAATGAGTTCGCCGACTGTTACCTCCGCCCGCTCATCTATCGCGGCTTTCACTCATTGGGTGTCTATCCCGGCAAGTGTCCGGTCGACATTTCCATTGCCGCCTGGAAGTGGGGCAAGTATCTCGGAGCCGAGGCCATCGAACAGGGAGTCGATGTTCGGGTAGCCTCCTGGAGCCGCATGGCGCCGAATACTTTCCCGGCCATGGCCAAGTCCACGGCCAACTACATGAATTCGATCCTGATTCGCGAAGAAGCTGCAGCGGATGGTTATACGGAAGGCATCGCCCTCGATGTGAACGGCTACGTCTGCGAAGGATCGGGGGAGAACGTATTCCTGGTCCGCGACAAGAAGATCACCACCCCGCCCCTGGGCGCTTCGGTGCTGCCGGGTATCACGCGCGACTCGGTCATCACCATCGCCCGCGACATGGGATTCGAAGTCATCGAGACTCTGGTACCGCGCGAGTCGCTCTACATCGCCGACGAAGTCTTCTTCACCGGCACGGCAGCGGAAGTCACGCCGATCCGTTCGATCGACCGGATCACCATCGGCTCCGGTACGCGCGGTCCGATCACCGAAAAGATCCAGGCAGAGTACTTCGCCTACATCGGCGGCCGCATCCCCGATCGCTACAACTGGCTCACTCCGGTGTACCACGGGGAAGAGCGAGGCAAGCGGGGAGTGGTGGCAGCGGCGGTAGAGTAGAGGCAGGCCGGGGGCCGGAGTTTGGGGCCGGGGTAGAAGCGGTTTCAACTCAGGCCTCGGTCGGATCTCGCATCGGTCCGGTTGCTGGCGCCAGTTTCCTGTGGAGTGCTGTTAGTTGGCGGTAGAGCAACTCGCACTCGTTTTCGATATCGCTGGATTGTTCCGTTGAGAGATACCCGACATCTCTTGCGAGAAGCACCAGGGTTTCGCACTCAGCAAGTGATCCGCGTGCGATCGCTACGAAGTGTGCAAACTCTCGTCGACTGAATCGACCCCGCCCTTCTGCGAGATTCGCCGCGACCGACACGGACGCGCGCATCAGTTGAGATGAGAGCCCGTATTTTTCTGACGAGGGAAAGCTGCGCACGACCAGATACACTGAGCGAGCAAGTGACATCGCCTTGGTCCAGACGATGAGGTTCTTAACAGTACGTCGTGTGGTAGACGACGCTTCGCCATGCTGACTTAGGCCTCCGGCCCCCGGCCGCTCTTCCTCTGGTGCCGATGCTTGGCCTCGATGACTCCGGCCCCCGGCCCCCGGCCCATCCTCGACCCTCATCCCATCGCTCCCCTCTGCTTGAGCGAGACGAAGCGGTTGCTGCCGAGGATGAGGTGATCGAGGATTTCCACTCCCATGAGGCGACCCGCTTCTACCATTTTTTTTGTGAAGAGGAGATCTTCGGCCGAGGGGGCTGGGTCGCCGGAGGGATGGTTGTGGAAGATGATGACTGAGGCGGCATTCTCTTCGAGTGCGTGACGAATGACATCGCGTGTCGAGACCGTGGTGGAGTTGAGGGTTCCGACGTAGATCTCCCGTTCCCGCAGCACACGATTCTTGCTGTCGAGGAAGACTGCTCCCAGTCGTTCCTGAACCTGATGCGCGTAACGCGCGATCAGCGAGCGGGCCAGCGCATCGGGATCGCGAATCGGATCACTTCCGTCGGCCACGTGTGACGCCAGCCGTCTTCCGATTTCCAGGGCAGCGGCGATTCGAGCGCGCTTGGCTTCGCCGATGCCTTTGGCCAGGCGGCCCGAACTCCAGTCGCGGCGAGCGAAAACCTGCAGGCCGTCGGGCAGGAGATCGCGTGCGAGTTGAAGCGCGCTTTTTCCCCGCACACCCGATCCCAGCAGAATGGCCAGCAGTTCGGAGTCGGAGAGTGTCGAAGCGCCATGCCGCATCAGGCGTTCGCGTGGACGCTCGTCGAGCGGCAGATCAGCGATGGTCAGAGCGCCGCTCACTGTGCAACCTCCAGAATGGCGTCGACGATCACCGGAACTGCCCGGGAGGCAGTTTCCTCGATGACGAAATCGCAGCTTGTGCTGAGAGGTGTGCTGTCGGGATTGATCTCCATGGAGATTCCGCGCTGCAGAGAGCTCATGAGTCCGGCCGCGGGATAGACCAGTCCGGAAGTCCCGATGATGAGAAGGAGATCGGCGTGTGAGATCAGTTCGACTGCTCGATTGATGTCCTCCGGCTCGAGCGCTTCTCCGAACCAGACGATGTCCGGGCGCAGGAGTGCCCCACATGCGCAAAGCGGTGGCAGCGATGGGAACGGTGCCGTTGCTTCCTGCGTCGTTTCCTCGCGGGTGCACCGCACGCGAAAGAGATTTCCGTGGAGCTCGATCGTCCCGATCGACCCCGCCCGTGTATGTAGTCCGTCGACGTTCTGGGTGATGACGGAAACCTCCAGTTCGTCGTGTTGTGCGAGTCGAGCGAGGGCAGTATGCGCGGCGTTGGGTGCGCAGTCGCGGACCAGGGACCGTCGCCATTCGTACCACTCCCATACCAGTGCTGCGTCGCGCGCGAACGCTTCCGGCGTGGCCAGATCTTCGGCCCGGAAGTTTTTCCAGAGTCCTCCGCTTCCACGAAACGTGGGCACGCCGCTTTCAGCGGAGATACCTGCGCCGGTGAGCACGGCAATTCTGCGGGGATGATTACTGCGGATCCATGAGACTGCGTCGTTCAACTGTTCCATAGTTCACGTGGACGCGGGGGCAAGACGACCGGCAGGCGGGTGGGAGAAGGGGAGTGTAGCACGCTGAGGTTTGGGGCCGGGGGCCGGAGTCGTCGGCAGGTAGCCGTGGAGCAAGCAGCATCCTGTCGGTACGTCATTCCGATGAGCGCGCGTTGCAGGCGCGAGCTTGCGGGGCTGACCGTGCGAAGAGGAATCTCCGTTCCGCGCCGCCAGAGTCGCACCGATTCACCGCATCTGCGCGGACCGGAGATTCCTCCTCGCAGTTACTGCTCTGCTCACGCGAAGGGTCGCGTGGCTCGTCGGAATGACGCTGATGATTCGACGCAAAAAAAACCGCGATAGAACTTGCTCTGTCGCGGTTTCATTTCGTTCAACGTGCGTTTTATCAGCTGGGGATGTTGGCTTCGAAGACCTGGATGTAGGCGTCCTTTCTCAGTCGTTCCACGTACGACTTGTAGTCGCGTTGAAACGATTCCTCACCGGCATCATTGCGGAGACGATCCTTCACCGTGTCAAAGTTCGGCACCTCAGCGGGCATCCGCTGTTCGACGCGAACGATGTGATAGCCGAATCGCGTTTCGATCGGTCCGACCACTGATCCTGCGTCACTGGCGAAGACACCAGCGTCGAGAATCGGGAGCAGTTCTCCGCGAGCGACCTCTCCGACATCGCCGGCTTTGTCTTTCGATGGCGCGCCGGAGTAGTTGGTCACCAGCGTTCCGAAATCCTCACCCTGTTTCGCACGTGCGTAGGCTTCATCGGCCTGTGCACGAAGCCGGGCTTTCGCTGCTTCGTCTGCGCCTTCCGGGATCACTACGATGATCTCGCGCAGCTTCGCGCGCTCCGGAAGTTTGTATCGTTCTTTCTCCCGCTCGAAACGCTCGCGTAGTTCCTTATCACTGAGATCTTCACGTGAGCGAAGTTCACGCGCGAAAACCTTATTGGTGAGCAGCGTGTCGCGGAGGCGGGCCTCCATCTCGGGGCGCGTGAGACCGGACTTTTTCAGCGACTCGGCGAATTCCTCGTCAGTCTTGATCCCGTACTGGCCTTTCAGCCGCACTACCGCGTCCTGAATCTCGCGGTCCGAGACGGTGATCCCGATGCGGTCAGCGCGATCTTTGATCAGCAGTTCGCTGGTCATCTCGGTGATCAGATTCTGCTTGAACGCTGCTCGCTTTTCCTGCGAGTCGGCACCGGCGTTCTGCTCCATTTCAGCGAGGCCTTCACGCAGGCGGCGTTGGTACTGAGTTCTGGTGATGATCCGGTCGCCCACACGAATCACAACTGCTTCCACCACCTCGGCCGCCTGGAGTGGTAGCGCCGAAGCGGCGAGGATGAATACAAATGAGAGTGCGATAGTTTTCTTCATGAATTTCCTATGGTCGTGACTGTGAACAGCGGGGCAAGGCGCGATTATTCGCCGGGCGCTGCCGGCAGTGAACCTGAGTAAGCGAAGGGGAGTCGTTTCTTGAACAGCAGAACCGGAAATTTCTCTCTGGCGAGTTCCACCGCACGCGCTACATCGCGTCGCATGGCCTCATCGGTGAGACGCTGGGTGATGACCGGGGCGGCTGCTTCCAGATCGAGAATTCCAGCAGGTTGGCGATCATCGACCTTGAAGAGGTGGAAACTCGAGTCGGTCTTGATCACTCCGCTGGTCTCCCCAGGCTGAAGCTTGAAAATTTCGTCCTCGAAAATCTTGGGGGTCTGACCCCGAATGATGTAGCCGATGTCCCCACCCTTGCTGGCGTTCGCAGCGATGGAGAAGCGAGTGGAAAGCTTCTCGAACGGTTCTCCATCACGGAGTTTTTGCAGAATCTCGCTGGCGGTCTTTTCGTCTCGAACGAGAATCTGACGAACTCTAATACGCTCATCCATCCTGAACTCGGAGGCATTTTTCTGATAGAAGGCGGCCACTTCGCTGTCCGAAGGGCGCTGCGCCTTCGTGGAAATCTCGAGCAGCAGTCTGTCGCGTCGCAGGTCATCACGCTTTTGGACGATCGTGCTACCCGGATCGTTACGCACCGCTGCCGCAATCCGCGCCGCAGGGATCTCGCCCAGCAGCTGAGCGGAATGCTCCGCAAGAAGCATTTCCTCGACCAGCTGATCCAGCAGTGCGCTACTGGCCTCCGGCGCGATCTGTGAGATTTCGGTCCCGGCATTCCGCTGCAGGTAGCGCTTGAAATCGTCGAGCGTCACGCTCCGCTCTCCAACGCGAACGATGACTCCGGGAGCGAGGTCAGGAGTTTTGCGGCATCCGCCGGTCAAAGCGAAAAGCAGGAGGAATGTGAAGAGTCGGCTCTTCATTCGATGAGACGGGCGAGTGTATCACGCAGCGACGTTGGCGAGGATCGACTGCAGCTCTTCAATCAGCGCCCGACCGCGCGTTTCAACCGGCAGAGAGAGCACTCCGGCCGGAGTGAACTTTGCCTCAGCGTTCGCCTGGAGCATCTCCAGCAACCGATTGGGATCGATTTTCGCCGTGGGCTGGAAGCGGACCGCAGCTTTGGCACCCTCGCGAGCGATGGAAATGACCCCGATGTTCTTTGCCAGCAATTTCAACCGGATGAATTGCAGCAGAGCCTCGACGTTCTCAGGAAGTGCACCGAAACGATCGCGCATCTCCCCGCGAATATCCTCCAGCCGTTGATCGTCGCGAGCCGAGGCCACTTTCTTGTAGAAAGTCATCCGCAGGTTCTCGTCTTCGATGAAGTCTTTGGGGATGTAAATGTCGACGCCGATGTTGATGGAGGTGTCGATTTCTTCCTCGATTTTCTCACCCTTCAGCTCGCGAATGGTCTCTTCCAATAGCTTGGTGTAGGTCTCGAATCCGACCGACGCAATTTGTCCGGACTGCTCGCCGCCCAGCATGTTCCCCGCGCCTCGGATTTCGAGATCTTTCGCGGCGATGCGGAATCCGGCTCCGAGATCAGAGAACTCCTGAATGGCAGCGAGGCGCTTCCGCGCGTCTGAAGTGAGCTGTCTATTAGCCGGAACCAGCAGATAACAGAAGGCCAGGCGATCACTTCGGCCCACCCGGCCACGCAGCTGGTACAACTGTGAGAGTCCGAAGCGCTCGGCGTGATTGATCAAAATCGTATTCGCAGCGGGGATGTCGATGCCGTTCTCCACGATGGTGGTCGCCAGCAGCAGATCGAAGTCGCGAGCGATGAAGGCGGCCATCGCTCTCTCGAGTTCCTGCTCGTCCATCTGTCCATGACCCACCACGACCCGGAGGCCGGGAACGAGCTTCTCGAGATACTCTTTGGTCCCGTAGATTGACTCGACACGGTTGTGAAGGAAGAAGACCTGACCACCGCGCGCGATCTCGAATTCGATGGCCTCCTTCACGAAGTCGTCGTTGAAGGGAACCACGGCCGTCTGGATGGCCAGACGATCTTTGGGCGGCGTCTCGATCACCGAAATGTCGCGAATGCCGGAGAGCGACATGTGCAGAGTCCTCGGGATCGGCGTGGCCGACATCGAGAGTACGTCGATAGCCTTCTTGAATTGTTTCAGCTTCTCCTTCTGCGCCACGCCGAACCGCTGCTCCTCGTCGATGATCATGAGTCCGAGGTCTTTGAAGTCGACGGTCCTGGAGAGGATGCGATGCGTGCCGATCAGCACATCGATCTCGCCGTCCTGCACTTTCTTCACGATCTCCTTCTGCTCCTTCGGCGATCGGAAACGCGAACTGAGTTCGATGGTGACCGGGAACGAAGCCATTCGGCGCAGGAAGGTCCGGTAATGCTGATAGGCGAGAATCGTCGTCGGAGCCAGCAGTGCGACCTGTTTTCCATCCATCACCGATTTGAAGGCCGCGCGCATGGCCACTTCGGTTTTGCCATAGCCGACATCTCCGCAGAGTAGCCGGTCCATGGGCTTTCTCGATTCCATGTCGGCCTTGATGTCCTCGACGGCGGTGAGTTGATCGTCGGTCTCCTGGAATTCGAATGCTTCCTCGAACTCGAACTGCCAGGGAGTGTCAGGTCCGAAGGCGTGTCCGGCCACCATCTTGCGGGTCGCATACAACTTGAGCAGTTCGTCGGCCATGTCCCGCATGGCCTTTTTCACGGAGGCTTTGGTACGTGACCAGGTCGAGCCGCCGAGCTTGTCGAGCTTCGGCTGAGAATCAGCTCCGCCGGAGTACTTCTGAATCAAATTCAGACTCTCCATCGGCAGCAGTAGCTTTCCGCCGGTGGAGTACTCGAGCTCCATCACTTCCCGTACGGTCTCGCCGAACGGAATGCGCTGCAGACCGACGAAGCGGCCGATGCCATGGTCGATGTGCACGATGTAGTCGCCGGCTTTGAGGTCGCGCAGATCGGTGAGAAAGGCCTCGGTTGTGCGCCGCTTTCCTCCCACGCGTGTACTGGTGGGCGGCTCGAAGAGATCCCACTCGCTGAACAGGCGGAGGTTGAGGTCCTGCAGATAGAAGCCGGTGGCCAGCTGGCCATGGGTGATGGTAAGCACGTCGGAGATCCGGTCCGGCTCGTGAGAGAACGGGAGATCGAACTCTTTGAGCAGGCGTTCGATCTTCTCGCTGCCACCCTTGGTTGCAGCGAAGACGACCTGGCGTCCTCCCGCTTCCCGCATGGCCTGCACGTCGCGCGCAAAGTCGCTGAGCCGGTTGATGTATCGCTCAGTCGCTCCACCTCGCAGGCGCTGCTCCGAGGCGTCGTTCGCAGAGAGGTGCAGATCGCTCATCGAGAGCGGAGCAAAATTCAGAAAGTTATGAATCTCGGCGGCCTCGGCCAGCAACCGTTCCGGTGGATACACGGCCTTGCCCTTCTCCGAGGCGACTTCGTATTCGTTGCGGAGCAGCGTCTCGAACTTGTCGATGGTCGTGCTCACTTCTTCGGGGTTGATCGCCACCACCAGCCATTCGCCAGCGGTGGCGCGGAGGTACTCGGGGAAGGTGGCGCTTTCCAGCGCGACCGGAAGATAATTTTCGATTCCGGGAAAGGTCTGATGTTCGGAGAGCCGATCGGTTTTGTCGGCGAGATCTTCGCGGTAGAGAGGATCGTTGAAGTCTGTGGAGAGCCTTCGGGCCACCGCGCTGCGAGCGGCACGCGAGAGGGGAAACTGCGACATCGGATGCAGGGTGGCGATGCGCAGCTCATCCGAGGAGCGTTGCGTTTCGACATCGAAATGCCGGATGGAGTCGACCGCATCGCCGAAGAGTTCGATGCGGATCGGCTTGTCGAGGTCGGGTGGAAAGATGTCGATGATTCCGCCGCGGAATGCGAACTCTCCAACTTCGCCGACCAGATCGACGCGGCTGTATCCGCTTTCCACGAGCTGCTCGAGCAGCAGACGCAGATCGAGTTCCATCGACAGTTCGATTCGAACACTTCGCGCCGCGAATTCGGCAGGCAATGGCAGGCGGCGAAGCAGCGCCCTGGCCGGGACGACCAGCAGGTCGACGGTTCCGCTCGAGATTCTGCCGAGTGCGCGTATCTCGTCGCGCACGACCGACAGCGACGGCGCCACATCCTGATATGGAGAAAGGGAAGGGTTGGGATAGGTGGCTACGCAATCCGGGCTCGTGTGGAACAGGCGGAGTGCCGAAGCGAAATCGCTCAGTGAGGCCTCGTTGGCGACGACCACCACGATCTTCCGCTGCAGCCGTTCCTGCACCGATGCCAGCACCAGCGCCCGGGCCTCGAGCGTTGCACCGGTCAGTTCGACGCGCCGGTTGTCGGCGATGGCGCGCAGCGCCGCCTCGACCGCGTCACTGCGAGTGAGGTCGGCGCGGAGAGCGGAAATCAGCGGTTCATTTCGGTCCATCGGTATTCGAACGTCTCATATCGGGCAACGGTCTTTGTGATCAGGAGGGAAGTTAGATACTGCCGCGGTGGGAGGCAGGCTACACGCACGGCGCATTCTACTGCGTGAAGTAGCCCTCGATTGTCCGCACCGTGACTCCCGGTGCATTCCGCAGAGAAACGCGCACCTTGCGCCACTCGTTCGGTCTGGCATTGTGGGCGATTTTGTAGCGAAGGGAGTACTGCCCTCTGAGGTCACGGCTGATCTGCCGAAAATTCTCACGCAGATTTTCTGCGTTGCTTGCGAGAAACAGTCCCCCGGTCGACACGGCGATTGAGCGTAGAGTCTCAGCGCCGCGGGTGGGCACTTCGGCCTGATTGAATGACACGACGTAGAGGGGGAGTCCTGCTTTTGCGAAACCGTTGATGGCGTCGTTCACCGTGTTCATGGAGGCTGTGTCGTCACCGTCCGAGAGCACCACGATGGCGCGGCGTCCGGTTTGCCCAGCCAGTTCGCGCGTCGCCGCGAGGAGCGCGTCGTGAAGTGCGGTGCGGCCGCCAGGTTTGATTTTCGAGATCACTTCGTCGATCGCTGCACGATTGCTGGTGAGCGCGAGTTCGCGTTTCGGCGAGTCATGAATTGAGAAGATTGCGACTGAGTCACCGGGTCTGGTCAGTTCATCGAGAAAGTTGCGGGATACGCTGCCGACACGTTTCATTTCGTAGGTCATGCTGGCGGAGGCATCGAGTACCAGAGCCATTGAAATCGGCAGTTCGGTTGCCTGCGAGAATTCGAGAAGCTCTGCTTCCCGTCCTCCGTCGAGAATTCTGAAATCGGAAGCCTTGAGATTTCGCGTATTTTCGAGGTTGGAGAGCGTAACCAGCAGCGGAACGGTTCTCACTTGAAGTGCCGCGACTTCCTGCTCGAGAAAGTCGGAGACTTCGATGCCGGCTGCACTGCGAGCCACGGCGAAGAGCAGGGTGCGAGGTTCTGATGGGATCTCGAAAGGCGGCCGGTCGAGTGTGATCAGCTTTCTGTCGCCATCGAAGAAGACCACCGTGACCAGCGGGTCGTTTGCGGGTGCCGTAACGCTGGCGACCACGTTTCCACCCGTCACGCGGAGCGCGATGGTGAACGATTGTTTACCGGAGTTCAGCAGATGGACTACGCTTTTCCGTCTTCGCCCGGAAGCATCGGTAGCCACCATCAGCAACCTATGCTCGACCTCGGCGGGTCCGAGGTCGACGGAGAATTCGTAGGGAACCTTGTCACGAACACCGATCGATGCGCCGTCGATCGAGATCGCGACTCGGGCACCATCGAACGGGGGAGTTACGGTCAGGACGACGGAACCTGATACTGAGGAAAGAGTCTGCTGTTCTGCGAAATTGAGTTGGATGCGCGCCGCATTCGCCGCGAAGGCGTTCGGCATCAACAGCAGGGACAGGAGCAGCAGTTCAGGGAGCAGGTTGCTCGTAGATGCGGCGATACTCGCGATGATTCCGCGTGACGTTCTTAACATAGAGGCGGGTCTCGTTGTAGGGGATAGATTCGATGAAGAGATCGAGGTCGTCGAGTGGCGTCCGCGCAAGCCAGCCACGCACTGCTGTTTCACCGGCGTTGTAGGAGGCGATGGCCAGCACGACGTTGCCGTCCATGAGCTGGAGCTTCTGTGCGAATTCCGCTGCGCCGACCTGCGCGCTTTTTGCGGGATCGAAAAGGTCGCCGCGGGTGAGACCGGGCAGCCCTGCGGCCTCTCCCAGACGCGCTGACTCAGCGGGCATGATCTGCATCAACCCGACCGCCCCGGCGTTGGAAACGACGGAGGGATCGAAGCCGCTTTCCTGACGGATGATCGCGGTGAGCATGTACGGGTCGACATTCTGTTTCACGGCGGCAGGAGTCAGCTGATCCCAGAACAGGCGCGGATAAAGAATCTGCCAGAAGCGAGGCGGTACTCCGCTGCCGCCATGTCTGACGATGTCGCGGAATCGACGCTGCAGGATACCCATACCTTTTGCCGCTTCACCTGCTCTCGAATAGAGGTCGGCAAGTCTGAAGGCCAGCAGTGCATCGTCCGGCCTGTCCGCTACGAGCTTCTTGAGTTCCGCGGCGGCCTCGGTGAGCAGACCGATACTGGCGAGTTCGCGAACCACTACGAACTTCGGATCGGACTCACTCAGCGTCTTCTCGCTGGCTAGAGGGAACGTGAAGCCCGAGGCAATCTCGTTGGCCGGTTGCTGCGTGACTCCCGTCAGCTCGCGCGCTCTGTAGCTGTAGTAGGCGTAGGGATAGCGCCGTGTGAGTTCGCCATAGGCCGCGTCGCGCGCAGCAGTGTCTCCGCGTCGCTGGTGAATTTTTCCGCTCCAGAAAAGTGCGTTGGTGGTGTAGTCCGAATCGGGATAGCGGCGAACGTAGTCTGCGAGCACGTCCAGCGCTTTCTGGTCCTGTCCGGCCAGTGTGTGAATCCAGCCGAGAGTCCAGAGGTTCTCGCCTTCGTTGCCATACTCACCGGCTTTCGTGACCGACTCCAGGAAGTTGATGGCGCGCGGGTAGTCTGTTTCGTCGGTAATGTAGTACTTGCCCAGTTGAAGCCGTGCCTGGGTCGCTTCCTTCGACGCTGGATACTTCGCGATCACTTCGTTCATCATGGCCACGAATTCCGAGGACCGGTCGCTACGCCAGTAGGCGCGTCCCCGCAGCATTTGTGTGGCGACGAAATAGGGCTCGTTCTCGACGGCGGTGAGCTGTGTGACCTGCTCGTAGTTTCGCGAGTTGAACAGAGATTGCACGCGTACGTAACGCAGTTCCGCAGAATTGGTTCGATCGGGGAATCGCTGCTCGATTCGATTCAACAGGTCCAGCGCCTGGTCGTAGCGGTTTACGCGACCCAGTTTCTCCGCAAGATTCATCAGTTCGTCGAAGCTCATCTTTGAGAGAGGGGAGAGTTCCTCACTCAGGGCCGTCAGGTTGCCGTAGGTTTTCTCTGTGTATCGACTCTGCGGATACTGCGTGAGCAATCGGAAGCGGATGGCTGTGGCGAGTTCCTGCTGACCGGACGACGCCAGCGCATCTGCCGTGCGGACGAATTCACCCTCGGTGAACTCATCGAAAGGATGTGTGGAAATTGCTGCCGCACTTTCCCGCGCACCTGCGGCATCACCGGCCTGCGAGAGCAGGGCCGGAAGCTGCAGCCGCGCCAGTCCGGCCGCAGACGAAGAGGGTGCGGCGGCGATGATGTTGCGAGCTGTGAGCGCTGCGCCGCTGTAGTTTTTGAGACGACGGTCGAGTTCGACCGTCTGGAGTTGGAGGTAGGAAGAGAGCTCGGGGTATTCCGGGATGGCCAGCCTCAGAGCCTGCAGCGCCTCGAGGTCTCTCTTCTCATTGCGATAGAAGAGTCCGAGAGTCACCAGCGCGCGTCGCCGCGTCATGGTCTCGCTGCTGGATGCGAGGTTGCGTAAGGCCTTCTCGTAGATTTCCTTCCGCCCTTCCGCAAGCGCTTTGGCAGCTTCTTCCAGAGTTGCGGGGATTCGTTCAGCAGGGGGAGCGGCCGTGGGCGGCGGAGCCGCAGGAGGCCGGCAAGCGGCCAGAGCCACCGACATGAAAACGATGATCGTGATTCTGAAGTTCATCCACGCCTCCCCGGAACAGCGACTTCATTGAGAGCGGCATCGGCGCCGCGAAAATTCCGCAGAGGTCCGGGCGCACTCAACGTTGCTGCTGCAGCATCCGCAGCGTGTCTCCTTCACGAATGAAGCCGATTTTTTCCAGATAGCTCGCCAGCGGATGGGAACCTGCAGCAGTCATGGATCGGAGACCGGAATCTCGCAATGCCTCCTTCAGAAACTTGCGACCGACGTGCAGTTCGCGGAGCGCCGGCAGCACGAACAAACTGTGGAGAATCAGCGTGTCTTCGGATGGCTCGGTCTCAGCGAGTGCCACAAGCTCGCCTACGATTTTTGCGAGATAAGCCTCAGGCGTTTTTCTGCGGTGGAGCAGGTGAAGTTCGCTGAAGAGTGCGACGGCTTCCTGGTCCTCATCGACTACCTTTCTAACGAACAGTTTTTGCCCTTTCATGATGTTTCCGCCGTCTCCAGGTGAAGGGTTCCAAAATCCGCCTATGTTGCTCAAAAATAATCATTTCTTGACAAAAAAAGCACGGGCTCTACACTCTGCATCAGTCCCCACGAAGCGTCCCAGCGGAGAAGAGAACCAGATCATGAACGTGCACCAGGCAATCGAGAGTTTCCTCCATCACGGCCAGAACGAGAAGAACCTGTCCGACCGAACGCTGCGTGCGTACCAGTCCGATCTGACGCAATTCGATGCGCATGTGAGTGGCGCCGAGATGGTGAACATCACCTACGGCGATCTCGAAGGGTATGTCAGCAAACTCGGAACCGGGCCATACCGCGAAACATCCATCCGACGTAAAGTCGCTGCGCTGAAAGTTTTCTTCCGCTTTCTCGAAGAGAAGGGACATCTTCCGGAATCACCGGCCAGACGCCTCAAAATCCGCCAGCCGATCGAAGAACGCGTTCCGAACATCATGTCCACGCGTGAGATCCGTCAGCTCCTGCTGGCGCCGAAACGAGAGATCGAGCAGTTGATGGTGCATCGCGACGACACCGCTGGAAGCAGGAATCGGTACTTCTGCGCCGTGCGTGACAACGTAATCATCGAACTCCTGTTTTCCACCGGGATCCGGATCGGCGAACTGGTAGCCCTCAGTCTGAGCGATATCGACCTCGGAGCCCGGCAACTCAAGATCACCGGACGCGGCACGCGCGGACGAGTGGTCGAGCTGACCTCGCCTCTGGTGACGCAGGCATTCTCGAGTTACATGGAAATGCGTAGTGAGCGACCGCTGGAACATGATGCAGTGTTCGTCGGACGCGCAGGAACTCGCCTCACGATTTACTCGATCGAGAATATTTTCAAGAAGTACGTTCGCAATGCCGAGATCAAGCGTCACATCACACCGCACGCGCTGCGCCACACCATGGCCGCGACGCTGGTCAACAGCGGCACCAACCTTCGCGAAGTCCAGGAAATGCTGGGACATGCCTCGATCCTCTCCACCCAGGTCTACACCAGGCTTTCCATCGGGAAGAATCGCCGGCCGGCCGTTTCAGCGACGGGAGACGTCGAGCCCAGGCTCACGATCAAAAAATAGGCCGCGTGATGAAACGGGGCCATCTGCTTCGTTGTCGCGTCGGCCGGCCGGTTTCAACGTGGCTTGGGCCACG
>JBKJUK010000288.1:0-5697 GCA_046590705.1 Thermoanaerobaculia bacterium
CGCCGAATTGGCTTCAGGGTGTTTCTAGAAACAGCGACTCACCGTACTGAAGATTCTCTGCGCAATGATCAGCTGAACATCACAGCACAGACGAGCTTACACGGAAGTCGCGATGCCGCCCCTTCCGGGGCCCGGAATCATCGTCGTTACGATTCGAGACCCCAAGGCCTCACGGCCTGGGCTATTTCGATGCCGGGCCTCCGGCCCTCAAAGGCAGCCCTCACACCGATATTCAGAAACCCGTTCATTCCGAGCGGCGGGATGGGTGGGTGCGAGGAATCAACGCACAGGGACTGCGCTGTAAAGATTGAGCGCGAACCTTGTGCGTAGATTCCTCAGTCGCAGCTCTCTCGGAGTTGGATACCGAGCACGGCGCGCTCTTTCGGAATGACGGCTGGTCTGTTCCGGCGCAATTCTTCGACCTGCAACCCCGCATAAAACCTGTGAGTTTCTTAGAAGGGCATGCGTGGGTGGGTTGGGAGGTGTGAGGGACCTCACGCGCTGCGAGCGATCGAATGCTTTCCAGCTGATCGACCCTGTCGGCGCGAAACGGATCAATTTTCTCGAGCCGCCCGTCTGTCGTTATGATCGGCGATGTCAGGAAGGAGACAGTCATGGATCTGAAGAATGCAAAGGTACTGATCACCGGTGGAAGCTCGGGAATCGGGCGGGGCACCGCGAAAGTGTTGAGAGATCGTGGAGCGTCGGTGGTCATTTGCGGACGGGACCAACGCAAGCTCGAGGCTACGGCTGCAGAATTGGGTGTGACCGGACTGGTAGCGGACGTTTCACAGGAAGGTGACGTGGTGAAACTCATTCCGAAGGTGATCGATGTCCTTGATGGATACAACGTCCTGATCAACAACGCAGGCTTCGGATCCTTCGGGCCACTGCTGACCTTGCAGCTGGAAGATATGCAGCGCCTGTTTGCCACCAACGTATTCGGCGCGATGCTGGTCGGCCGGGAGTCGGCGCGTCACTTCTCAGCGCAGAAGAGTGGGAACATCATCAACATTGCCTCTACCGCGGCGCTTCGCGGCTTTCCCAATGGCTCTGCATATGTCGCCAGCAAAATGGCGCTCACCGGCCTTACCGAATGCTGGCGCGCGGAACTTCGCAAGGACAACATCCGCGTGATGCAGGTCAATCCGAGCGAGGTACTGACTTCATTCTCAGAAAACTCCGGCAGGGAAGGGCAGAAGCCGAGCGAGAAGAAGCTGAGAAGTGAGGAGATCGCGCAGGCCATCGCAGGGATGCTGGAGATGGACAATCGAGGTTTCGTCACTGACCTGACCGTCTGGGCCACGAACCCTGATTGATTCCGAAGCTCAGTGAGAAATGCGAGCTGACTCGATGTGGTGCGGGGTGAGGGACTCGAACCCCCGACCCTCTGCGTGTAAAGCAGATGCTCTAACCAACTGAGCTAACCCCGCGGTCGTCCGGGCGGCAGTATAGCTCAGCATCGCTGGCTTCTGAAGGCGGCACGCTGCGCGCATGTCACTCTGACAACGGTGTAAGAAAAACGTGTCGGGGTATTCGGCTAATGAGAACAGCAGCGGGAAGTTTTGAAGTGAAAATGACTCCGCAGAGTGAGCCGGAGGTTGGCGATTCGACTGTTGGGCGGCTGGCGCTTGACAAGCGATTCGCTGGTGACCTCGAGGCGACCGGCAAGGGGCAGATGCTGACCGCCATGACCGACGTCAAAGAGTCGGCCGGGTACGTTGCCATCGAACGAGTGAGCGGCAGTCTGCACGGTCGCAGCGGCACCTTCGCGCTTCAGCACAGCGGGATCATGAATCGAGGTGTGCCTCACCTCACGATCTCAGTCGTCCCGGATTCAGGAACAGGGGAACTCACCGGCATCGCGGGAACCATGACCATCGACACCAGCAGTGGAGGACATTTTTACAGCTTCACTTACACGCTCGCCCTCGCACCGTAGTGATCCGGGCGATGCGATTGAAGCCATACAACGCTCTGCGCAAAAAAAACGGCCACTGATATCAGTGGCCGCTCTCGCCAGGTCCCCCGCCCCGCACTCCATTCCGAGGAGGATCATGGAGTGCGGAAGACCAAGGCAAGAAGAGATTAGATACGTGATTACATTCGTTCAGTATGTACTGATGCACAGGAATGTTTTGAAATGTTGTGATCCTGATCACCGCGAGCTCTATTTTCCTGGTGGAAGCGCCCTTCCGAGAAACGCTGGCTGTCGTACGCGCCCTGCAAAACCGGCCAGTACGACCAGAGTGAGCAGGTAAGGCAGAGCCAGCATCAGCTGATACGGAGCGCCGAGTGTCGAGGCCTGCAAATGATACTGCAGTACGGTTGTCAGGCCGAAAAGCGCAGCGCCCAGAATCGCGCCCTTTACGCTCCATCTGCCCAGGATGACGATGGCCAGAGCGATATAACCTCTCCCTGCAGTCATATTCTCGGCGAACCCGGCGGAAAGGTTGATGGCCAGGTATGCGCCAGCGATTCCGGCCAGCGAACCCTGAATGAGCAGGGCCACCCACCGTAGTCCTGCTGCGGACATCCCCACTGAAGTGAGTGCGGCAGGGTATTCACCTGCGGCGCGGAGGCGTAATCCGATCGAAGTGTGCCAGAGCAGAATCGAGAATGAGACGGGGACGACGATCCAGGCGAATACGATCACAGGATCGATCCATTGCAGATTCTCCGGAAGAAACTGCTCGATTGGATCGCCGAAATCCCGCGTGACGTTGAAGTGCAGACCAGCATGGAGCCTGGCCCGGTAGATGACGCTCGTGACGCCGATGGCAATCAGATTGAGTGCAGTGCCGGTAACGATTTGATCTGCTTCGAAGAAAATGGTCAGCAACCCGAACAGCGAACAAGTCGCCATTCCTGCCAGTATCGCTGCAAGGGCTGCATACACAAGGCTTCCTGAACTTTGAAGCGCAATCGTCCCGGCCATGGCCGCTGAAAGAAGTGTTCCTTCCAGTCCAAGATTGATCAAGCCCGCTCGCTCGACAATCAGCTCCGACAGTACCGCCAGCAGAAGGGGAGTTGCAGAGGCGATCAGCAACAGTAGGAGATTCGTCACGAATGGCCTCCACGCTCGATCATTGTTTCTCGAGATTTAAGTAATCGAGCCGAACCAAAAGTGAGCAATAGAACGATCACCACACCCTCGGAAAGTGTGGCGATTCCCGCGGACAGTCCCTGTGACCGCTGGAGTTCTCCACCGGCGCTCCTGAGAGCACCGAAAAAGAACGCAGAGAACAATGCGGCTGCGGGACTGAGTTGCGCCAGAAGCGCGACCGCAATTCCGGAGTACCCGAAACCCGACGAGAACCGCTCGTAGAGCCGGTGTGTGACACCGAGGAGCTCCACCGAACCTCCCAGCCCCGCCAGCGCGCCGGAAAATACGAAGGCCCTGAAGATCTCTCGCTCGACGTGAATGCCTGAGTATCGCGCTGCGTTGACGTTCACGCCAATTGCGCGCAATCGCAATCCCCATCGAGTGCGAGAGAGAGTGAGACCTACGGCGACTACCGACAGCAGAAGGATGAACAGTCCCGCGTGGAGCTGACCGTGAAGGAGCGGCAGGAACGAGGAGCCCTCCAGCATGTCGCTCTGTGGATACTGCCCTCTCATTTCGCGCATCGGACCGTTCACCAGAAAACCGAGCAGATAGATGGCCACGAAGTTGAGCAGGATGGTGGATAGAACTTCCGGCGCTCCGCGGCGTACTTTCAACCAGGCCGCGACTGCGGCCCAGAGTCCGCCGCCCGCGGCTCCTGCCAGCAGAGCCAGCAACTGATTGTGCAGTCCACCTGTGAGCTGAAGCGACACGAAGCAGGAGGCGATCGCGCCTGCCAGAAACTGTCCTTCAGCACCGATGTTCCAGACCCCGCCGCGGAACGCGACAATGACGCTGAGCGCGGTGAAACAGAGCGGAATGGCCTTGACGGCTGAAGCCTCGAGAGCCGTCAGGTTACCGACAGAGCCATCAAGGAGGCTGCTGAGGAATGTCAGGGGTTGAATTCCGACCAGTGCCGCGATGGAAGTGAGCAGAGCGATTCCCGCCGCGGCACTGAGTAGAGCTGGGATTCCGCGCTTCAAATCAGTAGCCCGGCCATGAGAGCAGGCGCTTTGGCACGCGCTTGCTCGATGTCCATGCGCGCGCTCAGTGTTCCGCGGTAGATCACGTGGACTGCATCGGCGATCTCGAAGGCCTCGTCCAGATCAGAGGTAATGAGCAGCACGGCCATCTCCGTCGTAGCTTCGATGATGCGACGACGTATTGCAGACGCGGCCTGCGGGTCCAGCCCGCGGGTGGGCTCCGAACAGATCAACAGCCTCGGGCCCGACTCGAGTTCACGGGCCAGCAGAATGCGTTGCTGGTTTCCCCCGGAGAGTTCTTCCATCTTCTGCTCGGGTCCACACGCCTTCACGCCGTACGATTTGATGACTCGTGCGGCCTCGCGTCGAGAGGAGGCCGGGCTGTAAGAGGTCGCGGTCAGAGCCAGTTGCTCGGCAATGGTGAACGCAGGGAAAACTCCTTCCGCGGTGCGATCGGCGGGTACGTGCCTGATCTCTTCCGACGCGTACAGTTCCGAGTCCCGGAAGATCACCCCTCCGACGGTGATGGTTCCCTGCTTGAAGGGAATCATTCCGCGGAGAACTGCTGCGAGTTCGCTCTGCCCGTTGCCGGCAACGCCAATGATGGCGATGATCTCACTTCTACAAAGTGTCAGGGAGAGCGAGTGAAGCGCACTGCCGGTCGCTGAGGGAACGCCAAGGCCGTCAATGCTCAACACTGGCTCCGAAGTTCGGGTGAAATTGCCTCGCCGTTTCGCCGAAGCCTCGACGGCAGACTCTTTCATCATTGCTTCGCTGACCTGCTGCGGAGAGATTTCTGAAATTGCTGCTTCCAGCAGCTTCCTACCTTGACGAAGAACAACGAGTCGATTGGCCACAGCGAAGACTTCCGGTAGTTTGTGTGTGACCAGAATCAGGGTCATTCCACGCGCTGCCAGAGAGCGCAGGGTCGCGAATAGTTCTTCGGTTTCGAGCGGTGTAAGGACTGAGGTCGGCTCGTCGAGAATCAGGACGTCGGGGTCAGCGGCCAGAGCCTTGATCAGTTCCAGCTTGGCTTTTTCCCCGACCGAGAGTTGATCCGCGAGCCGATGCAGTCCGGTCAGTGTGAGACCACTTCGACTGACCATAGAAGAAGCGAGGGCCAGTCGCTTCGATGCCAGCGAGAATGCAGGCAACTCGTTCGATTGCAGCAGCAGATTGTCGGCAAGCGTGAAGTTGTCGACCAGGCTGAAATGCTGCCGCACCATTGATACGCGCGCCCTCGTGGCTCTTCTGCCACGGCTGGCGGGTGCGGGCAGGACCGTTCCCCGGTCTGGTCGGAGATCTCCCGCCAGAATACTCATGGCGGTCGATTTTCCTGCACCGTTCTCGCCGAGGAGTGCGGTGATCTGACCAGGCTCGAACCGGACACTCAGGTCATCGAGTGCGACGACATCCCCGAAACGTCGGGACACATCGCGCAGTTCTGCTCCGCCTGTCTCCATCTCTGCAGAAGGGTACATGATGGTGCGGCCGGGGTCGGGGGCCGGGGGCCGGAGTGAGGGCATGAAAACCGTCACTCCAATGAGACGCGCGATCGTCGGAATTACGGGGCCTGTGTGGCACAGGCAATCCTGCCTGTGACGGGAC
>JBKJUK010000336.1:0-3008 GCA_046590705.1 Thermoanaerobaculia bacterium
TGAATCGACATCGATCCGCGAGCGCTTACCAGGCTGCGAATCTGCACGGCGGCACGAACTGCATCACGATGTTTGAACTGGTAGCTGCGTGCCACGAGTCCAGTCTCCGGGACAGCATCGGATGTGGCTGCGCTCAGTGCCACCGGTTCGATTGAAGCGTAGGCCGGTAGCGTGATGAATGCAGCAGAGAATGCGGAGAAGATGAGTGCTGAAAAGTTCGCTTTCATAAGTCAGTCGGTAGTGAATCGTCGAAAACCATTACGATTTTCATGTCAGATGTTCCGGCGGGTATTTCCACGATGGTCGCGCCGGCGGAGTCGTAATCTTCGAGCAGTGGACGCTCCAGCAGCGCGGCGGGCGCGGCGGCTGGAGTGATCGCTGCAAGCTGTGTAACAGATTGAGATTGCCTGACACGGTACTGAAGTCCTCCGGAAACGAGAACCACCGCCAGAACCGCTGCAATCGACCAGCGATAGAGCGCCGAGTAGCGCGGCTCACGTGTCGAAGTCCGCTCAGCCTGCCGCACGGCCACCTGCTGCATGACCGAGGCGACAAAGAGGTCCTCGCCGCCCGGCGGCACAAGCTCGTCGCCGCCAAGAGCGCGAAAGAGGTTGTCTGCATCCACTCGAATGGCCGCGTCCACACACTCACTGCAGCTGCGGAGGTGCGCCAG
Source organism: Thermoanaerobaculia bacterium (assembly GCA_046590705.1). Classification (GTDB taxonomy): domain Bacteria; phylum Acidobacteriota; class Thermoanaerobaculia; order Gp7-AA8; family Gp7-AA8; genus JBKJUK01. Next base: position 674 of record JBKJUK010000336.1, read on the forward strand.
CATCGTCGGATCTTCAACAGGACCGTCGAGTCTCGAGAGAAAATCGGAACAGTTCATGACTTTTCCCTCCAGAGACTCGCGTATTCGGGGTATCGCATCTCCAGACGCTTGCGCATCAGTTTCCTGGCGTTGAAGAGATGATTTCGCACCGTCGATTCGCGACACCCCAGAATCCGGGAAATTTCAGCAGAAGGTAGATCCTGCATCTCGCGCATGACGAAGATGGTCTTTTGCTTTTCGGACAGAGTGGACGAGACGTCGGCAAAGACCCGCTCGATCTCTTTCCGCTGCAGCGAAACAGGCTGCTCCGCTTCCTGCGAGGTTTTCACCAGTCGCAGCGAAGAGTTCACGGCCGCGTCTCTCGACTGTCTGCTTCGAAGGAAGTCGATGGAGACATTCGTGACCATCCGGTATAGCCAGGTGTCGAAAGCGAAGGCCGGGTCATATCGTTCGAGGTTCTCCCAGAGCTTGATGAAGACCAGCTGAGAGATGTCGCGAGCGTCCTCGGCGTTGCCGATGACCCTGTAGCAGAGTGAGTAGACTTTCGAGGTCTTGCGTCGCACGAGCTGCTCGAACGCGCCTGAGTCTCCAGCACGTGCTGCGCTCACGAGTTCGCGATCGTCTGTCTCCGGAAGGTCGTCGGTCGATTTCATCAAGGTGAGTGCTGCCATCACTGACTCTTACGAGTATGACGCGGTGAGCGTCTATAAAAGTTCGCAAAGAGCGAGAATTCACGGTCCGCATCCATGGCGACCCTCAAATGGTTGCCGTCACGCCTCTGTCAGGCACTCGCGGCCGCAACCGCCACCAGCTCTTCGGGACGCGCCCGGCCCGGGCCATTTCTCTGAACGCACACATCGTGGGGCAGGGACGCGCAGCAGCGCGTCCGATACCTCGTCACTCGTCGGATCGATTGTTCGCCCAACAGAGGATTCTCCGAATGCAGGTCCGAAATCCCATCGGCTGCGATTCTCTTAGGGGAAGAGTTGCGGACGCGCTGCTTGCGCGTCCCTACAGCGCTTTTCTACGGTGGCGCTCCTAACAAATGCAACCGTATTTCCGACTCACTACACTAGAATCGCGGCAAGCGAGGAGATCCATGCGTGTTCTAGTCGTTGGTCAGGGCGGGCGGGAGCATGCCCTCTGCTGGAAGCTTTCCCAGTCGCCACTCGTCACCGAAATCTACGCAGCTCCAGGGAATGGCGGCATAGCCGCGATCGCCGACTGCGTGCCGATTGGTGTGGCCGACATCATCGAGCTCGCTGATTTCGCTGAGCAGTTGAAGATTGACCTGACCATTGTCGGACCTGAGCTTCCGCTCACACTCGGGATCGTCGACGAGTTCCAGAAACGTGGGCTGACGATCTTCGGACCCACCAGACTCGCTTCGGAACTCGAGGGATCGAAAATCTTCTCCAAAGAGTTCATGAAGAAGTATTCGATTCCAACAGCCGAGGCCATCACCTGCAGCAGCGCCGACGAAGCGCATGTGGCGCTCAAGACCCTCGGATTTCCCGCTGTGATCAAGGTCGACGGCCTGGCTTCCGGGAAAGGCGTCGTGCTGGTCAACGACAGGTCGGAAGCGGACGAATATCTGAAGCTGGTTTTCGAAGAGCGCAGATTTGGTACGGCAGCGGATCGAATCCTCATCGAAGAATTTCTCACAGGTGAGGAAGTCTCGTTCCTGGTCATCTCCGACGGGAGTCGTGCCGTGCCGCTCGCTCCCACCAAGGACTATAAAAAGTTGCTCGAGAACGATCAGGGACCCAATACGGGCGGGATGGGTTCGCATTCTCCGGCGGTCGTACTCTCTGCCGAAGTGGCTGCGGACGTGATGCGCTCGATCGTGATGCCGACCATTGCCGGGATGGATGCCGAGGGCCGGCCCTACAGCGGCTGTCTATTCGTCGGTCTGATGCTTACTGCAGGCGGTCCGAAAGTACTCGAGTACAACTGCCGCTTCGGAGACCCTGAGACGCAGCCGATGATGCTTCGGCTGGAAGATGATCTCGCCGACCTGCTTCTGAAGTCTGCGCGTGGCAATCTGGGAGAGACAAAACTTTCCTGGCTGAAAGAAGCTGCCGCTTGCGTGGTCGTCACGGTTGACGGTTACCCTGGCGAGTTTCAGAAGGGTGGCGAGGTGGAGATCGAAGCCTCTGCTGATCCCGCGGTAGTTCTTTTTCACTCGGGAACTGTGCTTCGAGACGGACGTCTGGTCGTTGTCGCGGGTAGAGTGGTCAGCGTCTGTGCGCATGCTCCGACGCTCTCTGAAGCGTTACAGAAAGCCTATGAAGCCGCGCCGCGGGTGAAGTTCGAAGGGGCCCGCTATCGTTCA
>JBKJUK010000365.1:0-17663 GCA_046590705.1 Thermoanaerobaculia bacterium
ACTCCGGCCCCCGGCCCCCGGCCCCCCTACTGCCTCTAACTATTTCAAAGTAGATCTTCTCCAAATGATCGAGGCGCTGCCTTTTCGAGAATCCTTCCACTACATGCTTTCTTGCCCGCTTCCCCATCTCGCTCGATTCGACCGGATGCTCGAGGACGCGCAGCATGGCTTCGGTGAGCTGTTGCTGATTTTTGGGTTGGATAAGCAGTCCGACTTCGGGTGAGGTGAGCAGCTCATTGTTCCCGCCGCAGTCCGTGGCGATGACTGGTTTCTCCAGCGACATGCCTTCGCGAATCGTTCCGGTCACGCCGGTCCCGGCCCACGATGCGTCCACCACGCAATCGGCTGCCGCAAGAACACGCGACATGTCGGGACGATACTCGACGGGAATTACCGCATCGCCCGCTCCCCTCTGCAACGAGTACTGTCTGATCTCCTCGGCTTGCGCCGCACTCTTGTAGGCGATGAGCATGAGCCGCGTCGTCGGATGCTTCTCATGAACGAAAACGAACGCGTCGATGAGTTCGCGCCATCCCTTCCAGTCGCGCACGCCCACTTGTGCGAAGACAAACGCATCCTCACGGATGTTCTTCTCTCTGCGGAACGCTTTACCGTCATGGACAGTCGGATCGAAGTCGGCCTCATCGACACCCGCGTAGACCACTGTGACTTTCTCCGAAGATACGCCTGCCGTTGCGACGATGACGTCTTTGATCTGCTGGCAGACCGTGACGATACGATCGACGCGGCTCGTGCGATATTTCCCGCGATTCCAGAAATTCAGGGCGAAGGAGACCCCGCGATTCACTACAAATGCCGAAACAGGCGCGAACCATGTAGCCGCCAGAGCAATGCTCTGCGACAATCCCTTGTGGACGTGGATTACGTCGGGCTTACGTGCGGCAACCTCTCGTCGGAAAGCCAGAATCGAGGAAAGATCGAAAGGATTGCGCAGCGGTAGAGGAACAAAGTCACATCCGGCTGCAGCCGCGCGCGCCGCAAGGTCGGCACCAGGTCTACTGAAGATGGTCACGCGATGTCCGCGTGCGGCCATTCCCGCTGCAGCTTGAAACATCTGATGCACTGAACCGGTGTTGAACTCGTTCTTTTCGAGAACGTGGAAGATGGAGAGCAATTCTGTTGATGACATTGGCTTCGATGATAACGAACTCGCAGCGCAGAGGGCAGCTCCTGCTGACCATTCTGCTGCTGGCGACTACCGGCTGCGTGGCCACTGACAGTCCTCGACGCAGCCTGCTTCTCTCCTCCCGTGAGTATCTTCCCGAGCCCGTCAACCCGGTGATCGTGATCCCTGGCTACGGGAACTCGAAGCTGGTCAACACCCGCAGCGGCCGCTTCGTCTGGGGAACGGCCATGTCGTTCGTCTTCGTCAGACACAGCGATGACATGGATCTTCCTATTGAGAATCCGCAGTCCGGGGACTCGCTGGTCACACGTGGATTCGCCGGCTCGCGAGCGTCGTTCAACGCCGCCTATCACCTGACGCATGCCCTCACACACTTCGGTCGTTACGGTAAAAACCCGAACAGACGAAACTATGTCGTCGCCTTCGAATACGACTTCCGTCAGAGTCACGTCGTCTCCGCACGTCGTCTCGACGATCTGATCGACGAGTTGCGTCGCGTGCAGGGCGACCCGCAACTGAAAATCGATCTGGTCGCGCAATCCGCTGGTGGTCTGGTTGCCCTGACTTATCTCCGCATCGGCACTGCTCCTCTCGACCGTCCCGACTTATGGGATCAAGCCTCGAAAGAAGCATCCTCGAAGATACGACGGGTGGTCATGCTGGCTGCGCCCGAGGATGGGACGCTGGAGGCAGTACGCATGCTGCATCGCGGCGAGAAGATTCTGCTCAAAGACATCCCACCGGAAGTCACGACGACATTCCCATCGCTGTTCGAGCTGCTTCCATCGACCGGGAAGTCGCTGCTCACCTCCACTGGTATCGAAGACTTCTGGATGCTCGAGACCTGGGAGAAGCTGAGGCTATCCATCTTCCAGCACACGGTAGATCCGAGGCGCCGCGCTGCATTTGCTGCCCGTCTCATGGACGGCCAGCGATTCCGGCAGGCCATGCTTCGCACCATCAACACTGAAGTGCCGATGCTGCGAATCGGCGGTCACTGTGCACCTACCGCTCAACAGATGATCATCCGGGCCGACGGGTCGAGCGCCCTGTATGCATGGGAAATGAGGGACTCCGAGAAACCACTGAAAGAGACGATGTTCGTTCCGGGAGATGGCTCGGTCACCGCAGCGAGTTCCGTGGGCGGCTACCCGCGCGGACTTCAGGTCTGCTCGGGACATCACGGAATGTCCACCGATCCGACAGCACTGAGCGCAATCCTTACAGAACTCTCGGCGGGTCCAGGTTTGAATTGAAAGCAGGGCGCGAGAGCAGGCGCATCTGGATGTACCGCGAGACGCGGTGGGTGGAGCACAGGCAATCCTGCCTGTGGCGCGAGACGCTGACTTCGAAGGCCGATTTCGTTCCGCCTGACGACATGTCGCTCCTGTCGACAACCCTCCGGCGACACGTACGGAACTTCAAGCAGCGGGGCTGGAACTCACTTTTCCGCGTCACAGGCAGGATTGCCTGTGCTCCACACGTCTCGGATAAGAGGTCAGGTACTGGACGCGAGTCGCAGCGCAGCGAAGAGGCTGGTGGCTTGTAACTAACCTGGCGCGCCGACTCCGGTGTAAGATTCTCACCAAATCATTGATATTGCAGGGCATACTTTGTCCCGTGGTCCAGTCCGGACAAATTCGTCATGCAGCAGTTCCGCCGAGTGGAGGCAGTTTGCCGAAGGATAGAGACCCTAACGAACCCATCAAGGTGACGGACAAGAGAATCTTCACCGCGACCGGCGAGATTAAGGATGAGTACCTCGGCAAAGTGAATCCGGTGGCGGATCCGCCTGTCTCGATGCCTCCCGACCCCGCGGTACAGGCCACTCCGCCGCCTCCACAGCAGGAAGCGGAAAAAGCTGCGGAACCGAAAAAGCGGGTTCGCGACCGGGCCGAAGACCCGGGCACTGCATTCAGCAAGTTCGCCCAGTCGCTCATCATTCAGGCCTACATGAGCCTCGGGCTGCTCGCCAATCGATATCAACCCGGTGCGCCACCGGACCTGGCGGCAGCCAAAGAACTGATCGACATCCTCACCATGCTCGCCGAGAAGACGTCCAACAATCTCAGCGAGGATGAGGACGATTTCCTCAAGTCACACCTCGGCGAGTTGAAGCTGGCCTTCGTCCGGAGCAGGACTCCCTGATGCGCGCCGTCCTCTGCTTCATGCTCGTTCTGGCTGCCATGCTCAGCTCCGGAGTCATACGCGCAGAATCGCCACGCGAGATCTGGCCGCAGACCACCGCAGCAATCGATTCGGGAGACTTCGCAGCCGCAAATACGAAACTCAAAGCTCTTTTCGAGAGTGGTCGAAGCTCGGCGGTTCGCCGCTATCCACTCTACGCGGAATCGGCCGCAGCACTCGCTCAAAACGCTGCGCGAACCAGGAACGAGCCTCTCTTCAAGTGGGCGAAGGACGCTGCACTTCGCCTCGACCCGGATTCTGCGGAAGTCGCTTTCCGTCTCGCCGAAGTTTCACGCACGCGCGGCGACTGGGGCGGAATGGCTTCGAATCTGGCCACCGGCTTCCGCCGCATCTTCAGCGAATACACGCCCTCACTTCTCGCTTCGACGAACCTGCTCACTCTGATCGTTCTTGCTCTGGCCGTGACCATCGGCATCTTCTCGATCGTGCTCTTCTTCCGATACGCGAGCCCGGCCGCGCACGATTTCAGGGAAGCATTGAACAGCCGCTTCCGCCCAGGGATGAGCAGCGTACTGGCGTTCGCGCTTCTCTTTCTGCCTCTCTTTTTGTGGCTGGGGCCGGCCTGGCTCGTTCTCTACTGGTTGCTGCTCTTTCTTCCCTACTCGAGTTCCACCGAAAAAGTGGTTTCGTTCGTGTCGCTGTCTCTGCTGGCGCTCCTTCCCCTTGCGCTCGACTGGACCGCGTACCGCGCAGCCGGCGTCGACAGCCCCATCGTGCGCGGTGCTTCGGCAGGCCTCTCGCGGTCCTACGATCCCGAATCGCTGCGGCGCCTTCGTGATCTCACCAGTCTGGTGCCCGACCAGCCTCTTCTTCACCTTCTGGTCGGCAATCTGGAGGCGCAGGACGGAAACGACTCCGAGTCGATGGTGCATCTCCGCCGCGCAACGGAACTCAATCCGAAGCTGGCAGGCGCATACCTGAATCAGGGAAATCTTCACTTCCTCGACGGAGACTTCCAGGCAGCCTCGAATCAGTACAAGAAGGCTGCGGAATCCGACAGCGGTCTGGCCATCGCCTTCTACAATCAGTCCGTGGCCAGTGGCGAGCTCTATAAGTTCGATGAGCAGGGCGCGCAGATCGAACTTGCCAAGAAGATCAACCGGTCCGCGATCGAGAATCTGATCTCCAGCCCGCCCCCGCAGAAAATCGTCTGGTACACCGTACCGATGGATGCGGCGTGGGAACTTTCGCACACCATCGCACGCACAAGAACTGCTCGAGACATCTTCGGAAATTTTGCGCAGTTCAACCCACTGAATTCCATCTCCAACCCGCTGACGGCGGGCGCACTGGCGGCGATTCTGGCAGGTCCGCTGTTGATGGCGCGGAGGCGCAAGAGGGGAATCGCGGGCAGTTGCATCAAATGCGGCCGAACGTTCTGCAACCGCTGCAAATCTTCCAGAGAGAGCGCCACCTACTGCACACAGTGCATTCATATCTATCTGAAGAGGGATGGGGTTTCACTCGACACCAAACGCGCGAAACTCATCGAGGTCCAGCAACACCAGAACAATCTCACGAGAACACGGAAGACTCTGGCGACTCTGATTCCCGGCACGGGTCAGATGTATGACTCATCAACGGTGAAAGGACTGATCCTGACGTTGCTGTTCGTACTTGCCGTGAGCGGTGCGATTCTGGTCGGACGCATGGCCCCGATGGTCGGCCCGACTCCGGCCATGGTGCTGACCGTGCGGGTGCTGGCCATCGTAGTGGTTGTCATTCTCTGGATCTCCGCATCGCTCTCACTGCTTCGGCAGAAAGTGACAGGCTGAACCCGATGGCACTCGAAGGGACACTCAAGGATTTCAGTCTCGCTGACATTTTTCAGCTGATCGGACTGCAGCGGAAGACCGGCGTACTTACTCTCCGCGGAAAAGACGATACGGTCACGGTCACCTTCCTCGACGGAAAAGTCGTGGCAGCGGACTCGCTCAACAAACGTCTCGAGAACCGGCTCGGTACTGTTCTCGTGAAGACAGGACTGCTGACCAACGATCAACTCACGCACGCTCTCGACATCCAGCGCGAGACCCTGCAGCGGCTCGGATTCATCCTCACGAACTATCAGATCATTCCACAAGAGAGTCTGCGCTCCGCCCTGCAGCTGCAGATTCAGCAGATCATCTACCGCCTCTTCCGATGGAAAGACGGCGACTATCACTTCTCGCAGGAAACGACCATCGAGTACGACCGCGACAACGTCGTACCGATCAGCGCCGAATCGATCCTGATGGAAGGCGCGCGGATGATCGACGAATGGCCGATCATCGAGAAGCGGATTCGCTCTTATGATCTGGTGTTCCGCAAAAAGCTGATCGATCAGGAGATCATCGCTGTCGACGCTGACGATGCCGACGACATTGACTTCGACGAATCCGCAGTCAGGCGGAAGAAGTCTGCGCCTGCCGGAGACAAGATCAAGATCTCGCAGGAAGAGAAAGCGATTTACGACATGGTCGACGGCACGGTGTCCGTCAGCGAGATCATCGAGACCAGCAGATTCTCGGAGTTCGACACCGCCAAATCGCTTTACGAACTTCTAACCCGCGACCTGATCGAAGAAGTTCGCGACGCCGAGATGATTGCCGCGGTCGGACAGGCGGAGCTCGAAGAAGCGGCGACCGCCGACGTTCCGTCCGTCCTGCCTCTTCCGCTCATTGCTTTTCTGGTTCTGGCCGCGGCCGCGTCGCTTATCACTTCGGGTAAGAATCCAATGAATTCGCTGGCGCCATTCAATCGGCTCACGAGTTCAGTCAACGATTATCGTAAAGCTGTGTCCCTGCAGCGCATCGAAAAAATCGGAGCCGGTGTCGAAGCCTTCAGCCTCGTCCATGGAAAACATCCTCTCAAGCTCGCCGAACTGGCGCCTGACTTCGTGTCTCCAAAACTGCTTTCCGATCCGTGGGGCAACGCCTACAAGTACATCGTCCGTCCGGAGAAGTATCTGATCATCGGCTCTGAAGCCAGCGGAAAGCCCGACACGGACCTGTTCCTCTCGAAAGCCATCGACAACGCTCCAAGTTCCGCACACGAAGGCCAGCCGAGTGGCGGCATCAAACTTCTGGAGTAATGAAGCGGGCCGGGGTCAGGGGTCAGGGGGCCGGAGTAGAAGCGCGGCGATCGCGAGCTACTACTCCGCACATGCCGCGACGTCATTCCGATGAGCACGCCCTGCAGTTGCGAGCATGCGAGGTGTTGTTCATCGCGAAGAGGAATCTCCGTTCCGCGCCGCGAAGGTCGTCGCGATACACCTCGTCCGCGCGGACCGGAGATTCCTCTTCGCAGTTGCAGCTGCGGGACAGTCGGCAATCGCGCGGCTCATCGGAATGACGTTGTGCGTGTGCCGCTCGGGCGAAGCTCGCTAATGGTCCAGTCATGCGCAATTTTTAATAGTGGTTAACACTCGCCTTGATCATTCTCCATTCTCCATTCAACATTCTCCATTCGAAGTTACCCCGACCCCCGGCCCCCTGATCCCGGCCGTTTCTTCTTCGCGACTCCATCGGCCTGATGCGTAAGAAATTCGGGCGTGAATATCCGTGCGATTTCTTCTTCGGAAATCAGTTTCGATGCACGCAGCAGCTCAGGAATCGGCGTTCTGGTTTTCGCCGACTCCTTGGCGATTGCCGCCGCTTTCTCGTACCCGATGATCGGATTCAACGCGGTCGCCAGCGAAGGTGAAGTCAGGTAATACTGCTCGCATCGGGCCCGATCCGCCTGGATCCCGGAAACACATTTCTGCACGAAGAGCGGAAGAAAATTCTTCAGAATGTCGATGGAGAAAAGAAGCTCGTAGGCCATGAGCGGCATCATCACGTTGAGTTCGAGCTGACCTGCCTGCACCGCATACGAAATTGTGGTCTCCGAACCGATGATGTGAAAGCAGATCTGGTTGAGACACTCCAGCATGGAGGGATTCACCTTGCCCGGCATGATCGACGAGCCGGGTTGCACCGATGGAAGCAGAATCTCCGCTAGCCCTGTCAGCGGGCCCGAAGCCAGAAGGCGCAGGTCGTTGGTGATTCGCGTCAGTTCCAGCGCGAGATTCTTGAGCGCTGCGGCCACAGCAGCGACAGGCAACTGAGACTGCATGCCCTCCCGCAGATCATCGATCGGGGTGAGGGCCAGACCGGTCAGTGCCCCGAGGTTGCGAACTACGGTGTAACGATAGCCGGGCGGCGTGTTGATCCCGGTTCCCGCAGCCGTGCCTCCGATTCCCAGTTCACGCAGCTCATCGGCCGCCGCTCCCAGTAGCCGTGTGGCACGTCTGACTGCAGCGCCGTATGCCGCAAACTCCTGTCCGAGCGTGATCGGTACGGCGTCCTGCAGATGCGTTCGAGCGGACTTGATCACATCGCTGAACTCCTCGCCCTTCGACTCGAAGGTGGCAGCCAGAGTGTCGAGATGCGGCATCAATTCCTGCAGCATCAGCAATGTGGCGATACGGATTGCCGCAGGCACAGTGTCGTTGGTCGACTGGGCCATGTTCACATGGTCATTCGGATGGACTGGATCGTACTCACCGATCTTGTTGCCGAGACTTCGATTGGCGAGGTTCGCAATCACCTCGTTGCAGTTCATGTTGAAGGATGTGCCTGCGCCAGCCTGAAACACGTCGACCACGAAATGCTGCAGAAATTTCTCGTCCACATATTGCTGTGATGGAAGTCTGAAGACCAGCGATTCAGCCGCTCCCCTCCTTTCAATCTTCCCTCCGGCTGGTCTCTTGCGGGGCACCTTGGCGACTTCGCTCAGAGCTTTGAATGAATCTTTCTTTTCATCGAGGATTTCATCGCAGGAGCGGACGATCGCGCGCGCGAGTTCTTTTGTTAAAGATCCGTGCGCCAGATTCGCCAGCGCGGAGGCTTTCTTGATCTGCACGAAGGCGTGAATGAAAATCGGATGCTCACGGACTCCGCTGATCGGATAGTTCTCCACCGCTCTCTGCGTCTGTGCTCCATACAGCGCACCGGACGGCACTCGCACAGTTCCCAGCGTGTCTTTCTCCGCACGAAATCTCGAACTCGGCATTCAGTCCTCTCAATCCGCCTGAGGCAGATGAGTAGAAGCGATTCACGAATCGGACCGCGTGCGCTGCCACGCTGAAAGTAGGGGCGCGTTGCGCGCGCCCGCTTCCTCGGCCGTTCTTACTGTGACGAAACCTCTGGTGCTGCGGACGACTCACGTTCGATCACGGACAATGTGTGGCACAGGCAATCCTGCTTGTGGCGCGAAGAGATAAGTTCCCGGCCCACTGCCAGACTTTCAGCACGAGTCATCGGAGGCTTGCCGAGAGGGGCGACCTCGGTCACGCTCGAAAGCGTCCGCTGAAGTCAGTGCATCGCGCCACAGGCAGGATTGCCTGTGCCACACCACTGCGCGTCCCGCGACGTATATTCAGAAATGCCGGAATGCCTCGCCCCGGCCTCCTGACCCCGGCCCCCGGCCTGCTATCACGCGTCAGGTCGCGCGCAGTGCTTCGAGATTCCGTTTGGAACTCTCGAAGATGTCTTTATGCAGGCTGTTCCCGTGCGAATCCATGGTCACGATGGCCATGAAGTCTTCGACCCAGAGATGCCAGATTGCCTCGGGGCTGCCGAGGTCGAACCAGTCCACCCCGTCGACTCGTTTGATGGATGCGGCGCATACCTGCGCGGCGCCACCGATGGCATGAAGATAAACCGCGCCGTACTCTTTGCAGGCGGCGAGAGTTTTCGGTCCCATTCCACCTTTCCCGATGACTCCACGAATCCTGTAGTCGCGCATGACTTCCCACTGGTACGGTTCTTCGCGTGAACTGGTGGTGGGACCTGCGGCCTTGCAGACCCACTGGTCGTTTTCCTTCACCATCACCGGACCGCAGTGATAGATGATCTGCCCTTCGAGGTCGACGGGAGACTTCGTGCCTGTATGCAGCCGATGATGCACGGCATCGCGACCCGTGTAGAGACGGCCGCTGATTGAAACAGTGTCGCCGACTTTGAGCGAGCGGACGGTCTCTTCATCGAGCGGTGTGTTCAGTTTGACTTCAGCCATACCCTTTCCCTCGACCGCATCTCAGTAAAGCCACTCTCGAAGACCGCCTTCCACACCGATCACAGCTCCGCGGCGTCGGTAGGCCCAGCACATGTACGCTACGCTCACGTAGAAGCTGGCAGGTAGTCGGTTGAGTTTCCCGATCTTGCAGGCCAGCAGGGTTGTTTTTCCACCGAAACCCATGGGACCGATTCCTGACAGATTCGCCTTCTCGACGACCCGCATCTCGAGTTCGGCGAGCAGAGGGTCTTCGTTGGTGTCGTCCATTGTGCGAAGCAGTTGCTCTTTGGCACTGCCGTACCCACTCCCACGATCGCCGCCAATGCAAACGCCCAGGATTCCAGGGCCGCAACCCTGCCCCTGCGCCTGAAGGATGCAGTCGAGGATGGCGTTCTCGACGCCGGCAAGATCGCGGCCGCCGAGTTCCGGATGAGGAAGGCTGTACTGCGCGTTCATATTCTCGCAGCCTCCGCCTTTCAACATCAGCTTCACTTCGACATGCGCCTCCCGCCATTGATGAAAATGCATCACCGGCGAGCCGGGCCCGATGTTGTCGCCACTATTTTTGCCAGTGACACTGTCGACACTGTTCTGCCGCAGATATCCGAGCCGAGTAGCTTCCCTTACCGCATCGATCGCAGTTTCTTCGAAGAGCAGCTGGTCGTATCCGACCGGCGCGTGCACGTAAAAAAGTATGGTGCCTGTGTCCTGACAGAGTGGGAGCGAGCTCGCTTTCGCCAGATCGATGTTGCACCCGATCACATTCAAAGCGACCTCGGCGTTCGAACCCGCGCTCTCGACTGTCCTGGCCGCACGCACCGCGCTCACCACATCGTCTGGAAGAATCGTGCTGGTCCGCCGGATCAACTCCAGAAGCGACGCCTTCAGAGTTTGAGGTTCGGCGTAGCCGGTTTGTTCCATGGGTAGTGCAGTCATCAGGTCTCCATCTTTAGACAGGGATGCGTGTCCACCACGGTCATTCTAACCAACTGAAGGTCCGACCCCTTGGTTACGGGATACCGGTTACGGACCAGGACATCGGTTGGATCGCGTTCGCGCGTCCAATCGTCTCACTACGTCATTCCGGTGAGCACAGGATGCTCCGGCAAGCCTGCGAGGCGTCACGCGCGAAGAGGAATCTCCGTTCCGCGCCGCGTCGGTCGTACCCAGGCACCGCGTCTGCGCGGACCGGAGATTCCTCCTCGCAGACAGGGCAGCGGGACTTCTTGCGAGCACGTGGCTCGTCGGAATGACGTCACGGGATGGAGGGCCCGGTCAGTCGGGAGCCGGAGCGTACCGGTCGCGATCCTCCGAGCCTGGAATGAAAGGCTCCTCCAGACCCGTTAAAATGTGAGTCAGTTAGTATCAAGTCTGGAGGGCATATGAATCTGAATAAAATGACGATCAAAGCGCAGGAATCCATTTCCGCGGCCCGGAACCGCGCCAGACAATCGGGTCACGCCGAGTTCACTCCGGAGCATCTGCTTCTGGTCCTGCTCGAACAGGAGGGGGGAATCGTGAAACCGATTCTCTCGAGCCTGGACCTGGCGACTCCTCAACTCACTGCCCAGCTGGAGGCAGAGCTTGGAAAGCGAGCGAAGATGGGCAGCAGTTCAGCCGATCCCGATCCCTCGCCGATGTTGCGCAGAGTGTTCGACGCCGCGTTCACCTCCGCCGAGTCCTTCAAAGACGAATACGTTTCTACCGAGCACCTCCTTCTGGCGATCGCCGAAGTTCGCGACAGCACTGCGGCTCAACTTCTCGATCGCTCCGGCGTGACGAAAAATTCGCTATTGAAGGCAATTCAAAGCGTGCGCGGATCACAACGAGTCACGGATCAGGACCCTGAAGGAAAGTACCAGGCACTCGAACGCTACGCCCGCGACCTCACCGAACTTGCCCGTCGAGGCAAACTCGATCCGGTCATCGGACGAGATGAGGAAATTCGACGCGTCATTCAGGTGCTCTCGCGCAGAACAAAAAACAATCCGGTACTCATCGGCGAGCCCGGCGTTGGTAAGACCGCCATCGTGGAAGGGCTGGCCAGACGAATCGTCGCAGGCGATGTGCCGGAAGGTCTCAAGAACAAACGCGTCGTTTCGCTCGACCTCGGGGCACTCATCGCAGGCGCGAAGTATCGCGGCGAGTTCGAAGATCGACTCAAGGCTGTGATCAAAGATGTCGAGCAGGCCGCAGGCAGCGTGATTCTCTTCATCGACGAACTGCATACGCTGGTCGGCGCCGGCGCTGCGGAAGGTTCCATGGACGCCTCCAACCTTCTCAAACCGGCACTGGCGCGAGGTGAACTCCGCGCGGTCGGCGCGACCACGTTGAACGAATACCAGAAGTACATCGAGAAGGACGCAGCGCTGGAGCGCCGGTTCCAGCCGGTGTTCGTCGGAGAACCATCCGTGGAAGACACCATCGCCATTCTGCGCGGTCTCAAGGAACGCTACGAAGTGCATCACGGTGTGAAGATTCAGGATTCCGCGGTGGTGGCAGCAGCAACACTCTCGCATCGCTACATCGCCGACCGTTTTCTTCCGGACAAGGCCATCGATCTCATCGACGAAGCCGCCTCAGGTCTCCGCATCGAGATCGATTCGATGCCGCTGGAGATCGACGAGATCGAGCGACGTGTCATCCAGCTGCAGATCGAGAAGCAGGCCTTATCAAAAGAGACCGACGCTTCTTCGCTGGAGCGACTGCAGAAGCTCGACGCTGAACTGGCCGAGCTGCAGGAAAAATCGTCCGGACTCAAAGCGCAGTGGAACAGCGAAAAAGAAGTCATTCGCGAACTTCGTCAACTCAAAGAGAAACTCGAGCAGACCCGCGACGATACGGAGCGTGCCGAGCGTGAAGGCAACTTGAATCTCGCCGCTGAGTTGCGGTACGGCACGATGCCGCAGCTGAACCAGCAAATCGAGGCCAGCTCACTGAAATTCGCGGAGACTCAGCGCGGAGGCGGACTTCTCAAGGAAGAAGTGACCGACGAGGACATCGCTGCAATCGTCGCGAAATGGACCGGAATCCCTGTGACACGCATGCTGGAGTCGGAGATTCAGAAGCTTGTGAAGATGGAAGACCGGCTTCGGCTGCGCGTGATCGGACAGGACGACGCCATCCACGCCGTGTCGAACGCAGTCCGTAGATCGCGTGCAGGACTCAAGGATCCCAGCCGTCCGACCGGCTCTTTCATCTTCATGGGTCCGACAGGTGTGGGAAAAACGGAGCTCGCACGTGCGCTGGCCGGGTTTCTCTTCGACGACGAAGAGGCCATGATCCGCATCGACATGTCGGAGTACATGGAGCGTCACGCCGTTGCGCGCCTGATCGGCGCACCTCCCGGATACGTCGGGTACGACGAAGGTGGACAGCTGACTGAAGCGGTGCGTCGTCGGCCCTACGCGGTCATTCTCTTCGACGAGATCGAGAAGGCTCATCCCGAGGTGTTCAACATCATGCTGCAGATTCTCGATGACGGGAGGCTCACGGATTCGAAAGGGCGCGTCGTCGATTTCAAGAACAGCGTCATCATCATGACTTCGAACATCGGGTCCCATCACATTCACGATTACCAGCAGGGATCGAAGGATCCGGCCAGCGAGAGTCGCATGCGCAAGCTGGTCGAAGATGAACTGCACAAGCAATTTCGACCGGAGTTTCTCAACCGCGTCGACGACATCATCGTCTTCCACGCACTCGAACTCGAACACATCAAGCGCATCATCGGGATTCAGCTGGGTCGCCTCAGCGGCCTGGTCGCAGATCGAGGCCTGCAGATCGAAGTGAGTGATCGCGCCAAAGAGCATCTTGCGCGCGAAGGCTTCGATCCCGCTTTCGGCGCGCGGCCGCTCAAGCGCGCACTGCAGAAACTGGTCATCGATCCGCTGGCCATCGACCTGCTGCAGGGGCGTTACAAGGCAGGCGATACGGTCTTCGTAAACGCCAGTGAAGATGGCGGCAGGCTGGAACTCAGTGATTCGCCAGAGTCGGTCAGCGTCCACTGATTGTTTGAGACAACGCGTGGTTGAAACTTCCGAAGACCGGAGTTGAAAACTCCGGCCACTTGTGTCGCCAGCGGGCACCAGTGGCCAAAGTTTTCAACTTTGGGCTTCGTGAGCCGACGAGCCTGAGATCTGCAACGAGTGGTCACTGCGAATTCAGGCCGGCAGGCTCGTTGCGGCTATTGCACCCCATTCGCATTACAATCAATAAAATCTTTTTCATGACCCGCCCGAGGTGTTTCATGTCGCGCTCACTCATCGCCGTCTCTCTGTTGCTCGCTGCAGTAACGTCTTCTGCGCAATCCTGGACCACTGAGAAAGCTCCTCAGTCCTGGTGCGCCACCAACGAACCGCACATCGAAGAACTTGACCGGCTTCACCGCTGGAGTGAGGCAGGAGATCGCACGCGCAACAGAAAAGTAGCCGCCAATGGACTCACCCGGCAGACTGGCGAGGTCTATCTCATGGCCAGCGACGACGTAGTGATGCCGTTCGATAAACCGGTCGATCTCGTTGGTAGCAGCATCACCCTCCGTCGCAAGGACGCCGCGAGCTTCAGTGTGGTGCGAGAGCCTCTGAGCTACGTCGAGCCCAACGGAACGGTCCTCCGCGGGTTCGCCGCTTCTCCCGCTGTCGACAGCCACTTCGCGACGCACAAACTCACGAAATTCACATTCCCGTTCGGCGAGGAAACATACGACACGCTTTACATCTCCGCGTCCGGAGGAATCACCTTCACCGCACCGGCGCGACTCGATATGCCGCAGTACGGACCACTCGAATCAATCGTCTCGGAAGTGCCGACTATCGCGCCGCTGCTGCGAAGTCTGCCGGCGCTGCTGGCCTATCCGGTGACCTTCGTGAGCGAGACCGCTGACAGTGTCACGATCACCTGGCGTTCGTCGGGGCATCCCTTTCTCGACTACGACTTTCAGGCAGTGCTCTCGGGAAATGGAGACATCAGATTTAATTACAAGAAACTCACAAACACAGTCTGGGGCTCAACGATCGTCACGACAGGGAAAGAACCATCACGCAACAGACGCAGCACCTTGCTTAGCGCTACGGATGTGGCCAATGACACGACCCAAGCAACACCGGTGGATCTGGCCGGAATGCTCGATGTCGAGTCGGTGGAGGTCACGCGAATCGCCGGCAGCAACGTGCTTGAAGCCCGGATTACGGTGCGAGAACCGCTCGTCGCGTCGAAGTTCCCCTCCCAGGGGGCCGGTTACTTTCTGCGTTTCGCCCCAGGAGTGGATGTGTTTGGCGTCATCTATCCGGATAGACATTCCCTCTACACGCCGACGACTGGCACGGTCGTGAATTCGTTAGCGTTGAAAGTCTCCGGACGGGTGCTGACGATGCAGTTCCTTGAAGAATCCGTTCCCGTCGCGGTACGCAGGTTTCCTTTCGAAACCGCTACTTATTACAGTCCCGGCCAGCTTGCAGACTCGTTGAAGTCGGAACTCGATCTCGGTCAGAAAGGCGAGTCGTTCATGGCTGACCTGAGCAGCATGCAGAGTGCAATCGATACGGATCGACCGCTGATCGAGGCCTTCACACTCGGTACGCTCAATCCAGCCGCGGTCTGGACGCGGATGAAGAATGAATTCGGCGTGGGCGACACCGATGTCGATGCCGTGGCCATCTATCAGACCTTCCTCACCGACATCATCACCTACGCCAGCGCATACTCGACGGTTGGTAATCCAGGAGTCGACGGCATCTCGTCACGCGGTGGCTACGGAACCGGCTTCGCCAAAAGACCAGGCCTGATGCACATGAACAGGCTGAACTTCGGGATCAACGCCAACTCCTCAACACTGCTGCACGTACTTGGACACGAATTCGGACACCGCTGGCTTTACTTTTTCCGCTTCAAAGACGGCGCGATGAACAGCACCAAACTGAATCCCGGCGGCGGTCATCCCGCTCAATATGTACACACGCCAGCAGCATTCAAGGTGTTCAGCGACACCGACTCTTCCACCATGGGTGGCGGCTTTTTCCAGGAGTTGGCTCCGGGCACCTTCATCACTCCACCTGCTCTTGGATATTACGGCTACAGCTGGCACGATCTCTACCTCATGGGACTCGCCAAACCGGAAGAGGTGCCGCCCTGGTTCTACATCGACAACTCTGTACCTGCCCTCGGGCCGGCTTATTACCCTCCCTCGAATCAGGCCTACACCGGAGTTCGTAAAGACGTCAACATCGGGCAGATCGTCGAAGCGATGGGCCCGCGCCGACCCGCTGCGAACGACAGCCCGAAGGCGTTCAAGATCGCATTCGTGCTCATCGACCGAGCAGACACTCCTGCGACGAATGCAGATCTCGATGCGATGAACTCGATCCGGAAACAGTTCGAAGCCTTCTTTCCAGTGGCGACCGGAACCCGCGGCAGCATCACCACCACTGCCATCGTCGCGGCTCCTCTCCTTGCAGATTTCAGCGTCAATCCGTCTGTACTCGTGACGAATGTACCGAGCCGCTTTACTGACACGACCAGCGGAGTGGTTTCCTCGCGCAACTGGGACTTCGGAGACGGCACTACATCCACTGCAGCCGCAGCGAATCATACCTACACGGTGCCGGGAAACTACGCCGTGAAACTCACCGTCAGCGGGCCAGCGGGAACGAGTAGCAAGACCGCGATCATAGCGGTGACCGCATTCGGCAATGGAAAATCAAGGCGACGATGAGAAGTTGCCCCAATTAACTGCAGTCCATGTGTAGGGGCGAGCTGCGCTCGCCCGCTCCCTCGGCCGTTCGGAAAGTCACGGGAGATCGGGCGCGCGCAACGCGCCCCTACACATGCTCGTGGAATGAGTCACTCTTCAGTAACGCCGTTCTCTGAAAGGCGCTCAGCCATCTGCAGGATCGAACAGGCCGTCATGGCCGCGCCAAAGCCGTTGTCGATATTCACCACACTCACGCCGGGCGCACAGCCGTTGAGCATTCCCAGCAGCGCTGCAAGGCCTTCGAAACTGGCGCCGTAACCAACACTGGTCGGAACGGCGATTACCGGCGCGCGGAACAGGCCTGCCACCACTGAAGGAAGCGCGCCCTCCATTCCCGCGACTACGATCAGAACATCCGCGGCCGAGAGAACTTCACCCGCCGCCAGCAGACGATGCAGACCGGCCACACCACGATCGTAGCTGCGAGAGCAGCGCACTCCCAGAAACTCCAGCGTTCCTGCTGCCTCTTCCGCGACAGGAGCATCCGAGGATCCGGCGGTCACGATTGCTACCAGTCCGGGCGGTGCCTGCTCGGCGCGGCCCATCGCTGCAAGGCCACTGACAGCGTCGTATCGAAGACCCTCGAAGCGCTCCGCGAGTACCTGACCTTTCGCTGCATTGAGTTTCGTGATCAACAATGGAAGTGACGCTTCACGATAGAAATTCGCGATCTCTTCCAGTTGCTCGATGGTCTTCGAGAGTCCGAACACCACCTCCGGCCTCCCCGTTCGCTTCTGACGATTCAGATCGAGCGCGTGTAACCCCACTTCCGCTACGCCGTGCGAGGTAAGGTACTTCTCCAGATCCTGCTCCTGGATTTCGCCCTGTTGTATCGCCCGGAGAAGTTCGGCTGCGTTCAAGGTAGGGCTCGCCGATTGAGTTTGCCGGAGCGGAAACCTTCGAGGTCCACTGTGAGGAGTGGAATTTCCAGCTCGCGTGACTTCTCCATCAATTGCTGGCGAATCTCCGGTCTGACAGCCATTCCGAGTTCAGACTCTTCGAATTCCAGCCGCATCTGCTGACCGTCGAAACGAGCCCGGTAGATTCTGAAGCCGAGCTGGCGAAGGAGATCTTCCATGGCTTCGATTTTCTGCAGCGTTCCAAGTGTGACCGCGGTTCCGTACGGAATCCTCGAGGAGAGACATGGAGCAGCTGGTTTGTCGGCGAGTGTGAGTCCGAGAAAATGCGCTACAGCGCGGATCTCATTCTTGCCAAACTGAGCGTCTGCCAGCGGAGCAACGACCTCGTACTTCCTGGCCGCGTCATGTCCAGGCCGATGATCCCCGATATCGTCTTTCGTGTAGCCGTAGGCGACGCTGGCGATGCCTCGCGACCGAGCCACTCTCGCGCAGACTTCGAACAGCGATGCCTTGCAGAAGAAGCAGCGGTTTCGATCGTTGCGCAGATACTCCTCGCGCTCGAACTCGCCGGTCTTCTCGACCAGGTGCGTCGCCCCGATCTGCCTGGCGAAGGCAATCGCTTCCTGGAGTTCATGTCGTGGCATGGAGGGAGAATCAG
>JBKJUK010000011.1:0-6364 GCA_046590705.1 Thermoanaerobaculia bacterium
TGTCGATGACAGAAGCCGTAGCGCTGCGGGTTTCGGCGCCTGACGAGTACATCGTCGCGGCGTACCGCACGATGGCGGACCACATGCGTTTGATGCTCGAGTTTCAGCGGCTAGGCACTACCACCTTCGACTACGGAAACAATCTTCGCGGCCAGGCGTTGAAAGCAGGGGTTGAAGATGCGTTCGACGTGATCGGATTCGTTCCGCTTTATATTCGCCCGCTGTTCTGCGAAGGAAAGGGACCGTTCAGGTGGGTCGTCCTTTCGGGAGACGAGCGTGACCTCTTCCGCACTGACGAAGCAATTCTCGAAGCGTTCCCTGAAGACAAGTCGCTCGAGCGATGGATTCGCATGGCCCAGAAGAGGGTGGACTTCCAGGGACTGCCAGCTCGGATCTGCTGGCTGGGATACGGCGAGAGAGCGAAAGCCGGACGGGTGTTGAACGATCTGGTTGCGCGTGGCGAGGTGAGCGCGCCGATCGTCATCGGGCGCGATCATCTCGACTCAGGATCGGTAGCCTCACCTAATCGAGAGACTGAGGGGATGAAGGATGGTTCCGACGCGATCGGTGACTGGCCAATTCTCAACGCACTGCTCAACACGGCGGCCGGAGCCAGCTGGGTATCGTTTCACCACGGTGGAGGGGTAGGAATCGGATACTCGCTGCACGCAGGGATGGTGGTGGTTGCCGATGGTTCGCCCACTGCAGCGCGGCGTCTCGAACGCGTCCTGACGACGGATCCTGGGTGCGGGGTGATGCGTCATGTCGATGCCGGATACGAGCTTGCCGAGAATGCAGCCAGAGAACGTGGGGTCGACATCCCGATGCTGGGAAAATGAAAAGGACGAGCTCTCGCTCGTCCTTTTCGTTCGTTCTCTTTTCTTGAATTATTTATTTTTATTTCGATTACGAAGTAAGCCTGCACCAATGACCAGTGCGGCCATTCCACCGAGCACCTTGCTCGGATTGAGGCGGGCGTACTCTCTAGCTTTCTCGACAGTGCTGCCAAGGTTGGTTGCAGTCACATTCTTTCGAACGGTTTCAATCATCGACGGGGTGACACCTGCGCGGCCCAGCCATGTCTGCAATGCGCTGGTCGGCCGCTCGGACATCGGCGTGGCATCTGGAGCCTGATACGTGTGAAACTGTTGTGTGGGGTTGGTCTGATCTACCATTTTGAAGCCTCCCTTCTAACGTTTGCTTCTGTCCTTTGCGTTGCCATCTGCGTGCCAGAAGTGGATCCTTCGCATGGTGCACAAATATTTGAAATGAAAGGCATTTAAACCAGCTCTGAATCAGCGACAGCCGTCTGCTGATGACTGGTGAATTCATCATCGACAAAGGAAGAACATGAGCAAAGATCCATCGACGAAACAAAGTGAAACAAAAGGCTTCTGGAAGGGCGACGGAAGGCAGGGTTCCGCTAAAGAATCCGGAGGCAGGAGAAGTGGTACTCCGGGGATTGTTTCGGCGGGACGGGCAGGGACCCGTACCGACTTGAATCGACCTCTCGATTCACAACAACCGTCCGAAAAAAGTTCCGCGCCGGTCAAGCCGAAGGCGTAGCAACGTATCTCTCGCAGGGTTTCGTGGCGAGAACGTGGATAGCGGTTACACGGCTACTCTGGCGTCCCTGCCGGGGCGCATCTTCTATCTTCCGGCCCAGCACCTCCGGGCGCGGTGTTCTGCTCCACGCCCGCCGCAGAAACTCCGTGAGATATGCGGCGATCGACTCACCTCCGCGTTCAAAGGGGCGGTGTTTGGTGACGACCGCGACGGATTCAGTTAATATCTGCCGTCTTGGAACTGCTGAATATAGATCGTCCCCTGCTTGGCGAGATCGCCGGTGGAGACGTACGCGCATTCGAGGAGCTCTACGAGCGTCACTCCGCCGTTCTCTACGGATTGCTCGTGCGAATTCTTCATGATCCTGAAGATGCCAGCGAGGTTCTGCAGGAGGCCTTCATCCAGGTATGGAATCGGGCGGCGGGCTACGACAACTCCCGCGGTTCGGAGATCGCCTGGCTGGTGGCCATCGCGCGAAGCCGCGGAATCGACCGCATCCGCTCCCGCAAAGTACGCACGCAGCGAGAACTCGATGCAGGTAGAGAGATCTCAATCCACGCGCCGCACGTAAACACTGTCAGAACGGATCAGCAGGCGATCCAGTCGCAGATTCAGGTCCGTGTTCGAGGGGCACTGCTCGAGCTTCCTGAAGCACAGCGGAAAGCTCTGGAACTCGCCTACTTTGAAGGGATGACGCAGACGGAAATCGCAGAGAAACTCAGCGAGCCGCTGGGAACAGTGAAGACAAGAATGCAACTTGGAATGAGAAAACTACGCGACAAACTGGGAGACGTCTGAGTCTGATGGCACATACAGACTTCGAGGATCTCGCTGCGCTCGACGCTGTCGGAGCACTGACTGAACAGGAGGCCACACAACTGGCCGATCACCTCGAGGTCTGCCCTGCGTGTGAAAAAGTGTCGGCCGAGTTCAGCGAAGCGGCAACGGCTCTGGCCTTCAGCATCGAGGCCATCGAGCCACCTCCCTCCGTCAGAAGGCGGGTGTTCGAGATTACTCGCAGTGAATCGGCTCGTTTCGCACCGAAGACATCACGCAACAGCGCAGCATGGTGGCTTTCTGCTGCAGCGGTTTTCTTTCTCGCTCTGTTCGGATGGAGTGAGCTGCGGCTTCGCGCCGCGCGAGAGAAAATTCAGGAAGCCGAGTCGCAGCGCGCAAGTCTGGACGAAGAGAACAGCCGTTTGCGTCAGCGCAGTGTCGGACTGGAAAGCAAGGTGGCCTCTCTCACCTCAGCGGCTACGCGGACGATACAACTCACCGGACAGGAAGCTTCGCCCTCGGCTTCAGCGCGCGTCTTCCTCGATGAGAGTCGCCGCAGAGCGTTCGTCTTCTTTCATGATCTTCCTGCGAATCCAGGCGACAAAAGCTATCAGCTCTGGATCATCCGCTCGGACAAGCCGACACCGGAAGGTGCAGGTGTATTCGATGTGGGCGGCGACGGTGCGGCGCAGATCGTGGTCGAGAATCTCCCCACCGGGACAGAGATCCAGGCACTGGCCGTCACTCTCGAACCGAAGGGCGGAGTGAGTGCACCGACAGGCAGGAAGTTTCTCGTCGGTTCCTGAGCCTCTCCCTGTCGAGTACCTTCGACTACCCGGCCGGATGGTCGCCCATCTCACCTCGGCACTCATACTCGTGCCACGGGCGACAACACGAGCACAGTTCCGCCCACGCCTTACAGGGCCGGAGGCCCGGCATTGAGTAGCCCAGGCCGTGAGGCCTTGGGATGACAAGTCCCGAACATTTCCTGAGCCCCAGCGGGGCGGCATCGAGGTTTCTACACAGCGACTACCGAGTGGAGTTCGAAGCGATACGACGTTAGGCTGGTAGACGCGCTGTAATGTCGAGTACAACGTCGCGATGCCGCCCCTGCGGGGCTCCGAAAATGGATCATGCGAGGGTTCCGTCCCAGGCCTGACGGCCTGGGCTAGTTCGATTTCGCCCCTCTGGGGCTAGACGTAGTCCGCACGGGAAACGCGTAGGTAGCACTACACTAAGTCCGCTTTCAAACCCTTTCTGATGCTGCGACGAAAAACTTTGAGAAATGCGGGTTCACATCCCTGGTTCGCGGGTCGTACGAAGGCGTCACCGTCGTAAAAATCACTCGTTCTCCTGGAGGCTTCATGGTCAGAAATTTCCTACTCTCGCTGTTGGTGACGTTCATCTCGTTTGACGCCGCGGCACAAACTACACGCCGGCTGACCATGGGGGACATCTACGACCCGAAACTCAAGGTGGCCTTCGGCGGAAATCCGCAAACTGGGTTCGTTTGGCTGAACGATCGGGAATTGATCTGGCCTCGAACAGATGGCACCGGCAAGCTGACCGAACATTCTGTGTTCGATGTAGTGGATGGAAAGACCAGGCGGTGGTTCGACCGGAATCTGCTCAAGACTAGATTGCTCGCTGCAGGAATCGCTGAAGCAGACGCCTCCCGAGCTTCGGAGCAGAAGACGCTGACTCTCAATGCAGGGAAGACTTCCCTGCTTCTAACGCTCAGTAAAGACATCTTCGTCTACTCGCTCAACGATGCCACCTTGCGGCGCCTCACGAAGAACGAGTCGCCCGAGGATGAAGCGAGCTTCAGTCCGGACGGGAAGAGAATCGCCTTCGTTCGTGAAGGAAACCTATACACGCTGGATCTGGCCTCCGGTCGGGAGACTCCACTCACTTCCGACGGATCGTCGAACATTCTGAACGGCATACTCGACTGGGTTTATCAGGAAGAAATCTACGGTCGAGGAAACTTTCGAGCCTATTGGTGGAGTCCCGACTCGAGCAGACTGGCTTTTCTCCGACTCGATGAGACGCAAGTGCCGGAGTTCAAGATCGTGGACCATCTTCCCCTTCATCAGGAAGTGGAGACCATGCGCTACCCGAAGGCTGGCGACCCTAACCCTCTGGTGCAGTTACATGTCGTTTCGGCTGACGCGGCTTCCCGACGAGTATTGGATCTGAGCGATTATTCAAAGGACGAACCACTGATTGTCAGCGTGGCCTGGAAGCCAGACAGCTCGAAAGTCTTCTTTCAGGTACAGAACAGAGTGCAGACCTGGCTCGAACTGGTGCAGGCTGACTGGAAGTCAGGCGCCACGAACGTTTTGTTTCGAGAGCAGACCAGAGCCTGGATCGAACCGTCCGGAGATCCGCTGTGGCTCAGGGATGGTTCGTTCCTCTGGCTGAGCGAACGCTCCGGCTTCAAGCATCTCTATCATTACACAGCAGCTGGGAAACAGCTGGCGCAGCTCACTGATGGAAAGTGGGAAGTACGTAAACTGCACGGCGTCGATCCTGCCAACAAGATCGTTTACTTCAGCGGGACGCAGCGCAGCGTGCTGGGGCCGGACATCTACAGCCTGGCGCTGGCCAACCGGCGGATCTCACGTCTCAGCAGGGACGAAGGTACCCACGACGCAAACTTCAACGAGTCCTTCAGTTACTTCGTTGATTCATCCAGCAACATCACCACGCCGGCCAGAGTGACGCTTCACGCGCGCGACGGAAAACAGCTGCGTGTGATCGACGCCAACGCTGTACCTCTTCTCAACGACTATCGTTTCATCAAGCCTGAGTTCGTGCAGGTAAAGACCAGAGATGGTTTCATCACCGAAGCACTCCTCATCAAGCCAGCGGGTTTCGATCCTTCGAAAAAGTATCCTGTGTTCCAGCACACCTACTCCGGTCCGCATGCACAGCAGGTGAGAAACGCCTGGCTGGGATCGAACATGATGTTTCATCAGTTGCTGGCCCAGCATGGGGCCGTGGTCTGGATTCACGACAACCGAACCGCCAGTGGAAAAGGGGCTGAGTCGGCCTGGCCGGTTTACAAGAAATTCGGAGAACTCGAACTTCGTGATCTCGAAGACGGCGTGAACTGGCTCAAGCAGCAGAGCTGGGTCGACGGAGAGAGGATCATGCTCTCGGGATGGAGCTACGGCGGCTTCATGACCAGCTACGCGCTCACGCACAGTAAGACCTGGAAGGCGGGAATTGCCGGAGGATCCGTGACCGACTGGCGCGACTACGACTCCATTTACACCGAGCGATACATGGGACTTCCGAAAGACAATGAGGACGCATACAAGAAGACCTCGCCAAGGAACGACGCAGCGACCCTGCACGGGAATCTGTTGCTGCTACACGGCACCATCGACGACAACGTTCACCTTCAGAACACCATCCAGTTCGCCAACGACCTTCAGGAAGCAGGCAAACCGTTCCAGATGATGCTCTACCCCCGCTCGAGGCATGCAGTGACGGATCCGGAGCTGGTGCGCCACATGCGGATGACCATGTACAACTTTATCGACGCCAATCTGGAGCTTGCTGATTGAGGCAGGTGAACGCAGTGGAGACTGGCCGGGGGCCGGGGTCGAACGGCGCACACGCTGCCGATCGGGAAAAATGGAGCACAGGCAATCCTGCCTGTGACGGGACCAGCTGACCTCGAAGGCGAAGCTGATGAACTCAGAAAGCAGACCGTCGACGTAAGAAAGTGGCTATCGCGTCTGAATGGTCCAGGCGGCTCACGCGGCGTCATTCCGATGAACGCCACGCGGGTCCGAATTGCGCGGCGATGAGCGTCCAGCTTTATTGCCTGCTCATCGGAGGACGTTTACCGCCTCCTTGACTCAATCGGAACCTTACTTCCTTCAACGTTCTGCGATCTGGGGCTGTCCTTCGAACTCAGGGGGTCCCGTCACAGGCAGGATTGCCTGTGCTCCACACAACCGCGCCCTAAGGCCGGAGGTCGTTGACTCATTTCTCACTTCATCGTTCT
>JBKJUK010000216.1:0-3265 GCA_046590705.1 Thermoanaerobaculia bacterium
CGACAACATCCCTGACCCGGGTGAAACCGTCGAGCTGTCCGTTTCAGTCAACAACACAGGAACCAGGGAAGCGAGGAACGTCGAGGTGAAGCTCACCTCTGATCGGGCCTACCTCACCTTCGTCAGCCCCCAGACCGTCGTCATCCCCGCACTCGCGGGAGGTGGCGTTCAAACGGAGACCGTGAAATTCCAGGTAAGTGTCGGGAAGACGGCACCGTACGACGATCTCGCTACGTTCACAGCGACAGTGACTGCCGGGGGCCAATCGAGCAGCGCGACGCTCTCGTCGCGAGTGAACCGCGACAAGGCAGCAAAAAACTTCAACTACAACTTCGAAACAGGCGATCAGGGATGGATTTCTTCAGATCCGATCCTCGCCTGGAAGCGCTCGGGCGGCACCACCACCGGGAACCTCACCACCATGTTCTACAGTCAGTACCTTCCCAGTAGCTGTAACTTCCTGGTGTCCCCCGCTTACGAATTCTCGAGCGCCTCAGCAATGTCCGCCGACGTGGCCTCGGCCACCGAATTCGACGGGCATGCCTACGACGGTAGCGACGTGCAGGTCAGCGTCGATGGCGGAAAAAGCTGGATTCTGGTGGAACCGACCGGGGGATACCCTGTGATCTCTGCCGGTACCTCCTGCATTCCGAAGGATCAACCGCAGTACGGCGGAGTAGCGCCGCTGATGACACGCTACACCTTCGACCTTTCCGCCTTCAGTGGAATGACAGGCCAGATCCGCTTCCGCTTCCAGGCGGATCCGCTGGTTGAGATTCCGATGGGCGGCGTCTGGGTGGACAACATCGACGCGACTGGAATGGTCGTGCCAGTACCGAGCGCGCCCTGTCCCTGAAGTTTTGAAATGATGGTTGCATCAAAGCGGCGGCCGAAGGGCCGCCGCTTTTTTTCGGTGACTGAGACGCAGACCAGATGGCCGTCCCTCGTCCCTCCACGTCATCGGGCGCGGCGCGAAGAAGCGTCGAGCTCGACAATCTAGAATCCCTTGCCTGCCTCGATCCGCGCGTTCTAGCGTCTGAGCCCGCGGCGCGCTTGGGGACGACATCTACGGCTTTCGATCTACGACAACCGGGGCATTGGGGATCGGTTCTGTCTTTTCGGTCTACACACGAAAGGGATACAGATAAACCGCTGAATGGAAAACTCTTCGCCGGGAGTCGCGGCGCGAGCGGAAAACCGAGGATGTGACCTCGAATGACTCACCCCATCATTACTACGGTCGGCGCGAGCTCCTGTTTACCGCTTCGGCAAATCCACCGGCGCGGCGCGACCAAGAAGCGCCGCGAGAGCCTGCCAGCGCGGGTGGCTCCAGAGATGTGAGTACTCGGGAAAGTAGATCCGCGACCAGAGCAGTGCGCTGCGTTCCTCGCGCGCCTGTTCGAGCGCATCGAGCGCCGCGTTGTCGTCGCCAAGGGCCACATACGCGGTCGCGAGATCGAGTGGCACGACGTAATCCGTCTTGTCGGCGCGCCGCGACAGCAACTCGTGCGCCGTCTCCTCCGCGCGGCTCCGCTCGCCCGCCGCGGCGAGCGATGCCACGAGTTGTCCAAGGTAGAACGAAAGTCGCCGATTGGAACGTTCTGCCAGGCGTTCGAATATGTCGATCGATTCGGTGTATTCGCCGAGTTGGCGCAGCGCGATCCCATGTGTCCAGAGCGCGTACGCTGCGTTTGGATCGAACTCCAGTGCTTTTCTTACGATGCGGTCGCTGCTGCCGTAATCACCGACGATGAGGTGAGCCATAGCCGACGAGGTGCGGATGTTCACATGGAATGGTTCGAGTTCGATACCGCGTGCCGTTGCGTCGAGCGCGTCGCGCGTTCGACCGCGGAGACCGAGGACGAGTCCGAGCCAGTTCCATCCCTCGGCGGACTTCGGGCTTCGCTCAATCGACTGCCGGCAGTACTCTTCCTGGCGCGCCGTGTTCCATCCGTAGTAATGCTGCAGGAGCGCACGGGACATATGCACACCTGCGGAGTGAGGCGTACTACGCTCTGCTTCGTCGACCGCGGCGGAGGCGCGTGCCCATGCTTCCCATGGGGGCACGCCGCCGTAAAATCCGTGGATGGCCCATCCATCGGCCAGCGAAGTGTAGGCTTCAGCGAAGTCGGGGTCGATGTCGATCGCTGCTTGAAATTCGTCGACCGCCTCACCGGCGCGACGGAGCGTGAGCAGGTATCTTCCTTTCAGGTAACGGTCGTACGCTTCGACGTTCTGCGTACTGCGATCCTGGATCGCATCACTCTCCGCGAGCCGCAGTTTGAACGTGGAAGCGATGGCCTGCGCAATCTCATCCTGCACCGCAAACACATCGGACGGATCGCGATCCCACCTCTCTGACCATACCTGATATCCAGTGTCGACGGTGATGAGTTGCGCGGAAACACGCAGCCGCGTCCCTGCGTGCCGAACGCTTCCTTCCAGCACCATCGCGACGCCGAGCTGCCGGCCGATCTGCCGGACGTCATCCTCGCGTCCCTTGAACGCGAACGACGATGTTCTCGCCGCAACGTGGAGCGTCGGTATATTCGAAATCGAATTGATGATCTCTTCGGTCATACCGTCGGCGAAGTATTCGCTTTCGGCGCTCGCGCCTATGTTGCGGAAAGGCAGAACAACGATGGAGAGCTCGTCGTAACGCGGAGCGGGGGCCGACGTGCGCGGCGTCAGGCGGGACGGAACGTCGGAGTTAGTTGCCGCGCCGGAAGAAGCGCGAATCGCGAGACGCAAGGCGAATGCGAGATCGCGTGCTGATCGAAAGCGTTCGTCGCGGTTTTTCTCGAGGCAATGCGTGAGAATGTCTTCGACTTCGGCAGGTGCGCTCTTGCCGTAGTCGGCGAGCGGCTTCGGCTCATCGGTGAGGATCGCAGCGATCGAATCAGCAGCGCTGCGTCTGATGAAGGCCGGTTTCCCGCTGAGCATCTCGTAGAGGACTGCTCCAAAGGCAAAGATGTCGGAGCGGTGGTCCGCTGCCTGCCCTCGCGCCTGTTCAGGGGAAAGGTAACCGACGGTCCCTACCACCACGCCGGGCGAGGTCGCCTTCATCGTCTGCGCATCCGGATCGGCATCAAGGAGAGGTTCGTCGACGCGTGCGAGGCCGAAGTCGAGGATCTTCACCACTCCATCTCGTGTGACGAAGATGTTTTCCGGCTTGAGGTCGCGATGCACGATATTACGCTCGTGCGCGGCCGAAAGTCCCTGCGCGATCTGATGCGCCCAGTCGAGCGCTCGATTCAGCGAAGGG
>JBKJUK010000207.1:0-5840 GCA_046590705.1 Thermoanaerobaculia bacterium
CCTGCGGACGAGGTGGAACTTCACGAGCACCGCGGCGCGGACCGGAGATTCCTCTTCGCACCCACAGCACCGCTGCTCACGTAGTCACGACCTGCTCATCGGAATGACGTTTTCGCGGATTCAGCGGGCATCTTCCATTCGCGTTCGCCAGACCTGGCCCGTTCACCGGCGTTTGCTGCTCCATCGGAATGACGGGTCTACGATTCGTTGTAATCGGCCCTGCGGTTCAGCGGCCTTTGCTGATCCGCAGCTCGCGGGCGAACAGAACCACCACGGATTTTCCCGCGGCCCGTCCGGTCGTACTTCCGTCGATGATGGCCACGCCGACATTCTCGAAATTCGACGAGAGGATATTGTCACGATGACCGCGAGACTCCATCCATGCCTCGACCAGAATTTCCGGCGTCTCGAATCCGCGCGCCAGATTCTCACCGGCGTAGTTGAAGTCGTATCCATGCGGCCTGAGCCATAGGAACGGCGATCGGCCGTCCGGAGATCGATGCGCCCAGTACTCGAGATCTTCCATCTCACGCATGCGGCTCTCCGCCGCTGCAGACAGTCGTCGGTCTTCGGTCAGTGGTGACAGGCCGATCTTGTTGCGCTCGCGATTCAATCCTTCCAGCACGGTACCGGTATCGATCGGATGCCTCTGGGCGTAGAGAAGCGATGGCGCCATCAGCGCTGCAATGAGCAGAAGCCGGGTCAGTGATCGCATGATCTCAGTCCTCCGCGGCTACACGAAGAAACACTGTGCAGGTCTTTCCCGTTTTCGACTCGATCCATATCTGACCACCGTGAGCGGTGGCGAAGTCGCGAGCCTGCGAGAGGTTCTTGCCCGTACGTTCTGCCGATGACGGCTTCCAGATGAACGCCGAATCGAACACCTCGTCGCGCAATGCCACCGGAATCACGGGTCCGTTATCCATGGCAAAGAACAGCAGAAGGCGCCGACCCTTGTGCTCGAGAACTCTGAGTCCCAGAACAATCTGTCCACCCGCCGGCACGTAGTGCATGGCGTTCTCCATGAGAATCGAGAGCGCGTTCTGCAGCGATTCATGATCACGAAAACGATCGGATATTTCCTGAACGTCGATCTGCAGGCTGACTTTCTTGAGCTCCGCGTTGCGCGCGAACCGCTCGCCGACCCCGCGGACGATCTCGACGGCGGTGGGCGCCTCGAGGCTACCCTCTGACTCGCCGATCGGCGAGAGTTCGACCGAGGAGAGAATCTGATCAATCGTCGAGGCAGCGTCCTGCAGCAGTGGGTCCGTTCCGCGCGCTGCACCAGCCACCAGAGCGCTCTGCAGCGCGCGCAGTGGCGCCAGGATGGTCTCGCTCACGTAGGACATAAGCGTGGCCGAACTCGTGTCCACGGCGCGTTCGCTGCGAAGAATCAGCACAGCCCCACCGGCTCCACTGGAAAGTGGTACCAGAGTCAGGGTGGCCGCCGTGTCTGCGAGCTGAACGGATGAAACGAAAGTCTCCGTCAGCGGCGGCAGCCGCAGAGAGAGTTTGTTCTCCAGTGTTTTCACGCTGACCGGATCGCTCTCACTGAGACCGAGAAGCGCACGCGCTTCATCGGAGACGAATTTTACGGACTGATCTGCGGAGAGGATGACCGATGGAATACGGGCTGCGGAAAGAATCTCGGAAATGCTGGTGACCGCCGGCGAAGTGGATTCGACAGGAAAGGGAACGATGGGAGCCTTCGGAAATGGATCAGGAGCGGTAGCTGGCTCGTTCGAAACGGAGGCAGCGGTGGATGACACTTTTGCAGAAGGCCGCTTCCGCCGCTCACACCTGTCGCAAACGATACCCTGTGAGACGGCCTGGCCACACAGCACGCATTGCGTCGGCATACGATCCTTGGGTCCTGTCGCGCGAAACGATGTAAACCTCGTTCGAGTGATTCAGGGGCTTCTGTAAAAAAGCAGATGGCTCGAGTCTTATTCCTATCACACAAGAACTCGCTTCTGCGAGAGACAGCGGTCGATTGACACCCCAAAACCGCTCCCATACACTCCGCCCCGATTCAACCCGGACTATTCACGAAGGTCTGCTCCGGTGCCGACGAACGGGACTGCCTGCCTCGTCACCTCGCGACCGGACCCTCGTGAATAATCCGGGTCTATCGGAGGGTAACGATGGAGAGAATAGTGATTTTCGGAGCGGGAACCATGGGCAACGGCATCGCTCATGCCGCCGCGCTCTCAGAACTCCAGGTGACCCTCATCGACGTCAGCGGCGCCGCCGTTGACCGGGGAATGACGACCATCTCGAAGAATCTGCAGCGGGGTGTCGATAAAGGAAAGATGACGGCTGAAGTGAAGGACGCCGTTCTGTCCCGGATTACCGGCGCGACAACCATGGACGCTGTCGCCCAGGCCGATCTCGTCATCGAGGCCATCATCGAAAACCTCGAAGCCAAGACTACGCTCTTCCGCACACTCGACGAGCAGGCTCCGGCCGCGGCCATTCTGGCGTCGAACACTTCCTCGATCTCCATCACCAGAATGGCCGCAGCTACGAAAAGACCTGCGCAGGTCATCGGGATGCATTTCATGAATCCGGTGCCGATCATGACTCTGGTCGAGGTCATCCGCGGAATCGCCACCAGTGACGAGACCTACAAGCGGGTCGAGGCTCTGGCCATCAAGATGGGTAAGACGCCCATCGAGGTCAACGACTATCCCGGATTCATTTCCAACCGGGTACTGATGCCGATGATCAACGAGGCTATCTTCACTCTTTACGAAAACGTGGCGACGCGCGAAGCCATCGACGGCGTGATGAAGCTGGGAATGAATCATCCGATGGGTCCGCTCCAGCTCGCGGATTTCATCGGACTCGATGTCTGCCTGGCCATACTTCGCGTTCTGGAGGATGGCTTCGGCGATCCGAAGTATCGTCCCTGCCCGCTCCTCGTGAAGATGGTCGACGCCGGTTGGCTGGGAAGAAAGAGCGGACGCGGCTTCTACGAATACGAAAAGTAGGGCGCGTTGCGCGCGCCCGCTCTCTGGTGCATTTCAAGCAACGGGCGAGTGAGCTTCGAACGCAGTTCGCCCCTACGGGCAAGTTGTGACATTTGCGCCCGGCCTCTGGTGTTACTCAGCAAAAGGAAACGCTGAATGCTTTGTCAGACATGCAGTGCCATGAACGATGACGAGCGGGAGTTCTGCTTCCGCTGCCAGAACAAACTTCTGGTGCTCTCCGGGTTCGGATCGTTCGATGAAGAAGAGATCGAGGAGTATGAGGACGAGGGAGATCTCTCGCTGGACGAGCATCTGCTCGAACGCCTGTCTGCGTTGGAAGAGATCGTCAAACGTGGCAGTGAGACGCTACGCTCGCTGGTAGATGCCTCGCATCAGCACGAGAAGTCGATCTTCGTCAATCAGACCGGGCTTCTCTCTCTTAAGGAAATCCTCGAGAAACGGAGCGTGGTCTCCGGTGAAGAACTGATCGACCTCTGGGAATCGAAGATGGGCGAGCAGATGCTGGCCCTCGAAAAGAAACAGCGCTTCGCCGAGCGGAAAGACCGCATGCTCTCGCTCTTTCACGGCGAGAAGAAAGAACGCTTCATCGAACTGATAGGGGAAGCAGAATCCTCCATCGGATCCTTCGATCAGCAGCGCGGTATGAAAGCCCTCGAAGAAGGTTTCAAGCTTGATCGAGACAACTATGAGCTGAGTTTCTTCATCGGTGAAATGCTTTTCAACGATGGTGATTTAACACGCGCCAAACTCTATCTCGAGCGTACGCTGGAAGTGCAGCCTGATCACTTCGACGCCGCAGTTTTTTACGGCGTGCTGCTGCACGAGCGTCAGGATTTGAAAGGCGCCGAGCGCTGGCTTCGTCGGGCCATTCAGATCTCGCAGGACTCGTTCCTTCCGTATTTTTCCCTCGGCGCGATTTACGCGCTGAAAGGAAAGCTCCTCCGCGCACAAAAGTTTCTCGAGAAAGCAGTCGAGCTCGAGCCCATTCCGCAGGCCTACCATCTGCTGGGCACGATCTTCTACGAGAAGGGCCAACTCGAACGTGCCATCAAGAATCTCCAGAGTGCGCTGCGACTCGATCCTGAATACGAAGAAGCCATCTACTACCTCGGACTCTGCTATCTCGACCGCAACTGGAACCGTAAGGCCATGCAGTGCTTTCAGGAAGCGCTGGAACTGAACCCCAACAAAATGGAGTATCAGCAGGCGGTTCGTTTCTTCGACGAACACCAGAGAACCAACGCTCCCAGCGGACCGGCCTCGGAAGAATTCGCCAAAGCAGACTCGCTGGCCTCGCAGGGCAAGTACAAGGAGGCGCTCGACTACTACAGGCGCGCCGCGCTGATCGAGCCGCACAACGTGCACGTGCTCATTCCCTATGCACTGCTCTGCTCACATCTGGATATGAACAGTGAGGCCATCGCCGTGGCGCACAAGATCCTGGCGCAGGAACCGCGGGAAGTCGTCGCGGCCGCTGCATACACGACTCTGGTCGAGGCACTGCGCGCCGAAGGGAACCTCAAGGAAGCGAACG
Source organism: Thermoanaerobaculia bacterium (assembly GCA_046590705.1). Taxonomy (GTDB): domain Bacteria; phylum Acidobacteriota; class Thermoanaerobaculia; order Gp7-AA8; family Gp7-AA8; genus JBKJUK01. Next base: position 4,528 of record JBKJUK010000207.1, read on the forward strand.
CGTTACTCGAGGAGATGTTGAGCAAGTTCACCTCGAACTACGCGAAGTCGATCGCCTATTACGAGAAGGCTTACAACCTCGCCGAGATGGGAGAGAGCCTCGACCAGGCCCTGGAGAGCGCACAACTCGCGCTTCGCTACTCACCGAAGGAACTCAAGCAGTTTCCTCTCGCAGCGCTCGGCTGGGTGCACTACAAATTGCGCGACTTCGAGAAGGCGGTCGATTTCCTCACGAAGTCGGCAGACCTCGGACCGACGTCGACCAACCTGATGCATCTGGGAATGGCTCTGCTCGAGAGTGGGGACAAGGACCGTGCGCGCGCGGTCTTCCGCAAAGCGAAGCAGTTCAAGACCCAGGGCGCTGCACTGGAAGAGAAAATTCTCGAACAGGTGCGCAGCACGACCAAGTTGCTCGACCGCGTCGAAGCGAAGCGACGCAAGGCTGCTCGGGCTGAGAAAGAATAACGGCACCGGCCATGAAACAAAAAGGGACGCCCTGGGGCGTCCCTTTTTGTTGTGCTCATGAAAGTCCTACAGGTACGGCCGATAGGTCGCGGCCATGTTGACCATCCGATTCGCCTGACCGGAGGAGAACTTGTACATGCAGGAGTCGTAGGTGTAATCCATGAAGTTCTCGATCGGATCGAGTCCGGAGTACGACGTGCAGCTGTCGCGTCCCGTCGGGCAGCCCGATGCCGCAGAAGCTTCAGCAGGAGTGTCGCTTACACTGTCGCCGCCTGTGCAGCCGCCCTGAAAGGTGTGGTAGAGACCGAGCCAGTGACCAACTTCATGAACGCCTGTGTCGCCAGCGTTGTAGTTCGTGGTGGAACCGCCGTTCACTGAGCCATTCAGCACTACCACTCCGTCCATGCGGGGATTGGTTGAACGATCCCAGGGAAAGGTAGCCCATCCCAGCAGTCCGCCGCCCGGCTTGTTAACGTAAAAGTTGAGGACGTAGGCAGAGTTGTTGCCGCTCATCCCCGTGTAGTAGTACTTCATGTCCTGTTCCGCGGTGGTTCCAGGTCCAGCAGTGTACCAATAGGAGTAATTCACGCGACTGGTAGTGCCGCGGACGAAAGTGAAACCTTTTCCATTATAGGAATTGTTCAACGTGGCGATCTGCGAATCCAGACGCGTGTCGGAAACATCGCCGTAGCCTGAGTCGTCACGGATGACGTGTATGTTGACCGTGACCGACACCGGGCTGGTGATGGATGAGCTCGAAACCATTGGTGCTTCCATCATGTCGAAGCCAAACTGATCTTCGACTTTCTTGAACTCCACTTCATCGAGATTGGGTGTCGCGCAACGATG
>JBKJUK010000281.1:0-4894 GCA_046590705.1 Thermoanaerobaculia bacterium
TCTCGCTCCTCACCATAGTGCCGACTGTGCCTTCGTCGCGAAAAGGCCATGCGCCTCGCATCCAAACCGCTCTCCACGTCCTCGCGACGAAACCCGGTTGGTGCTGCCCGAGGAATGTCGGTACAACTTCAGGCGCGGTAGAGAGCAGCTCCCCAGTGGAGGCCTGAGCCCAGAGCCGCAAAACCAACGAGCATTCCCGGCTCGACCAGGCCGCTGGCCCGGCACTCGTGCAACAGGATCGGAAGCGTGGCGGCAGTGGTGTTTCCGTAACGCTCTATGTTGTGAGGCACCTTCGAATCGGGCAATCCGAGTTGTTTCTGCACGCCCTCGATGATGCGCAGGTTGGCCTGATGGATGAGGAGCAGATCGAGGTCGTCCAGCGTGAGATCGTGACTCGCCAGCACCGACCGCACTGCAGCTGGCATGAGCGACACGGCCTGACGAAACACTTCGCGCCCTTCCATGAAGGGGATCGTGTCCCCTGCCTCGATCTGGTGCTTCGACACAAACGGTCGCCGTAGAAAGCTCGCTCCCTTCATGGTGAGACAGCCGGCACCGCTGCCGTCGGTGTACAACACCGACCCCATGAAGCCGGCCAAACCGTCCTCCCGTGCTTCCACCACGACTGCACCCGCACCATCGCCGAAAAGTACTGTGCGATCACGCACACTCGTGTTCAGCGCCTTCTCCTCGTCGGTGATCACTCGTTCGGAAGCACCCAGAGTCGTCTCCCATCCAGCATCCCAGGGCATGAACGGAGAGTGAACCTCGGCTCCCACCACCAGGAGACATTTGTACTTGCCACTCTTGATCAAAGAATCCGCCAGATCGAGGGCGTACAGGAAACCGCTGCACTGCTGACGGATATCGAACGTCGGAATCTGTCGAAGCCCGAGTCGCTGCTGAAGCAGTGGGCCATTCCCCGGAAGAAGATAGTCGGGAGTCATGGTCGCGAAGATCACGCCGTCGACAGCCTCCGGTGAAACTCCTGCATTCTGCAGCGCCATCGCGGCAGAATCCGCACCGAGTTCTGCAGAACCCTGACCATCCGCAGCGTAGTAACGCTGCTGGATTCCGCTTCGCGTGCGTATCCATTCGTCGGAGGTGTCCATGATCCGACCGAGGGCCTCATTCGTCACAACGTGACGCGCCAGTCCGATTCCACTTCCCGTGATTACGGTTCGCATTCGCCTTCCTTTCGAGAAGATCAAAGTGTAATGCGAAAGATGCTGGGCCGGGGCCGGGGCATACGCGATAACCTGACGACAAGGTCTCGGCGTAGGGGCGAACTGCGTTCGCCCGCTCCCCCGTCCGTACTCGCGGAATGCACCGGAGAGCGGGCGCGCGCAACGCGCCCCTACACAATTCCTTCGGTGAGGCAGCCCGTATGGGGGGGTCGGGGGCCGGAGCAAAAAAATCTCCATTACCCCGTGAAGTGCCATGACGGCGTCAGGCGTCGGGCTCTCGGGGTAGTGCCAGCAACTCGTCCGGATCGAACTGGTACTTCATGCCGCAGAACTGACACACGGCCTCGGCGCCTCCGTCCTGCTCGATCATCTGCGCCAGTTCCTGCCTCGAGAAGAATGAGAACTTTTCAATGGCCCGCTCGCGAGTGCAGGTGCAGTGATAGCTCACCGGGATGTCCATATCCGATCCGAGCGACTTGTATCCGAGTCCGGAGAAAATGTCGGCGACGGCATCTTCCAGAGAGACATTCGCAAGCAGGGTACTGATGGATGGAGCGTCGGCGATGGCAGCCTCCATCTTCTGAATCGATGCAGCTGAAGCGTGAGGGAAGGCCTGCACGATGAGACCGCCGGCAGCAGCAACTCCTGCAGGTTTGATCAGCACGCCGAGCAGAACGCCTGAGGCGATCTGCTCACTGGCGGCGAGATAGTGAGCGATATCTGTGGCGATTTCCCCGTTCGCAAGTCTCACCTGTGAGGTGTACGGCTTGCCTTCCGGCGGTGCTCCCCGAACCACCGTGAGCATTCCATCGGTCCCGAGCGCATCCCCTACTTGCAGTTGATCCATCTCCACCAGGGGATTCTCTACATACCCGCGCACATGACCGGCGATGGTCGCCTCGGCCAGCAGCAGTCCGAGCGGACCTCCCCCGTCGAAACGGAGCGTCGTGTACTGCTTGCGCACATGCTTATCGAGCAGACGCGCCAGCAGTACGGCTCCGGTGAGCGCGCGCCCCAGCGCGACTGCAGCGACCGGGGCCAGATCACGCCGAAGACGCGCAGTCTCGATGCTAAACGTAGTCTCCGCAGCGACCACGCGAAAGTCACCGCCCATGGCATTTCCCTGGATCAATCTGTCTGCCTGTTTCATCTCGCGAGGCGAAACCACGCTTCAAACAATTTTGTTTCGTATTGATTGACGCCGGTCATTCGTGCAAATGTCGGCAGTCGATTTTCCGCTGCAACCCTTACAATCCACGGCATGCAGGAAGAGACAGAGCTACTGGCCAATATCCCGCTGTTCAGCGCATTGGACGAAATGGAACGAGCAGACCTGCTTCCAGTTCTGGGACGTGAACGGCGTGCAGCTGGCGAAAGAATCTTTCAGATGGGCGAACCGGGCGATTCGATGTACATCGTAGCGGCGGGATCTGTCTCGATTTTCGTCAAGGATGTCACCGGGGCCCGCATCGACCTGGACGTCTGTAAAAGCGGGGACTTTTTCGGCGAACTCTCACTCTTCGATGGCGGCGCCAGAACGGCCAGCGCTGTCGCTGCGGAAGATGTCGAACTTCTCGTACTCGACCGCGGGGATCTGCTGAAGTTCATTCGCCGCCGGCCGGATACAGCGCTCGATTTCCTCACCGTGATGGGAAACAGGGTGCGCTCAGCGGATGCGCTACTGCGTAAGACCGTCTCCCGCAACGTGAACGAAGAGATGGAGACGAGGGCGACGCTCTTCGAGCGATTCGCCGATGCAATCGCTCTCTTCAGCGGCAGCATGCTTTTTCTCGGATTGAACGCAGGCTGGTTCGCGACCTGGATCATCTGGAACGTCCTTCCAGGATTGAGTCATTTCGATCCGTACCCATTCGGCTTCCTGACCATGGTCGTTTCACTCGAAGCCATTTTTCTCTCCATCTTCGTGCTCATCAGCCAGAACCGGCAGGGAGAGAAAGATCGCGTCCGCTCAGACGTGGAATATCAGGTGAACGTGAAGGCTGAACTCGAGGTCGCTCACCTGCTGGAGAAAGTGGACTTTCTCACCGAAGAGGTGCTGGCGCGGATGCCTCGGCAGGAACGAGCCAATGGAGCCGCCCAAATCCCAACAGATTCAGGCAGGAGCGGCGGGCCGGGAGCCGGGGGCCGGGGGGCGGAGTAGAGGCAACCCTCCGCGACGCGTTCGTCAAACGTGCCTGCGAGGTTACCAATCCACATAACCTGACGATTTCCGAAACGTTTACAACCCTGCCATCGGAGTGTTCGAGTTCTCGGTTATAGTTCGCGGGCATTTTGGAACGGCTTCCGGAGCCCGGCGTGGACCTGCGGCGATCGGGTGCGTTCCTAAAGGAGGTCTCTCATGGCGATCAACGTCGGCAGAACCTCCGTCGCCGCGGAAACCAGAACACTCAGAGTCGGGGATGTTGCTCCCGATTTCGAACTGAAGGGCCATCGCGGGGACGAGAAGGTTCGCCTCAGTGAATTCCACGGAAAGAAAAACGTGGTACTTGTTTTCTACCCCCTCGACTGGACAGCCGTCTGATCGGTTCAGATGCCTTCGTACGAAGCAGATCACGCTGAGTTCGAACGGTATGATGCCCAGGTCGTGGGCATATCAGTCGATAGCAAACCGAGTCACGTGGCATGGGCAAAGTCACTCGGCGGAATACAGTCTTACCCTCTCACCTCCGACTTTCACGAGAAGGGCGCGGTCTCAAAGACCTACGGTGTATACAAAGATGAAGCTGGGATCTGCGAACGCGCCATCGTGATCGTAGACAAGCACGGAAAAATCGCTTTCATCGACGTGCACGACATCTCAGAACAGCCTGACAACCTTCAGCTGGTTGAATTTCTGCGCGATCTGCAGTAATCGCTCGCGGGTCGTCCACGGACCCGCAGCATCTCCCCGTCATCCGAAGTCACCGCTCAAGAGGTACTCATCTTCATGCTCTCGATCTCCCGCCGTTGCATTCCCTTCACCCCGTTCGACAAGCCTCTCTCGTCGGCCACGGTGGCACTCGTCTCCGCCGCGGGAATCCACGCTCAGGACCAGGAACCGTTTGCCTCAGAGGACCCGGGCGACATCACCTATCGCGTCATTGCTGGTGATGCCATCAGTAGCGACCTGCGCATCGCCCATCACCACTATGATCACAGGGAAGCTGATCGTGATCCGAACATCGTGTTTCCCCTGGCCACACTGCAGGAACTTGCAGCGGAAGGTTTCATCGCCGCCGTCAACGACGCTCACTACAGCTACGGCTTCACAACCAGACTGCGCGAACTCTACGAGGTGACCTTTCCAGAGATTGCAGACCGCATCGAGCGCTCGAGAACAAAGCTGGTACTTCTCACGGCCGGATGTCCGGAAACATGTCATCGCTCCATCGCCACTCTGGCCCGCGAGATCGAGAGCCGCGGGGTGTCCACGATGATCATCAGCGCCAACCGTGCCGCCACCGAATCGATCCGTCCTCCCCGCGCCATGACCTTCGATGGCTGCGCGATCGGACGCATCTGCGGCCCTGCCGATGACCGTGCCGCACATAAGAACGTCGTCCGGGCCGCACTGGAAATGTTCCTGACGCACATGCCTCCTGGGAAAGTGGTAACGAAAACGCTCTGAATCGTGGTACCGAGAGTAAACGCGACCTCGAGAGAGTGAAGTAGGGGCGCGTTGCGCGCGCCCGCTCTCCGGTGCACTT
>JBKJUK010000396.1:0-13301 GCA_046590705.1 Thermoanaerobaculia bacterium
GCGGATCCCTGCGCCCACCATTTCGAGAAAATCGACTGGAGGTCGCCGGTGCGCGAGAACCCACAGCAGCTTGCGAGGCAAATCTTCTCTACCGTACACGGTCAGATGCAGCGGCTGCAGGTAGTAGCCGAAGGGCATTGACTCGAGTTTCGGCCGGCCGTTGGCGTACTCCGGAAGGGTGACGCTCATCGCCAGTGATGCGATGAGCCAGTTCTCGCCCGCGAACTCTCCGCGCCAGTGGTCCTCCTGTTCTTCAGAAAGACGTTCGAGCCGCATGGATTCTCATTCTGCGTTTTGATCAGGAGCAGCACTGCTCTTCTTCTGCAGACCTGCGGTGATCTCCGCAAGCCGGGCCTGGTGGAATTCGGTAACGATCCGCTGCAGTTCGCCTTCTGGTTTTCCGGTCAGATCTTCTTCATAGATTTTCTTCAACGCGCCCCCGAGGTAAGCCTTGGTCTCGATGCGCCAGTGAGGCCGCGTCAGAAACTCCGTCTGCAGGGTCAGCTTGCGCTCGCCAATCTCGATCATGTCGAGATGACCCATTGGTGGCTGTTCCGGGGCGTCAGCGTTCATTTCGGAATGGTAACTGAAAAGTGGAATTTTCTCCGTCTGTTTGAGACGACTACAAAGCAGACGTCGACGCTTTCCCGCTCGTCATTCCGATGAGCAAGCGACACCCTCGATAAACTGCGTGATGTAGGTGCGAAGAGGAATCTCTGGTCCGTGCCGCGGGGTCGTAGATTCACACCGCGGCTGCGCGGAACGGAGATTCCTCTTCGCACTCACGACTGCGGGAGGTCTGGGATTCCGCGGCTCATCGGAATGACGCGGCCGGAGGCCTGAGAGCCCCCTCCCGTTCGATGTTGAAAAAGGAGCCGGCCCTCAGTTCACCGTTTTCTTGCGATCCGTTGAGAGTAAAATCGCGCAACTTGTCGAACTTGCGTAAATCTCCCTGGCACAATGTCTCCGGCCCCGCTGAAACTCGATTGCGGAGTCTCCTACTCGTTGTTCTATTGTCGTCGATGTTCGGCTCGACTTCTGCGCATGGTCAGGCAACCAATCTTCGAGATCCGCGCCAGGCTCTGACCCAGTACAAACTCGACAGGTGGCAGACCGAGCAGGGCCTTCCTCTCAACACGGTGCAGTGCCTGCTGCAGACACGAGATGGGTACCTGTGGGTGGGGACTGGGGGCGGGCTGGCCAGATTCGACGGTGTTCGTTTCGAGACGTATGAGTCTCCCGGAATTCTCCAGCTGTCATCGAGACCGATCTTCGGCCTGATGGAGGATGCGCAGGGAAATCTCTGGATTGGCCACTCTGAAGGTGCCGCGATCTATAAAGACGGACGTTTTCAGGTGGCATTCGGTCGCGAGGTAACCAACGGTCGAAGGGTCTGGAGCTTCGCACAGGCGCGCGACGGAGCGATCTGGGCAGCTACCGAGAACGGGTTGGTTCGATGGAAAGACGGCCAGGCCAGGGTATTCCAAAAAGACGCTGGGCTGTCATCGATCCGGCTTCGTTCACTGGCGTTCGACAACGACGGTAAGCTCTGGCTGGCGACCACCGGCGGGGGTCTCTGGTCATTCGACGGCCAACGTTTCGCATCGCTCGATCCCGTTTCAGGTTTTCCGCATATCGACGTGCGGGCAGTCCTGGCCGATCCCGCTGGAGGAGTCTGGGCGTCAACTGCTGGCGGGGGACTGGCTCATGTGAACAGAGGAAAGATCACGACGTTCACGGTCAAAGACGGCCTTCCAACAGACCAGCTGACGGCGCTCGCGCGTGACAACCAGGGTTCGCTCTGGATCGGTACCTGGGGAGGTGGACTCTGCAGAATGCGAGACGGCAAGTTCACTTCCATCTCGACTGAGGCCGGGCTGGCCGGTGGTCAGATCTGGTCCGTACACGTAGATCGGCAAGGAAGCATCTGGGTCGGAACCTGGGTTGGAGGTCTGAATCGGCTCAGTGACCGTGACTTCGTCGTGCTTGGTGCGCCGGAGGGTCTCTCGAACGACAACGTGCGCTCGGTTCTGCATGCTCGCGGCGGTGTTACCTGGGTGGCCACTGCCGGAGGTGGAGTCAACCGGATTGAGGCAGGAAACATCACCAAACTCGGCACAGATGACGGACTTCCCAGCGACGAGACCTCCTGCCTGCTCGAAGATCGTGACGGTTCGATCTGGATCGGAACGTATACCGGAGGCGTAGCCAGGTTGAGTAAGGGACGGATCGAAACGTTCTCGGTCGACAGCGGCCTGCCGCACGTGGATGTTCGCGTGATGATGCAGGATCGAGCCGGAACCTTGTGGGCAGGCACGATGGCTGGTCTGGCACGCTTCACTGGAAAGGGTTTTACTCCGGTACGCGAGAAAGGGGCGCCTGCCGAGGGTGTCACTGCCATGCTCGAGGATCGTTCTGGCACACTGTGGATTGGCACGACCGGGCACGGGCTGGTGCGCTATCGCAACGGAGTTTTCGACACTCTCACTCGGGAAGACGGACTGGTCTCGAACTGGATCATGGCTCTCTACGAGGACGAGAATAACAGCCTCTGGATCGGGACAAATGGAGAAGGCATGAACCGCCTTCGTGACGGTCGCCTGACGTCGATCCGAACTTCAGACGGTTTGTGGGATGGCATTGCCCAGACCATCATCGAGGACCGAACCGGTCACCTCTGGATGACTTGCAACCGAGGATTTTTCCGTTGTTCGATAGCCGATCTCGACGCTTTCGCCGAAGGTCGTATACACAAGATAAAGTCCGTCGGATACGGTCCTGGCGATGCGCTCCGCAGCACGACCTTCGCTGGCGGACATCAGCCATCCGGAGCGATCGACTCACATGGACTGCTCTGGCTTCCGAGCTACAGCGGACTAGTGATCGTGAACCCCTCGCACCTGCCCGGCTCCGGTGGCCCACCCTCCGTGCGACTCGAGGGAGCCTCGGTGAATGGCGCGAAGGTGCCGATCGGATCACCGATCGTGCTGCCTCCCGGGTCAGTACCGATCTCGATCCGCTACGCGACGACGAATCCTCTCTACTCCGACAGGGTACGTTTCAGATACAGAATGGATGGCACTGCGGGTAGTTGGGTAGACGCCGGGCAGAGCCGCGAAGCGGTGTTTCCCACGTTGCAGCACGGGGAGTACCGCTTTCGCGTTGCGGGTTCGGTTGACGGTAAAACCTGGCGAGAGGCACCGAACGCGGTCGCGATTACGGTCAGGCCCTACTTCTTTCAAACTGTATGGTTCATCGCCCTGGTCGTGCTCGGAATCCTGGCAGCCATCGCACTCACGTTGAGAATGCGTACGCGCCAGCTGCGCCTCCGGCAGGTGGAGATGGAACGCCTGGTCGCGGAGAAAACAGAAGAGCTGAGACTGGCGAACGAGCACCTTGCGCGTCTCTCGTTCATCGATTCACTGACCGGTCTCGCCAACCGCCGTCGTTTCGATGAGGCCCTTGAGCTGGAATGGCAGAGGGCATACCGCTTTCAGACTTCGCTGGCCGTGGTCGTGGCCGACGTCGATCTTTTCAAGAGTTACAACGACACACTCGGGCATCCTGAAGGCGACAAATGTCTTGCAGCGGTCGCAGACGTCTTCCGCGCCGGCGTGCAACCGGGCGATCTGGCTGCACGATATGGCGGCGAGGAATTCGTTGTGCTCATGCCCGCCGCTGACCACGCCGAGGCTCTGGCTTTCGCTGAGCGGATCAGGCAGGCCTGCGAAGCGCGTGCGGTCCTGCATCCTGCCTCCTCCGTGGCGCCGGTCGTCACCGTCAGTCTGGGAGTGGCGGCGCGTGTCCCTACCGACGAGGTATCGAGTGAGACGCTGGTGCTGGAAGCTGACGCCGCACTGTATCGCGCGAAACGCGATGGCCGGAACCGCGCGTACTAGCCTGCATTTCTCACACTCTTTCGTTGCGGATTAATTTGATCGGGTGTGCGACTCCTGGTCTGCGGCCTGCGCGCTCCTGGGAAAGTCAGAATGCGTTAGCATGAATGCGGGGCCGTATCGCCCATCCTTTTAATGACTCCCCGCCAGAGGCTCCTCGAATACTTCGCACGTCACCGGAAAGAACTCACGCTGGGTGCGCTGTGTGTGGTCGGTTCGTCAATTTTCTCGCTGGCGAAACCGCTGATCGTAGGGAATGGTGTGAACGCACTGGCCGAAGGAATCGTGCGTGCTGATCTGGTGCGCTTCGGTCTGCTCTATGTCGCTGCTGCAGTCGTCGAAGGCATTTTTCTCTACCTCCAGCGATCCATCATCATCGGTGCGTCGCGCAACATCGAGTTCGACATGCGAAACGATTTCTACTCGCACCTGCAGAACCTGCCGCTCTCGTTTTATCAGACCCAGAGAACGGGTGATCTCATGTCGCGCGCGACGAATGATCTTTCTTCCGTACGTATGCTCATCGGTCCGGCAGTGATGCATGCGTTCTCATCGCTGCTGGTGGTCATTGGTGCCTTCGTCATGATGGCGCGCATCGACCTGCAACTCGCTCTCGGATCGCTGGTGGCTGTACCGATCGTGGTGACGCTGGTTCAGTACTTCGGAAAACGGATTCACGTCCGCTTCAAGTCCGTGCAGGATTTCTTCGGCGATGTGTCGGCGCGAGTGCAGGAGAATCTGTCAGGAGTGAGGGTGGTCCGCTCGTTCGTCCAGGAGCAGCATGAGGTAGCAACATTCCAGCGGATGAACCGCGAATACGTGGAACGCAACCGCTCGCTGATCGGACTCACGGCAACGTTCTATCCGCTGCTGCACGGAGTGATTGGCCTGCTCTTCGTTATCATCTTCTACTTCGGAACGCACAAGATTCTCGGCGGCGAGATGAAGATCGGGAACTTCGTAGCGTTCCAGTTCTACCTGGGCCGGATGGTCTGGCCGCTGATCGCGCTGGGATGGGTCATCAATTTGTTTCAGCGAGGAATGGCCTCGATGAAACGACTTACCGACGTCTGGAACGCCGAACCGATGCACGAACAGTCGGGGAACGACAGCAGAACTCCCGAGACCTACGACATCGACATCCGGAACCTTGAATTCTCGTACGCCGCCACGCCGACGTTAAAAAAGATCTCGCTGCAGATTCCGCACGGCACGACCGTCGGGATCGTCGGTCGCACCGGGAGTGGGAAATCGACGCTGCTCTCGTTGCTGGCACGACTGCATGAGCCTGCAAACGACTCGATCTTCATTGGTGGGGTGCCAGTCGAACGCATTCCGACACAGGCGCTGAGAGATCTGATCGGAGCGGTGCCTCAGGAGACGTTTCTTTTCTCTGAGACCATTGCCGAGAACATACGCTTCGGTCGCGCTGATGCGAACGATGCCGAGGTTCGGGAGGTCGCTACGGTGGCCGGCCTGGATAGTGATATCTCTGTGCTTCCGGAGGGAGTCGAGACGGTCATCGGAGAGCGCGGCATCACACTCTCGGGCGGTCAGAAACAGAGGACTGCCATCGCTCGCGCGATTCTTCGCAACCCCCGGATACTACTGCTCGATGACGCGCTGAGCGCCGTGGACACTGGCACCGAGGCCAGAATTCTCGAAGCGTTGCGAGACGTAAGGTCGGGCAGGACGGTCATCATCGTTTCGCATCGTGTCTCGTCGGTGAAGGATGCGGATCTGATCGTGGTGATGGAGCAGGGTTCGATTGTAGAGCGTGGCTCGCACGACGAACTGCTCGCGTCCGGCGGCTTTTATTCGCTGCTGTATCGCAGGCAGACTCTCGAAGCCGAGATCGAGGAGATGGCCTGATGGCGGTCGAACGTCACGAGGACGAAGGCAGCAAGGCCTTCGATCCGCATCTGACACGCCGGCTGCTGACCTATCTCCGGCCGTATCGGTACCGCGCCATCTTCTCGGTATTCCTGGTCATCCTCTCGTCGATTCTGCAGATTGCCGGCCCGGCCATCGTGGCCATCGCCATCGATCTTTTCGTCGTTCCGTCGGGCAGCGCTGGTCAGACAGGAGTGAGCAGCGACATCGCCCGATGGCTCGGCAGTCGCGGATGGACGGTCCCACCGCTTCGCGGGATCAGCATCGCCACGACGCTCTACCTGGTCACATTGGCGGGCGGGTTCTTCGTGCTGTACGCACAGATGATTTTAATGAACGTGATGGGTCAGTACGTCATGTACGACATGCGCAAGCAGATCTTCGGACATCTGCAGAAGCTCGACGTGCAGTACTTCGACCGCAATCCCGTCGGTCGTCTCATCACTCGTGTGACCACCGACGTGGACGCACTGAACGAGATGTTCACCGCGGGATTCGTGGCCATCTTCGGCGACATCTTCGTACTCGCGGGGATTGTGGGCGTGCTGTTCTGGATGGACTGGAGACTGGCGCTGGTCCTGTTCTCGATCACGCCCTTCATCGTGCTGGCCTCGATCTGGTTCCGCAGTGGGGCCAGGAAGACCTACCGGCAGGTTCGCGCGCGGATCGCGGCCATCAATGCATTTCTGCAGGAACACATCTCCGGAATGCCGATCGTGCAGCTCTTCAACCGGCAGCAGCGGGAGCAGGAGAAGTTCAGCGCACTGAATGCCCGTCATCGTGACGCCAACCTCGAGACGATTTACTACTACTCTATTTTCTATCCGGTCATCGAGATCGTCCAGTCGATCGGCATCGCACTGATCGTCTGGTATGGCGGAGGGAAGGTCGTGCAGGGAACGCTGTCACTCGGCGCTCTCATCGCCTTCTTTCAGTATGCGCAGCGCTTCTACGAGCCGATTTCAGACCTGTCCGAGAAATACAACATTCTCCAGGCGGCCATGGCTGCAAGCGAGCGGGTTTTCCGTCTCCTCGATACGCCGGCAACGATCGTCACATCCGCCTCGGCGCTCCCGCTCACATCCGTCCAGCAGATCGAGTTCAGGAAGGTCTGGTTCGCCTACAACGACGAGGAGTGGGTGCTGCGTGACATCTCCTTCATCGTGCGCGCAGGTGAGCGAGTGGCCATCGTTGGACACACCGGTGCCGGCAAGACAACGATTACGAATTTACTGCTCCGCTTTTACGAAGTGAGGAAGGGAGCGATTCTGATCAACGGCGAGGACATCAAGAACTTCGATCTCAACGATCTCCGCAGACTGTTCGCCATCGTTCAGCAGGATTTCTTCCTCTTCTCAGGCACCATCGAGGAAAACATCTCGTTAGGTGATCCTCGAATCAGCAGCGAGGCGGTCCGAAGCGCCGCTACGCGTGTGCAGGCTGACCACTTCATCAACCGCCTGCCCGGAGGATATGCGTCGACGGTTATGGAGAGAGGCGCCGGTTATTCGGTAGGTGAGAAGCAACTCCTGGCGTTTGCCAGAGCGCTGGCTTTCGACCCGCCCGTGCTCATCCTCGATGAGGCCACCGCCTCGATCGACACCGAGACTGAGCGCGCCATTCAGCAGGCAATCGAAGTGCTGATGGCTGGCCGTACGTCGATCGTCATCGCTCACCGTCTGTCCACCATCCGCTCGTCGGACAAGATTCTGGTCTTTCATCATGGTGAGATTCGCGAGAGCGGATCACACGATGAACTGATCACTCGCGGCGGACTATATCGGCGTCTCTACGAGCTACAGTACGTTCAGCAGGCCCAACTCCAGCTCTGATTCCTCTCCCGTTTCTGCTTGACACCGGCTTTACCGAAATTTCGCTGTTTCGCCTGCTGGTGTTAGCTTGATCGGTGGATTCTATGGAATGACGGCAGTAGGAAATTGTTTTTCCATGGAAGTGGTGGGGAGGAAGTGGAACCATGACAGTCAAGTTCTACCCTGGAATCAAGGGCGAGAAGAGCAGTCTGATCGCACGATTTCTGGTCAATCATGCAGTGCAGCACGAACTGATTCAGGAGTCAGACGTGCCGTCATATCGCAATCACCTCTACAAGTCAGGCGAGGCGCCCGCTCTGGAAGTGGATGGACGACTCTTCGTCGATCCCAACGACGAGGCTCTGCGAAAAATCCTGCGTCTGGATTGACCTTGATCGACTGATTCGTCCCACGACGGAATCAAAATCTCAAGGCTTCGGGAAGAGCTTTTTCGCTTCGGTCTCGACGACGGTGCGGATCTTTTTCTCGAAAGGTAGCGCCAGGAGCGGCAGTTTGCCCTTCACGATCACATCGTGATCGTTGACCTCCATCGAGCCTGAGACCTTCATCCCACTGGCCTTGAAGGCGAACTGCAGAGCATCGTCCTTCCACTCCCGTTTCAAATCGGTGAGGTAATGGCCCAGCTTCGCCTCCGTCTCCTCCAGAAGCTTCTGCAGGCTGCCGCGTGCTTTTGCTGCTGTCGTCCCATGCTTGATCTTGATTTCCATGCGAGTGCTCCTTGCGAGTGACCTGCCATCGCGGCTACACCCGCCTCACAGGGCCGGAGGCCCGGCATCGAGGAGCCCAGGCCGTCAGGCCTGGGGCGACAACACCTCGACAATGTCGTTGAGCCCCAGCGGGGCGGCATCGGGTTTTTCGCTGCGGCACAGAGTAGGTGTTTGAAAGCAATGTACCTCAAGACTGCTGCGACGCGTTAGGCAGGTCAGAGGTCAACGTCGCGATGCCGCCCCTTGGGGGCTCTCAAAAATATGCACTGTGCGTACGATCCACGGCCTTACGGCCGTGGCTGGCGCGATGCCGCCCCGCCGGGGCTGAGGCACGGCGGCGGATACTGATCCAGTCGGCCCGTCATTGGCGAAAGTACGCGCGGTCCAGCGCTCTGTACTGAATCGCCTCGGCCAGATGGCTGGTCTCGATCCGCTCGGCTGAAGCTAGGTCCGCAATCGTCCGCGCGACCTTGAGGATTCGGTCGTAGGCCCTCGCGGACAGGCCTAGTTTCTCGAGCGCTGTCTCGAGAAGCCTCCGCGAGTCCTGCGAGAGCTCGCAGAATGTTCTGAGGTGCCGGGAGACCATCTCCCCATTGCAGCTGATCGAACTGCCCTGGAAACGCGAACGTTGAATCTCGCGCGCGCTCTCGACTCTGACGCGGATGGAGGCTGAGGACTCGCCTGCCAGCGTGCTGCCTATCTCTTCCGGAGTGAGCGCAGGAACTTCGACCTGCAGGTCGATGCGGTCCAGCAGGGGACCGGAGATCTTTGCCAGGTAGCGGCTGATTTGAGACGGGCCACAACTGCATTCGCGTCTGGAATCGTTGAAATATCCGCAGGGACATGGATTCAACGCCGCTGCAAGTGTGAAGCGTGAGGGGAAGGTGAGCGAACGTGCTGCGCGTGCGATCGTGACAAAGCCGTCCTCCATCGGTTGCCTCATCACCTCGAGCACGTCCCGACGAAACTCGGACAGCTCGTCCAGGAAGAGCACTCCCTGATGCGCCAGACTCACTTCCCCGGGACGCGGCTGTGAGCCGCCGCCGACCAGCCCTGCGTTCGAGATAGTGTGATGTGGCGCCCTGAATGGCCGCCTGGTAAGCAGGCCTGCTCCATGGGGAAGCACTCCCGCCACCGAATGAATCTTGGTCGTCTCGATCGACTCCTCGAGCGCAAGGCGTGGAAGAATCGATGGAAGCCTTTTGGCCAGCATGGTCTTCCCTGACCCGGGAGGCCCGATCATCATGACGTTGTGACCACCTGCAGCGGCCACCTCCAGTGCACGCTTGGCTTGGGCCTGCCCCCGGACTTCAGCGTAGTCGGGCATCTCCGGCAAGGTTTCGCTCGACACCACCGTGACAGAAGGCGTAATGATCGACTCACCTCTCAGATGATCGAGCAGGGCAGGAAGATGCGGGACCCCGATCACGGCAGGTCGCCCGACCGCTGCGGCCTCATTGGCGTTGAGCATTGGAACGATCAACTCGCGCACCTCATCATCCCTGGCGAAGGCGGAAGCAATCGAGAGCGCACCGCGGATCGGAGCCAGCGAACCGTCGAGTGACAGCTCTCCCACGAAAACCCGACCCTGCAGATGCTCTTCTCGGAGGTACTCCGAGGCCTGGAGAATTCCTACGGCGATGGGCAGGTCGAAGGCCGAGCCTTCCTTCTTCACGTCGGCAGGGGAGAGATTGACCACGATGTTGCGCTGCGGGTAGCGAAGCCCGCAGTTCGCCAGCGCAGAGCGCACGCGCGAGTACGCCTCCCTGACGGCGGTGTCGGGAAGGCCAACCATGGTGAAGGCCGGCAAGCCGGAGCCGGCGTCAACTTCTACTGTGATCCTTACTGCATCAATTCCAGAGGTCGCTGCACTGATGACTTTTGAAAGCATGACTTTCGCGACCTGCGGAAGTCCCGAGCAGAGAATACCTCGGGCTCTGCGAAAGTCAAAAACAGCATGTCCACCCGGCGTAGAAAGGCGGTCTGATCGATCCGGAAATACACCGTGGCTAGACCGGTGATCAAAATCGTCGTCACTGCAGCGCTCTGGCAGGGTCATGGAGAGGAGCTTGCAGTCGGGCCTACTGATCTGAACCGAAGGCTCAAGCTCAACTGCTTAAAACAATGAACTTAACTGGAATGTGACCATCGGTTGAGAGCCCATTTAACCTGTGGAAAAAGAGGTGCATTAGGCCATCCCTAGAATAGATCTGCTCAGGCTGCCGATATTTTTGTCGACATATCCTTTATTGTTAATAGTTGACAAAATCGTGGCAGATTTCTTCTAATGGTGAGGCTACAAGTCGAGTCGAGCGTTCGTGACGGGTGAGGAGATGGGAAATGTCGTTCGAGAAATGGGTACCCCAGCCGGACTTCGAGAATGTTCCAGCGTCGGCCACCATTGTGGAGTCGCGCCTGATTCGTCTGGCGTCTTCCGTGGCCGATATGCTCGGCCTGCGCGGTAAAACGAACGCGCATTTGTACTTCGACAGAAAGAGACAAGTGATTGGAATTAAGCCGATCGAGAAAAGAGAAGAAGGTACCGCCAAGATTCGCCAGTCGGATAAATCCACCTCGATTCATATCCCCAGTTTCTTCAGGCACTACGAGATCGACGTACCAGGCATCAAACGGTTCCACTGCTGGTACGACGAGAAAACGCGCATGGCCATGATCGATATCTCTCGTCCGTCGCCGCGCGGCCGACCCTCAGGCACCTGAGTTTTCCATCTCCAAAATGAAAAAAGGCGAGCCCTCAGGCTCGCCTTTTTGTTGGTGTCGCTGCAGGGAGTTCTATTCGCTCGCCTGGCCGGCTGGCTGTCCGATTCCGACCCCAGGGTGGATTCCGAAGAATTCCCACAGAGCCAGCGCCGACCTCATATCGAAGAGAAAAGGTGCGTTCTCCGGCACATAGACGCTCGAGGCTTCTACGGGTGCGTTGTTGGAGAAGAACTCTACGAGCGAGGCCTGCGCAATCCTGGTTTTATAGGCGGCGTTGATGGTTTTAATGAATTCGTTCGCGATCAGTGTGTATCCGATATCGGTCGGATGAAAACCGTCATAACCGAAAACACCGCCGGTGAGAAATGCAGTGCTGAGGCGTACTCCGCCGAAGTTCGCGCCAACGCGGACTTGATCGAGCAGAGCCTGGTTGTTCACGAACGGGATGTCGCGCGCCGCGGCAGCAGCTTTGATGGCAGCGTTCACTTCCGCAGCGCGGGTGTTGATTGCGTTCGTCTCTGCAACCGTCAGAACTGCAAAATCAGGAAGAGGCTTTCCCACGTCGGGAAGCGTCGGGAACAGAGGCTTGAGTGCCGACGGAATTCCGAATCCGGTGGCCAGTAAAACAGCTGCAGAAAGTAGGACGCGACTGCCCGGGGTGAGTTGTCCGATCGTTCCGCCGCCGAGGTCTGCCACGAAGAAAATCGGGTTGCCGTCGGGACCCGCGACCGGGAGGTTGGTGGCAGGATTCACGAGGAAGGGAGGTATGGTTGAGGCGAAAGGAAGGGCCGTAACGTCGCCGATTCCACCGACAACCATGCCAGCCTGTGGCGCGCCTGCCACCAGCCTGTCGAGGAGACGATTGTAGTCGCGGGTGAAATCGGCAAGCGGCGTTAGCGTTGCCGGCGAACCGTCCAAAGCAGCACTGAGAACATCGTTTCCTCCGACGAAGAGGCTTACGAAGGTCGGGTTCAAGGCCAAGGCCTGATCGACTGCTGTGCCTCGTCCACGCAGAATGAACTGAGCGAAAGTGGTGGCAGTGTTGACGGGACTCTGCGCGCCGGTGAGAGTCAGCAGGTCCGCGACACGAGCACCTGGAATCGAGAGATTGTTGTACGGACGAGGCAGTGAGAGGTTGATCGGCGATCCGTTCGTGGAAGCCTTGGGAGTGATGGTGAGGGGAGCTAGGCTGAGAAGCTGCAGTTCCGGGGTGATCCCGGGCTGGCTCACCAGCGGTTGCTGAAAGTCTACTGCTCGGGCCTGACGGGCGATGACAGCGGGAAAGCTGTACCGCTGGTGAGACTCGACCAGCGAGAGGTTCGAGATTCCTGCACCGTAACTGTCGCCAAGAGCAACGTACCGCGTGAAATCTGCTTTGCCACGAGCAGCGAAAGCCGGAACTGTCAGAGTCACAACGGCTGCGGCGAGCGTTGCGAATCGTGCGAGTTTGAATGTTCGATTCATCTGCAGGGTCTCCTTGTCAGAACGAGTAGCCGATGTTAATGCCGACCAGATTTGCAACGGTGCTGTACGTGCCGTTGAAGTTGTCGCGATTCCTGCCCTCGGTGCTGCGCTCAGCAAAAGGGATCACCATCTCGCTGAGTTCCACGGACCAGCGGCCAGTGTTGTACCCGAAGCCGAAGGAAACGCCGAAGCGATCTGCGTCGGGAAGCTGCGGGCCTACACCTTCGACCGGCTGCGGTGTCTGGTCGTACAGCGCGCCAAGGCGGACATCCCAGCGATCAGTGACTTTCCTGTTTCCACCGAGACGGAATGAAAAAGTATCCTTCCAGTCCTGGGGCACGTCGAGATTCGCCGAAGGGGTCTTTTCGAAGGCGACCTGCAGTCGCTCGAAGCGGCTCCATGTGGTGTAAGTCGTGTCGAACTCGATCTGCCATCCAGGCAGACAATTCATGGCCACGCCAAACGAAGCGATTCCAGGGAAGTTAATAGAGGTGTCGATCTTCTGTGTAGGCGGAAGGCCGCGTGCGACGATTGCATCAAGCTGGGCGTTCCCGGTTGAGATCTGCTTGAACTTCGCGTCGCCCTCGTAATCGATGTCCATGGCACTGCGGTACTGCAAGCCGAAGCTTACGTCTGAATTCGGTCGGAACATGAACCCGATGTTGTAGCCAAGGCCACTCTCCCAGTCGCTGTTGAGTCGCACGTGAGCGACATCGACTACCCGCTGCGTGAAGGGATTGATCGCGGCGTTGTTCCGTTCCAGCGAAATGCGCGAGAGCCGGTACTCG